>CAYMQI010000020.1:6516-14791 GCA_964392715.1 uncultured Pseudomonadales bacterium | reverse complement strand
AAGGTAAAGACTTTGTCTCTTCACAAACTGGTAGATACTATATCTAATTCTTCTTCCTGTGCCATATATTTTGAAATCTACAGCTAAGGACCCGCCGTCGGAGTAGGGGACGGTGCCGGCGTTGGTGTCGGCGTCGCCGTCGAACTCACCCCACCCATTCCAAACGTCGTCTCTCCCGACACCACACTTGAGTCATCGCTAAACACCGCCCGCGCTTTTAGCACATACACCCCCGGCGCCAGCGTCAAAGTCGTCTTGTACGGTTTATCCGACAACCGCTCTTTAAGCGCATCACCCACTATAATCTCCACGTTTTTGATCGACTTATCGGCAAATACATCCACATCCACCTCGATCTTATCTCCATCATAATCATGATAATTCTCCGGGTGCTTGACCCGCACCACCACGTCCTGGCCCGTGCCCGTGCACTTGTCAGTCGGCGGATGATACTTCTCATCACCTTGGGTTGCCACCCACTCGTCAATCCCTTTCTGCCATTTATTTTCTCCGCCAACCCCCGCAAACGGATCATTCTCCCGAAAAACAAAATACTCCTTTTCGTAGTAATTATTCTCGGCAATCTGTCCCGGCGCCGCCAATTTATTCTCTCCGTTACAAAGTTTAAGCTTAGTATGGATTGCATCGGGTAGCGAAGGCAGTGTCCCCCGGATCACGTACTCACTCCGCGCTGGAAAGCCATCGTGCTCCGGATAGCCGCTTACCTGATCCACAAAGGTCGCTTCCACACCGTTGGGCACGGCAAACGCCCGCGCCGGCCTATCCTCCAAAGCCCGCAACATAATCCGCCGCCAGATCGGTGACGCCCCGGTCACGCCAGAAGCCACCCCCTTCATCGGTGAGTTGTCATTATTACCCACCCACACCCCCACCGCCGTCGAACTACTCCAGCCAATCGTCCAGTTATCCCGCCGGTCATTGGTCGTTCCCGTTTTCACCGCAATCGGCCGCCCGCCCATATTAAGCAGGCTATTCGAGCCAAATGTTAACAGCCTAGCATTATTATCCGACAGTACGTGATTTATCAAAAACGCCACCTTCTCATCCAATACTCTCTTCCCCTTTACCGGCCTGTGTTCAAATAAAGTCTTGCCGTTTCTATCCTCTACCTTCAAAATCGCCACCGGCTCCACCCGCACCCCGCCGTTGGCAAAAGCGCTATAAGCTTGCACCGCGTTTAACAGCCTGACCTCACCTCCACCCAAAGTCACCGACAACCCAAACCGTTTCAGGTTTTCCTCTGTCGGCTCCAAACTCTCAAACCCCATATCGTAGGCCAGAGACAACATGTCGCGGATTCCCACCAAAGACAACAACTTCACCGCCGGGATGTTTAACGACGACCCCAAGGCAAACCGGAGCTGCACGAAGCCCCGGAACTTGCCGTCATAGTTCTCCGGCACATAAGTCGGATTACTGCCCCCTCCCGGAAACTCAGTCTTTACATCCATCAACATATGGGCGGGACTGTAACCCTTCTCAAATGCCAGCGCGTAGGTCACCGGCTTGATCGACGAACCTGGTTGCCGCAGCGACGTCACCACGTTCACTTGCCCGTCATAGTCCTTGGCAAAATAATCCTTGCTCCCCACCATCGACAGGATCTCACCCGTCTCCGGGTCCATCACCAAAGCCGCTCCATTACCCACATCCAAATTGGCCACTTTATCCACTTCTTCGGCCACGATCTGTTGAGCCTCTTGTTGCAGAGGCAAATCCAGGCTCGTCGTCACCCGCAAGCCCCCCTGCTCGACCAGCGCCGGCCCAAACATATCCTCCAACTGTTGCTCCACATAAAATACAAAATGAGGCGCCTTGATCCCCACGCTCCGCTCGGCAAACTCCACCTCGGGCAGTTTGCCCACCGCCTCCTCCTCCTGCTCGCGCGTAATGTACCCATCCTCCCTCATCCGCCGTAACACATCACCCGTCCTGCCCTCATAGGCGCTTGGGTTAGACCCAAACGGCGAGTAATAACTCGGCCGCTGGGGCATCCCCGCCAGGATCGCCGCCTCCGCCAAATCAAGATCCGCTACCGACTTATTAAAATAAATCTCCGCCGCCGACGCCACTCCCCAAGCCGTCCCTCCATAAGGCGCCTCGTTTAGGTACATGAGGAGTATCTGGTCTTTGGTGAATCGCCGCTCGATCTGCACCGACAACACAAACTCCTTCACTTTGCGGGCCACCGACCGCTCGTCAGTCAGTAACACATTCTTGACCAACTGCTGCGTCAACGTCGATCCTCCCTGAGCCCGGCCGCGGGTAAACAACCGGCTAAAGCCCCGCACCATACCCCAGACATCAAACCCTTCGTGTTTGTAAAACTCCTTGTCCTCAATCGCAATCGTCGCCTGCTTCAAGTAATCCGGCACTTGATCAAGCTCCACCGGCGTTCGCCTCTGGTCACCAAACACGTCATAAAGCACTTCGCCGTTTCGGTCCATTATCTTAGTGCTAAAGCCTTCCCGCCGCACCACTTCGCCAGGATTGGGCAAGTTCCTCGAATACCAGGCAAACAAAACAAGCGTCAGCACCACCCCACCGATCACGCTCGCGAACAAAAACAGCGCCACTGCCCGGATCAGCCTGGCCTTATCCATGCTGTTTTTGCGCCACCACGACTTAAAGTGTCTGATTCTGGTCCTTAGCCACCTCATGATCCCTCATTGTAACAAAATCCACCTCCCAAAACACCATCGAAAACTTGACAGACGTCATCCAACCTAAGATAATCTCCCACATGAACACCAAAGCGCAAACCTTCTACTACTTTTATTTCAAAACCGTCTAAACGGAGGGTTCGCCGCGCATCTACATCTGTAAAATCAAGTTTTCACCATCAACCCTCCACCAGAGGGTTTTTTATTGCCTATTTATCTAACATGACTCAGTTTTCAATCAAAAACTTTAACTATTCAAATTTCTACTTGGGCTTCCTGGCTAGGTTTTGCTGCAAGGAGGCAGCGACAATCTATTAAAAACACAAAATAGCAAGTTCAAACCCTCCTTAAGTGAGGGTTTTTTAGTTTTATAAGGAAAAAATGAACAAAGAACAAATTAACTGGCCGCCCCAAATTATCGCCGGACCCTGTGCCGCCGAAACAGAAGATCAAGTGGTCAGCTGGGGGAAACAACTCGCCAAGCTCGGCGTTGACTGTGTCAGGGCCAACCTCTGGAAACCCCGCACCGAACCAGGTTTTGAAGGAATGGGGGAGTCAGGCCTTCCTTGGCTCAATCAACTTTCAAACCAAGGTATCGCCGTAGCCACAGAAGTCATCCTGCCCCAACACGTAGACCTTCTAATTAACAATCTCAGGCTAAGCCCACCCGGCCCGCTATTAGTCTGGTTGGGCTCCAGAAACCAAAACCACTTGATTCAACAAGACATTACCAGAGCTCTTAAAAACGCACCTGACACAACGCTGTTGATGATCAAAAACCAACCCTGGCCCGATCTTCGTCATTGGCTGGGTATAGTCAAACATGTCTTGGCCGCCGGTTTCCCGGAAAATCGCCTCTTACTTTGTCATCGTGGTCACACCCCTCACCCAGAATTGCCCAACCCACAAAGCTTAAGAAACCTACCAGACCTTGAGATGGTCAGCAGAGCCAAAGAAGAAACAGGCTTACCAATCATTCTCGACCCTTCCCACATCGGTGGCACCAGATCCAAAGTATTATCAATCCTAAAAGACCTTCTTCCCTCACACATCTTCGACGGTGTCATCATCGAAGCCCACCCCAATCCACCGACAGCCCTCACCGATGCCAAACAACAGCTTGATCTGGAAGAAATGCGCCAGGCTTTACAAATTATCAGCACACTAGGATTTCATGACTAGCTCCAACCAAATCACCATCGGTATTATTGGTACAGGCCGGTTTGCTTCGGTTCTCCGGAAAATTTTTGAAGGCAGTCCTCAACGCTTTCAAATCTTTCAATCATCCTCCAGCAAACCGGTAAACCAACAAACTATTTTTCCTCTAAAAAAGGTTATCAACTGCGACTTGGTTTTCCCGGCCATCCCCATCAGCACTCTCGAAACCTTTCTCAAAACCAACTCCCGCCTACTCAACAAAAACTCCCACAACACTTTCGTCGAAGTCTGCTCCCTCAACCACCAACCCTCCCTCTGGCTCCAAAAACACCTGCCCAAAAGTGTTGACCTCGTCTCTTCTCACCCTCTCTTTGGCCCCATCAGTACCAGAAACGGCACCGATTTTACCGGCCTCACCTTTGTCTTCTGGCCACTTAGAGTCCGCAACCAAGCTCGTCTCGGCCTCCTCCTCGACCATTTACAAAACCTTGGCCTCAAGCTCGTCAGGCTCAAACCCCGGGAACACGATCGCCTGATGGCCCGCTCCCAAGCCGTCGCTTTTCTCTTTGGCCACATCAGCCTCCACCTTAAACTGCAACCTCAACCGGGTATAGACACGCCCGGTTTTAATTTAGTCCTCGAAAACCAACGTCAGGTCGCCCAAGACTCACCCGAACTGGCTCAGGACATGTTTCGCTTCAATAAAGAGGCTCAAAGAATCCTCACTCAAATCCAAATATTCCTTAACCATTTTCAAAATTCTACAAAATAAAATTACCATGTATAATCAGAGGAGTCCTATGAACCCCAACGACAAATTACTTACCAGAAGAGTCGAAAAGGTCCTTCCTTCCAAAGAAGGCCTGCAAGAGCTCTTAAACTCCGGCCGCAAAATCCGCCTCTACCAGGGCTTTGACCCGACCGGCGGCCGCCTGCACCTCGGCCACACCATCGGCCTTCGTAAACTCATGGACTTTGCCCGCCTTGGCCACGAAGTCATCTTTCTTTTTGGTACTGGCACCGTCTTGGTGGGGGATCCCTCTGAGCGCGACACCGGTAGGAAACTCATCACCCAGGAAGAAATCGACCAAAACATAGAGGGCTGGAAAGACCAAGTCGCTCCTATTGTCGACTTCTCCAAAATCACCATCAAGCAAAACGGTGATTGGCTCGTCCCCCTCACCCTCAAAGACATTGTCGGGATCGCCAGCAACATCTCCGCCGTCCAACTCTTCAAACGCGAATCCTTCACCAGAAGAATCGAGCAGGGCGACACCGTTTGGTACCACGAAACTATGTACCCCCTTCTTCAGGGCTACGACTCCGTCGCCATGGACGTAGATCTGGAGATCGGCGGCACCGACCAGGAATTCAACATGCTTATTGGCCGCGAACTCCAACACAAAATGAAGGGCCGCGACAAGTTTGTCCTCACCGTCCCCATGATTCTTGGCACCGACGGCGGCCAAATGAGTAAGACGACCGGCAACTGCATCTGGCTCGACGACACTCCCGAAGATATGTTCGGCAAAATCATGAGCCTTCCCGACTCCCAAATCCTCTCCTACTGGCAACTCTTGACCGACCTACCTCTGGAGGACCTTACCGACCTCGACCAAAACCCCCTCGACCACAAAAAACGCTTGGCAGAGGACATCACCCGCCAATTCCACGGGGAAGATAAGGCCCGCGCCGCCGCCGACCACTTCCACCGCACCGTCCAGCAAAAAGAAACTCCCGACGAAGTGGAGGAATTTTCCATTGATAGGGGAGAGCATACCTACTTAGATATCATCAAACAAGCAAATATCAACTTGAGCAACTCAGAGATCAAACGCTTGGCGGCCCAAGGTGGTATTAAATGGAACGGGCAATCAATCACTCATCTAAACGAAAAATTCGACGTGGGCGGCGGCGAAATTCTTCAAGTTGGTAAACGACTATTTAGAAAAGCCAAAGTCGATTAAACGTTTGTAATTTAGCATTTAACATTTGCAATTTCGCCCATGCGGTTAACCAAAAAACAACGAAAGCTCTTCGGCATCATTATCGCCATCGCCTCCTTGGCCCTGATCGTCACTTCGCTCCTGCCCATCTTCTATGCGTTCTAGCATCGCCAACGGTTGCATGGTTACATGGTTGGATGGTTCCACAACCATATCATCATCAAGCCATATCGCCATTTCCATTTGTATTAAAATGGCATCAATATGCTTTCCCTTACCGACCCCATCACCAACATCCCCCTTATCGGCCCCAACTACGCCGATAAACTCCATAAACTAAACATTCATACGGTTGGCGACCTTCTACACCACTACCCGATCCGTTACCTCGACCGCTCGCAGTTCACCATCATCCAAGACTTAAAGGACGGTGAAATCGCCACCATCATTGCGGAGGTCCTCGACTTCAAAAATATCTACACCAAATTCGGCAAAAACCTCCAACAGGCCAAAGTCGCCGACGCCACCGGCCAAATCCAAATTACTTGGTTTAATCAATCCTTTCTCTCCCGTACCATTAGAGAAGGGGAGTGGTACGCTTTCTCCGGCCGCGTCAAAGATTACCACGGCCGCCTTACCCTCCAAGCACCAGAGCACGAACGGGTAGATGAAAACAGTCTAAGCGGGTGGCAACGACAGGGGGACCCCCAAAAACTGCCAGCAGGCAAAGAAAAATTTAACCAGAATACAAAATCAGGCAGCCCAGCCGATGCCATTTTTGGGGGAGTGTCGTTGACAGGACCCGCTGGATCTCAATTATTACCTAGTCTCCACACCGGCCGCTTAGTCGCCGTCTACCCCGAGACCGCCGGCGTCTCTTCCAAGTGGCTTAGGTCGCGCATCAAAGCCACTCTCGACACTGCCGACATCACCGACCACCTTGCTCCCGCTACCATTCAACGCTACAGTCTAAAACCTCTATCCTACTCCCTCACACAAATCCATTTTCCAGAGTCACAAGATACCCTTACGCTCGCCCGCCACCGCCTTGCCTTCGACGAGCTCTTCTTCCTCCAGCTGGAAGGCGCCCACAAACGCCACCTCCTCAAGCAAAAACAGGTCAGCCGACTCATTCAACTTCATCACCAAGAAATTCGCCACTTTATCGACTCTCTGCCCTTCAAATTGACCCGCGCCCAACACCGCGCCACTGGCCAAATCCTCGAAGACCTGGAAAAAGGCTCACCCATGAACCGACTCCTCGAGGGCGACGTCGGCTCCGGCAAAACCGTCGTCGCCGCCATCGCCGCTTACGCTACTCACCTCTCAGGCCTCAAATCCCTGTTTATGGCCCCCACCGAAATCTTGGCCAACCAGCACTACCGGGAACTCACCAAGCTCTTCGCCGCTACCAACTTATCCATCGGCCTGAGAACCGGCGCCACCAAACAGATAGGGGAGTTTGACCTTACCATCGGCACCCACGCCCTCCTCTTTGACAAAAACCTAAGCGGGTCGCAAGCGCCGGCTCGTCCTCCCAAGCCCAAGGCGAAGGAGGAGGAACCCCCCAACAACCTTGGTCTCATCATCATCGATGAGCAGCACCGCTTTGGCGTCGCTCAGCGCGCCAAGCTGGAAAGCTTGGGCGACAACCCCCACCGCCTCACCATGAGCGCCACCCCCATTCCCCGCACCATTGCTCTGACCCTCTACGGCGACCTCGACGTCTCCATCATCGACGAACTTCCCCATGGCCGAGAGCGGATCAAAACTTGGGTCGTCCCTTCCGCCAAGCGGACGGGCGCCTACCGCTGGATTCGGGATCAAATTGCCACACAAACCGCCCAAGTCTTCGTCGTCTGTCCCCTGATCGACCCCTCAGAAACCGACAAATTAAAAGAGGTCAAGTCTGCCCGGCAGGAATATGACAAACTTACCAAAATTTTCCCCGATTTTAAGATCGGCCTCATCCATGGCCGTCTGAAATCTGCCGAAAAAAACCGGGCCATTACCGACTTCAAGACCCGCATCACCCAAATTCTCGTCGCCACTCCCGTGATCGAAGTCGGCATCGACATCCCCCAAGCCGCCGTTATCGTGATCGAGGCCGCAGAGCGCTTTGGCCTGGCTCAGCTTCATCAACTCCGTGGCCGCGTCGGTAGGGGAGACACCCAAAGTTACTGTCTTTTGTTTACTTCAACAGATACCCAGACGGTCAGCCACCGCCTCACCGCCATGACCCGCTATCACTCCGGCTTCAAACTGGCCGAAATTGATCTTAAAATTAGAGGCCCGGGTGAAGTGTTTGGAGTGATGCAGCATGGTTTTGACGCCCTCAAACTTGCCCGCCTCAGCAATATAAAACTCATCGAAACCACCAAAGAAGCCGCCACCAACATCATCAGCACCGACCCCAACCTGGACCACTACCCACAACTCAAGGTCAAATTGAACTTGGATACCTCACCCAGAACCACCCTCAATTAG
>CAYMQI010000020.1:0-6416 GCA_964392715.1 uncultured Pseudomonadales bacterium | reverse complement strand
CCGATTGCATTTTTTCTCCCTCCAGATTAAAATACCCCTAGTTATTTAGAGTTTAGAATTTAGTATTTAGGATTTACTCAAAATGGGCGCACTCCCCAAGCGAAGAATCAGCACCAGAAGAAAAGGCAAAAGAAGGATTGGCCACAAAATGGCCACCAAAAATATCGTCGTCTGCAAAAACTGCGGCGCCGACCGTCTTCCCCACCAGCAATGCCCTTCTTGCGGCCAATATTGAGATTGCCGACACTAACTCTAGTCTTTAGATGACTAAAATAGCAACACAACGCAAATACAATTTAACAAACTCGAAATCCACCCAAGCCCTGAGCAATATTAAAGGGCGAAGGCGGATTAACCTCCACCTCTGCTCATGAAAAAATCGGCTGATCCACGACACAAACACCGCCAACACCTCTTAAAATGGCTGTTTGCCTATAGCTTCAACCCTCACCCCGACCAAACCCCAGAAGCCATTCTCCCCATCGTCAACAACTTACCCGAAATTGATCACTCCATTTCCCTCTCCGCGTCCGAGTGGCCCGTCAACCAGATAAACCGCGTTGACCTGGCTGTCCTGCGCCTGGCCATCCACGAACTTAATCACACTCACACTCCCCCCAAAGTCATCATCGACGAAGCCATTGAACTTGGCAAAGAATTCGGCAGCAACTCCTCCGCCAAGTTTATCAACGGCGTCCTCGGCAACATTCTCAAACAACTCAAAAAAGACCCCGAAATCGACGAATCAGCTTAGCCGTTAGAAATTTCCTCCCATGACTCTCCCCATCAAAGACCAATCCCTCCTCAAACAAGCCTTCACCCACCGCTCCTACTTAAACGAAACCAGCGCCAAGCAGTCCAACGAGCGTCTCGAGTTCCTGGGCGACTCCGTTCTCCAGCTGGTCACTTCCGATTACCTCTATCATCACTACAGCGACAAACCGGAAGGCGACCTCACCGCCTTAAGATCCGCCCTGGTCAAAACCACCACTCTGGCCACCATCTCCACTAAGCTCGACTTTGGCCAAGACCTGCTGATGAGCCGCGGCGAAGACCAAGGCGGCGGCCGCACCAACGAGAGCCTGTTGGCCGACACTTTCGAAGCCGTCGTCGGCGCTATCTACCTAGACTCCGGCTACCAGGCCGCCCGCGATTTTATCGAATCGAACCTGATCAATCCCACTCTCCCCGAAATCATCGCCAAGTCCCTCTACAAAGACTTTAAATCCACCCTCCAAGAAACCGTCCAGTCACAAGGTCACAAAACCCCCACCTACCACCTGGTCAGCCAGTCTGGACCAGACCACCAAAGAAGCTTTGTCATGGCAGTTACCGTCGCGGGTCAACAACTTGCAACAGGGGAGGGCGATAGCAAACAAGAAGCCGCCCAACAAGCGGCCGAGCGCGCCTTAACCAAGCTTGCTACAAGAGGCACTGTCTGATAAAATCGGAGTTCGCCTGGAAGACGAGCTCCGGAACCCAAGCTCGCTTCAGCACTACTACCCAAAAACTATGTTGAAAATCAAACTTTCCAGAACCGGCAAAAAACACCAGCCCAGCTACCGCATCGTCGTGGCCGAACGCCGCTCTAAACGTGACGGTAAATTCGTCGCCCTTCTTGGCCACTTCAACCCACTGACTAGTCCTTCAACCATCGTCCTTGATACAAAATCCTACGACGAGTGGCTCGCCAAAGGCGCCCAACCCACCAATACCGTCCGCGCCATCCGCGCCAAAGCCGACGGGGTAAGTGCCAAAATCTCCCCCAAAACTTCAGGCATCGCTCCCAAAGCCAGTAAAGTCGCCGCCAAAAAGAAAAAAGCACAAGAAGCAGCCAAAGCCGAGCCCCAAGCCGCCCAACCGGATCCACACAATTCCGCTCCAATCAAAGAGAGCAAAGCCGTTGAACCAACGGAAACAAAAGCAGCAGCTAAACCGGCAGCAGCTGCAGCCGCCCAATCTTAATCAAGTTAACGCCGATTACTAATTAATTACTAGTTACTAACCCCCCAGGAACCTATGAAACAATTCCTCGAAAACCTCGTCAAAAACGTCGTTGACAACCCAGATAGTGTCGCCATCGAAGAAACCACCGACGACCAGGGTCGCATTACCTTCTTGATCTCCGTCGACGAGGGCGACATGGGCCGCGTTATCGGCAAAGCCGGCAAAGTGATCAATGCCATCAGAACCATCATGCGCATCATGGCCATCCGCCAGGAAGCCCACATCCGCGTCGACGTCAAAGATTCGGGCGTCGCCCCCACTTCCGACAAAGGGGCCGTGGAGCCCACTATCAAAGACGACGAGGTCTTGGTCGAAGCCGAGTCTGAAGCAGAAACCCCAGCGGAAGTCGAAGCCGAGTCTGACTCGGTCGAAGCCGAAGAGGCCCCCGAAACTCCCAAGGCTGAAGCAGAACCAGAAGAAAAACCCGCCAAATAAAGCCTAGCCACAACCACAGCAGAATCCTTCCGTAGTCCTAAGCTGGCCAAAGGACAAAGGAGGATAACCCCTTCTTAAATTGAATTCCAAACCCCGCGCCCGCGGGGTTTTTCAATCCAGAATCTACCATCTAAGATCTACAATTCCAGCCCATAAAACTTAAACCCTTCCACGCTGATAAGCGTTCCTTCCGCATTGGCCGACAAACCAGCCACTGGTGCAGACGTACCCGTTTTAGCAGCAGCAGCCGGCAACATCCAATAGACTTGAAGCTCCAAATCTGCTCGGTAATTGGCTTCCTCACCCTCTGGAGAGTCTCCCATCACCGAAATCTCCACACTCTCCAATCCCACTAGGGGCACCATTTCCGATACTCGCAGCAAGTAGTCGTTTATTGCCGGTAGACTCCCTTCCACCCCCATCTCCACCACCAAAGTCCCCACTTTCCCAGGCTGTGCGGTCTGTTTACTGGTCGTCGCCGAACCGGTCGATATCTGTCCCGGGGCACTGGTCAACTCCGACACCAGCACTCCGCTGGCTCGCGCCGCCCCCCGCAGGCCGGTCACCGCCGCAAACACCGGCTTCTCACCAGGTAAGGCCCGATTCACCACTTCTTTATTGTGCGCCAAAGTTGCCGAGTCCTGGGACTTCAAAAACGCCACTTTTCTATTGATCGCCTCCAGTTCTTGCCCATCATCAGCCAGATCTTTTCTGGCAATAGTCAGCTGGGAATACTGCGTCCAGGAAAACATCATCAGCCCTAAGCTCACCACCGCCACCACCATCGGCACTCGGTAGTACTTGAGTTTGGCCATCACCACCTCGGTGGGGGAGGGAGGTCTACTTTCCGACATTGGCCCCCTTTTTGCTCGGCGGCGCCTCGGGCGCCGCTATAGTAATCTCATAACTAAAACTATACTGGCCCCCGTCGCCTCGCGACAGGCTGGCCAGGTATAACTTCTCAAAACCCTCCTCCTCGGCTAACCCCTTCATCCGCTCGTCAAAGTCAATATAAGCAAAGATCCCTTCGGCCGCCCCGCTCACCTTCAAATCGCCCTCATCAGTCACACCCCCAAAGCCAATTTGCTTGAGGGTCGAACCGCGGTCAAACACGCTAAAAATAAGCCGCAGCTTCTCCCTTGTTTTGTCACGACCCTCAATAATTTTAACGATCTCGTTTAATTTGTCGGCCACCACCAATCCTTCGGCCTCCACGCTGCCATACTCCGCTAGCACCCTTTTCTGGCTGGCAAGTTCTGCGGTAACTTGCGACTGCCTCAGTGCAAACCACAACCTCACCCCTTGAAACGCCAAAAACAACCCCACCACCACCACCAATATCGCATAAGACACTTTGGCAACCGCGTTTACCTCTTGGTCGCGTTTGACAATCTCTCTTCTCTGTTCCTCTAGTAAATTGACCTCTATCATGACTGTGCCCAAAGCCTAATTAATCCAGTTATTACTTCTTTCCCCAAAAATTTCCCGCTAAAACTCTTTCAGCGCCAGCCCTACCGCCACTCCGTAAGAGGCCTTGTCTGGCGGTAGTTGGATCTTTCCGTCGGTTTTCATTCCGGCAAATGGATCTCCCACCACCACCTCCACCGACAGTGTCTCGGCCAGATAAGTCACCATCCCGGGCAAATTTGACCCGCCCCCCACCATGACTATCCTGGACACTTTCCTCATCCCATTGTACTTGGAAGCATAAAACTGCATCGTTTTGCGCACCTCATCGATTACGGCGCTAAACACCGGCAGCAGCGCGTTTCTCACCTTGCCTTCTAGTTGGTTGTTCTCCAAACCATACGTGCGCTTGTACTCTTCCGCCTGTGAGGGATCCAGCGAAAAAGCCCGCTCCAGCGCCCGCGTCAGCGCCAAACTACCCATGTTGGCCGTGTGCGTCACCACCATCCGGCTATCTTCAATCACCACAAACGACGTCGACAGCGCCCCAAAATCACACACCAGCGTGGTCACCGGCGGTTCCTTGATCTTCTTGCCAAAAAACGCCCGGTTTAACGACACCGGCTCCGGCTCCAACCCAATCGCTTCCAGACCGGCCTGTCGCAGCAACTCCAACAGCCGCTCCACCGTCGTTTTGGGTACCCCCACCATAAACACGCTCATGTTCTCTTCAGTCGAGCCCTTGGGTGGCCGCCACACCACATCGTACTCAAAGTTCACCTCATCCAAAGACACCGGGATGTGCTGCTCAGCCTCCCACTTGATCGCCGAAGACAATTCCGCATCCGAGAGAGCCGGCATGGCCACAATGCTGATATAGGACTGTAATCCCGGCACCGCCAGGTGACAGCTCATCCCCGCCAAACCGTGATCGCTGACCCCGTTTTTGATCGCGGCAGACAACTGTACAAATTGGTTCGGATCAGAGGGTAAAATCTGCCCGACCGGGTTATAGATCGCCCCCAGCCTCGCCACCTTGGGGCTGGTGCCCCGCTCAATCTTGGCGAACTTGATCGCATACGAGCCGATATCCAATCCAAAAAAAGCCATATGGGCAGGGGCCAGTTTGATTGGCCAATTTCTAATTTCTAATTACTAATTTCTAATCAAGCACCAGTTAAATAATACCCAATTTCCAAACAATTAACTAGAGTTCTTATTGGTTGTGTTTACAATTGCATTGAAAATCAAGTTGAGCTCTTTAGCTTCTCTCCAAAGCTTCTCTGCTTCTGCCCTGGATTCTGGCACCGCCTTCACAACCATCCTCAACCAATGTTTTGCTTCTCTCGACTCTTTTTTTAGAAAGGCCTATCTTATGTTTGAAATCATTTCTTGTCTCAGCATCATCCGCCTCACAATAATTTGCTCCTACGCTAGTCGCAGCCCGAACCAACTGAGACACTAACACTCTTGTCACGCTATTAACCGGCAAACTTTTAGCAAACTCAATCACTTCCTCACCAAACCGAGCCGTTCTTTCCTCAAGATCAAAACTTTTTTCTTTTCCGTCCTTAGTCATTTGACATTGGCCATTGGGACTTGATTACTTGTCCTCCGTAGCTTCAGCGAAGGAGGAGAAATTAGTAATTAGAAATTAGAAATTACTTTACTAGGCTTCCCCCAGAATAAAGCACGTAGTCCATAATTCCCGGCGCCGACGATAGCGTCCGCGTTACCTCCACCACCTTGACTTCATCCCCCACACCGCTGTCTCCTTCCGACCGAATCCGGTAGTACTGCACCGGCATGCTCCAGCCCCCAAAGGACCTAGCCCGTACCTGGGAATCGCTATACAAAGCTTTAATCCGCACCAAGTTCTCACCGGCAGAAACACTTACCACCTGCCTGGCAAAATACCCGTCACTACCCCCCGCCACCTGAGTAAAGCCGTCACTCCTATCACACCTGGTTATACCCTCGCGTCTAACCGTAGCGTTACTGGTGTTGTAAAACAGCACCTCCAACGCCGCGGCATTGCTGCCACAATCTTGCCCTTGGGCCCATTCGATCTCCAGCTGTTCACCACCAATAATCGTACTTGTGTCCAGGCTGACCACCTCATTCCTCGGCACCACCGCTTCCAGGTAGTCATAAGGCGTCACCGTGTAATTAACATTAATCGGAATGTCGCCCGTACCTTCTGTCCCAAAATCAAGCGACCCTTGTCCCACCACCAAATTGGAAAGCCCTGCCTCAATCCCGGCCTCAGCCGCATTAAACACTCGACTGGCATCCTCTTCCTGCCGGCTGATGCGCAGATCCTGCGTCGAACGGTTGACCACCGAAACCCCCACCGACAACATCACCGTCATGATCAATAGTGTCACAATCCCCACCTGCCCCTCTTGCCCAGACAAATTTGAAAATTGGGCCTTGAGTCTTGATTGAAAATTGCTCGTCATCCGTAGCCTCAGCAAAGGATGAAAAATTGAAAATTGAAAATCTGATCCCATCCCCACCATTCTACCCATTCTCTCCTCTCCCATGCAACAATAAGTAATAGAACC
>CAYMQI010000019.1:1167-15046 GCA_964392715.1 uncultured Pseudomonadales bacterium | reverse complement strand
AATCCTGAAGTTCTAAAAACAATTTCTTTGTCGTCAGCGCAACCGGAAAATTCAAGTAGTATTTATCTTTGACAACCTCACTTTTTATTAAAAACACGTCTCCATCAATAGTGATGTAATTACCCAGATCGTGAATAAAATCAATTATGTGCTTGGGGTTTTCCTTAAACTTAGACCACATATGATTATTAAAACAGACAAATCCAACTTTCTTCCCTCCGACAATATTTTCATTAAACAGTTTCTGAATAGTTGTTAGTTTAGGTAAGTAATTAACTAAAATATCATCTTCTGTATAGAGCACGACCTCTGAACTGGCATGTGAGATTACATTGCGTTGATTTAAGATCATACTCTTTTGTGGATCGACCTTCTTTGACAACACCTGCCAGCCAGCTTTTTGGTATTTAGTAAACCAATTAAGTGATACTCCATCCTCAAAAAGGTCAACCGACATTAATTTGTGTTCAAATTTATCATTGTGTTTTTTCAAAGACTGAAGAGTATTTTTAACCAATGGCAACTTACTTTGAATGTTGGTGGTAATCATGCAGCAATCAATTTTCATTATTACCTTTCTTTTACTTGCCAGATATCCCAGTAGCGCGCATCGTATTGGATCGTGTCTTTCAGCGACTCCTCCAGCGTGGTTGTTGAAAAGAAAATCAATTGCGCATCATCAGTTAATAACATAGAACCATTCGCATAACCAGGTGGAATATAAAGCAACTGCGGCAGTTTTTCTGACAAGACATAACGCCGAACTTCAGCATCTTGAGCCGGCTCTTCCCAATTATCAATCGCCACCACTCCAACCAGCGCAGCGCCGCTAACAGCCAGGGCATATTTTGCCTCTTCTTTGTGACCATGCCAGGCTCTAACAAAACCCGCTCTGTGGTTTGAAATTATATAAAATCTTTTGACGCCCTCAAAGTTGAAATCATTGACAAACATCACCTGGCCACGGTCGTCAATTGAGATCCCGCCCTTAATTATCTTTGGTTTTTCTCTCTCCATTGCCATTCTCCAGCTTATGAGTATTAAACATTGCCAAATGACCTGCATTTGTATATCTGGGATTATTTAGATTTTTAATTCTTTTTTCCACAAACAAGCGTTTAACTTCCCCGATGCCGTCTTCAATGCGCAGTTTTGGATTAAAACCAAAGGTCTTTTTAGCTTTAAGGCTGCTGACAGCGTAGTTGCGCAGGTCGTCAAACTGCGCATCCAAGATATCTATTTTAGTACCTGGCACCCGCTTGACAACTTGGCGGGCTAGGTCAAGAATTTTTATATTTTGGCGATGCAGGTTAAAAATGCCTGTGTGTTCAGTTTCCAAATTATCGGCAATGGCTTGGGCAGCGTCTCGAACATGAAGTAAAGGACGAAATTGCCCACCACCAAACACTTTAAGTCTACGGTCAATCATGGCTCTGGCGGTCAGAGTATTGACAACTAGGTCCAATCTAATTCGGGAATACCTGTCACCTAAGCCAAATAAAGTACCCAGCCGGAAAATCATAGCGTTTTTTTCCTTTAAGAAACCTTCAGAAGCCAATTTTGTCCTCCCGTACACCGATAATGGGCCTGCGGGCGAATCTTCTGTAAGTATACCCTTATGCACTCCATAAACCGAACATGTAGACGTAAAAATTATCCGGCCATCATAATTATTACTTAGCCATTTGACCGATTCCTGGTTAATCTCGGTTGAGATGTCTGCGTTCAAAGCGCAGGCGCCATCTCCCACCAACGCTGCCAGCCAGACTACAGCGTCAGCCCATTTTAACTGTTCTTTCAAATGCTTTTTGTTGCGGATATCACCAAAGACAAATGGCACATCCTTTAAATAATTGTCTTCATACATCAAAGCATCAAAGACCCGTATTTCGTGCTTAGTCTTTAACAAAACATCTGTTAAGGCTCCGCCAAGATATCCTGCTCCTCCTGTGATTAATACTTTCACTTCCACACCCCCTTTCGTAATTTAATCTCGCCCATTATTACATCCCCTACTTAAACTTGGCAACATTTGTTATAATTTGTTACTATAAATCGATGAAAACTGCAATTACTAAATTCACTAATCAGAAGTCTGTCTCTAATGGCACATATACTCTAAAAATTGGTTATCCGGCGCTTACATTAGGAGCCGTATCTGAACTTGAACATATAGTTAACAAAAGGCAAAGGGTTTTGGAAGTTGGTTGTGGTGGATCAACAGTCTTCTGGGCTAAAAATTGTAAAAACCTCAAGTCTTTTGAAACAGATCTTGATTGGTGCATAACTGTTGGTAAAAAAATAAAGAGATTGAAAAATGTTGAGCTTAAATTACGCAAAAACAGGCAAATCATCCAAAAAATAAGCCAGGAACCTGATAATCATTACGATATTATTCTAATTAATTCCGACCCAAATCAGACACGAAGAATTTTGATGGCTAATGCAGCTGTTCCTAAAATTAAACACAATGGTTACTTAATCATTAATAATTATCAGACATTTGGGATGGAAAACTTTAGTTATCCACCCAATTGGGAAGTTTTTACTTTTGATCAATCTGGTTACCCTGGCCGCGGGACAAGATTTTGCAAAAAGGTCTAAACAGTGGTTGCTTCTTGCTTATATCTAATATAATTAATACTTAATAACCAAATTGGAGATAACATCGTTGACAATAAAGATGGATTAACTTATCATTTTATTATGAGGGGTTTGAAACTTCGAATTTCTTTAAGTGTGCTCCTAACTTTGTTTCTCTTTCTTTCTACTCCCACTGAAGCTTCAGCCGTCATCCAAAATCTAAACAGTCAAACTGGACAATCTCAATCTTTTCAAAACGACTCAAATGTAACTATCTCATCTTCCAACGATATCCATTCGATTATCTGGCAGGGGTTACTCCCAATATCTCGGGGCGGAACTGGAGCAAACACGTTTACAAATGGTTCCGTTCCTTTTATTTTTAATGGTATCTTCTCTCAAGATAACTCAAATCTCTTCTGGGATAATACCAATAAGAGGCTTGGTATTGGCACTACTTCCCCTACCTCCACCCTTGAAGTTTCCGGAAATGCTAAAGTAACAAGCTTAACTTCCACCAATGATTCAACAATAAATGGCCTAACTATTGGCTTAGGTGGAGGATCTGGTATCTATAATACCGCAGTAGGAGCAGGTGCGCTTTATGGCAATACTACAGGTAGTGAAAATGTCGCAATCGGTTTTGAGGCTCAATATGCAAATGCTGGAGGATACTACAATACCGCCGTTGGGTTTCGCGCGGGTGGTGGCGGTGGGGCCAATACGGCCGTCGGCCATTGGGCCTTACGTTCGGCAACCGGAGGCTACAATTCCGCCGTAGGCTATCAGGTGCTTACGAGTAACACAACCGGTCACGATAACACAGCAATGGGGTCACAGACACTCGAATACAATTCAACTGGACACGATAACGTTGCCCTTGGTACTGCCAGCTTAAGAGATAATACAACTGGCTCACTAAACATAGCCCTTGGAACAGCTGCTCTTCTTTCTGTAACTGGTGATGGTAATATAGCCATTGGATTTGAAGCTGGGAGGAAGCAGGCTGATGGTACCACTGCTTTAACCAATTCAAACACAAGTATTTATTTAGGTTCGGGTAGCCGAGGTTATGACAACAATGACACTAATAGTATAGTTCTTGGTACTACCGCTATTGGAGCTGGAGCAAACACAACTGTTATTGGAAATTCATCTATGGCTGATGTCTATTTCGGCTCATCTTCAGCCAATGCGAATATTCATGCTAAGAAACTTTTCTTGGGCTCCTCATCCACTCCCGGATGTATTATTATGGGTGATAGCGACGGCAGTGGAGTTACCTACCTAACTGTTAATGATGGAGTATTAACAACTTCCACTACAGCCCCAAGCGCCTGCCAATAATCCGCGTTTGCCTTTAAAAAGATTTTAGGTTATATATAACCTAGCCAAAAGGTTATGTCTAAAATCGCAATTTGGGGTTATGGTTGGGTTGGCAAGGCCCAGGAAATTTTGTTTCCTAAAGCCTTGGTTTATGACGTTGATTTAAATTTGGGCACGGCCGAAGCCGTTGCTGGTGCGGATATCGCTTTTGTCTGCGTCCCTACTCCACTGGTAAAAAACAAGCTGGACTGCTCAATTGTCGAGGGTGTCATCAAAAAATGCGATGCCAAGCTCATTGTCATCCGCTCGACGGTTGTGCCTGGATTTACCGACAGTATGGCTAAAAAATACAAAAAACGCCTCGTCGTCCAGCCCGAATACTTGGGTGAGACCCCCAACCACCCGATGACCGACCAAAAATCCCGGCCTTTCATCATCCTCGGCGGCGACCCCAAAGATACAAGGCAGGTCATCGAGCTCTATCAAACCGTCTATAACGCTAATATCTCCATCCGCCAAGTTACGGCCTACGAGGCCGAGGTGATTAAGCTCTCCGAGAACCGCGCGATTGCCTTTAAAGTCGCCCAATGCCAGGAACTTTATGACGCCTGCCAGAAAGCGGGGCTTGATTACTACACAATTAGAGATGTTGTCTATGGTGATGATCCCCGCTTTAACCTTTGGTGGACGTTTATTTATCCAGATAAACGGGGTTTTAATTCCAAATGCCTCCCCAAAGATGTTTACGGCTGGTGCGCTTGGGCTGAAAGCGTGGGCTACAGTCCAGTTATTACCAGAGCAATTTTAAATAGGAACAAAAAATGGATCTCTCAATCTTAATCCCGGCCAGAAACGAAATGTTTCTTGCCAAAACGGTCGAGGATATTCTTACCAATATTGAAGGCAAAACCGAAATCATTGTTGTTTTAGACGGAGCTTGGGCAAACCCGCCAGTTCCTCAAAGCGAACGCGTCGCGGTTGTTTACCAAAACCAAAGCATAGGTCAGCGAGCCGCCACCAATAAAGCCGCTAGGCTCTCCAAGGCCAAATATTTGCTGAAGTGTGATGCGCATTGTGCCTTTGATAAAGGGTTTGATATCAAAATGATGCGCGAGATGCACGACGACTGGACGATGGTCCCGGTCATGAAGAACCTCCACGCTTTTGATTGGGTATGCCCGGACGGCCACCGCCGTTATCAAGGTCCAAGCGGCCCCTGCAAAGAATGCGGCAAAGAAACGACGCAGGATGTAGTTTGGATTGCCAAAAAAAGCCCCAACAGCGTCTCTTACTGCTTTGACGCCACTCCCCATTTCCAGTATTTCGGCGAATATGCCAAACGGCCCGAAGGCCAGGGCGAGATTACCGAAACCATGAGTCTCCAAGGGTCAGCGTGGATGCTGACGCGCGAGAAATACTGGGAATTAAATATCTGCGACGAAGCCTTCGGCAGTTGGGGGTCGCAGGGAATTGAAGTCGCCACCAAAACTTGGCTCTCCGGGGGCAGGGTAATGGTCAATAAAAAAACCTGGTATGCCCATATGTTTAGGACCCAGGGAGGAGATTTTGGCTTCCCCTATCCGATGTCAAACACTCAACAGCAACACGCCAAAACTTACGCCCGAGACCTTTTCTTTAACAACAACTGGCCCAAGCAAATTCACCCCCTAAGCTGGCTGGTAGAAAAATTTTGGCCGGTCAGAGGCTGGACTGAAGAGGACTTAAAAAAACTAAAAGCCAACACTTTCAAATTTGACGCCGTAGCTAAATCGGAACCTGAAAGCGAACCGACCTCAATTGAATCGGGGCCAATGGAAGAATTGGCAACCAGCGGTATTATATACGATGCCAGTCAAAATGCCCAAACCCAACCCAGCACCAAATTTAGTAAGGGGGTCCTTTTTTACACCGACAACCAGCTAAACCTCAAAATCGCCCACGCAGTCCAGCACAACTTGAAAAAAATCAGCGAGACCAAAACAATCCCCATCGTCAGCACTTCCTTAAAACCCATGGGCTTCGGCAATAATATTCACCTCCCTCTGGAAAGAGGCTATTTGACCATGTTTAAACAAATTCTGGCGGGTCTTGAGACAAGCGAAGCTGAAATAATTTTTCTCTCGGAACACGATGTCCTCTATCATCCCTCCCACTTTGACTTCACCCCGCCGGACAAAAACACTTTTTATTACAACCAAAATGTCTGGTTTCTAAGAACAACCGACGGGCACGCTCTGCATTATGACGTCAATCAACTTTCGGGGCTTTGCGGCTTTCGCGAAGCCTTAATCACCCACTTTAAGGAAAGAGTGGCAATAGTTGAAAAAGAAGGTTTCAGCCGCAGAATGGGTTTTGAGCCGATGACCCACGGCCGCATTAAATGGCAAAACATTTTTAAACTGGGGACCTGGAAATCCGAGTACCCCAATATTGATATCCGCCATCCAGGTAATGCCACCGGTCAAAGGTGGAAAAAAGACCAATTTAGGAACCAAAAACTGCTTGTAAATTGGGAAGAAACCGATAGTGAAATCCCTGGCTGGGGAAAAACAGCCGACTTACTTCAAAAACTAACCTGAAGAAAACTCATAGTTGGGAAACCTTAAAAAGATGACTATAATGATTTAGCCGTCATGAGATACGGTTAGTATGTGATGAAATACTTACGCGTCCATAAAAAAGTTTGGATTATCTACAATTCCTGGTTTGCCATGCAGTACCAAGGCGGCAAATATTTTTCTTTGGGGATTCACATCGACTGGGATAAGTTTTATGTTGATTTTCACTTCTGGAAATTTATTATTTCCATTGGCAACAATCCTGTTTTAACGCCCAAAAGAGACCGCTACCGAGGCAGTTGCCGAGGGTTTTTGTTTTCAGATGAACTCATACTTTAATGGCAGTCATAACGCGCTACCCAACCTCCTACAATGCCCTTTCCGGGACTTGGAATAATCAAACTAATGCCGGAGCCGACGATGGTAATGTCGTTAACATTACCAGAGGGACAACTAAAAATTCACAGGACAACTTAGAGTGCTCCGGCTTTGATTTTGATTCCCAAATTCCCGCCGGCGCCACCATTAACCAAGTTGATATTGAAGTTGAGCATCGGGTGCAAACAAACGGCAATGTCTGCTTCCTTGAAAATTTTGCTTCGGTTTCAGCAACTGATGGAGCAGTTAATTCAGACTCTTTGGAGCCGACGACTTTGACTGCCAGAGCCTACACCGCCTATGCCAGGCCAGGCGGGGGAAGCTGGACAAGAGACGACCTCTTGGATGCCAACTTCAAAACCACACTCCGGGCAAGAAACGGCAACAACGCTACCTCAAACACTTGGGAGTGGGATTATATCCGAGTTACGGTTGATTATTCCGCAGGCAGTGCTTCTGCATCTCCTTCGGAGTCACCTTCAGCCAGCCCGAGTCCCAGTGCGTCGCCAAGTGCTTCAGAAAGCGCTTCAGAGAGCGCCTCACCTTCGGCTTCACCATCACCCAGCGCCTCGCCGTCAGTTTCTCCCAGTGCATCAGAAAGTGCTTCGCCATCGGCTAGTCCCAGTCCAAGTGCATCACCGAGTGCAAGCGAAAGCGCTTCACCATCTGCCAGTCCGAGTCCCAGTGCGTCGCCAAGTGCTTCAGAAAGCGCCTCTCCTTCTGCTTCACCTAGCCCATCTGCTAGTCCAAGTGCTTCACCCTCTGCAAGTCCATCACCCAGTGCGTCGCCAAGCGCCTCGGAAAGCGCCTCTCCTTCTGCTTCACCTAGCCCATCTGCTTCTCCGAGTGCGTCCCCATCGGCTTCACCGTCACCCAGTGCGTCTCCAAGCGCCTCGGTGAGTGCGTCGCCGTCAGCCAGCCCATCTCCGTCTGCTTCGCCTTCGGCTAGCGAAAGTGCATCGCCGTCGGCAAGTCCTAGTCCTTCAGCCTCACCATCAGTTTCGCCGTCGGCCAGTCCATCACCCAGTGCGTCGCCAAGCGCCTCGGAAAGCGCCTCTCCTTCGGCCTCGCCATCACCGAGCGCCAGCCCTTCGGTTTCACCTTCGGTGTCACCTTCGGCATCTATTTCGGCGAGTCCTAGTGCTTCACCTTCCCCAAGCGCTTCACCATCGGCCAGTGAGAGTGCATCACCGTCAGCCAGTCCATCTCCTTCGGCTTCGCCCAGCGCTTCAGTAAGTGCTTCTCCTTCGGCTAGTCCTTCACCTTCGGCTTCGCCCAGCGCGTCGATATCTGCCTCACCATCGGCCTCGCCATCACCAAGTGCTTCTCCGTCTGCATCTGTTTCAGCTTCGCCATCGGCAAGTCCTTCGCCCAGTGCTTCTCCCAGCGTATCACCATCTGTTTCTCCAAGTGCGTCAGTAAGCGCTTCACCCTCTGCAAGCCCGTCACCTTCAGCATCTCCAAGCGCCTCGGAAAGCGCGAGCCCGTCAGCGTCTCCATCGCCTAGTGCGTCGCCAAGTGTGTCTCCATCAGCATCAGTCAGCGCCTCGCCGTCTGCATCACCGTCACCTTCAGCCTCGCCGTCAGCCTCGGTGAGCGCAAGCCCCTCCGCCAGCCCGAGCCCAAGTGCATCACCATCGGTATCTATTTCGGCTTCGCCGTCGGCAAGTCCTAGTCCAAGCGCTTCACCGAGTGTGTCACCATCTGTTTCTCCAAGTGCATCGGTCAGCGCCTCACCATCAGCAAGCCCTTCGCCCAGTGCGTCAGTATCGGCTTCACCCTCGGCTGGTCAATCAGTCTCTGCTTCGCCATCTATATCGCCTTCAGCCTCCCTATCCGCCTCGCCGTCAGCTAGTCCGTCTCCGAGTGCATCACCCAGTGTTTCAGTATCTGCCTCTCCTTCGGCCAGTCCTTCACCTAGCGCTTCTCCATCAGTTTCTGTTTCAGCCTCGCCGTCAGCTAGTCCATCACCTTCAGCCTCGCCGTCGGTATCGATAAGCAAATCGCCTTCTGCTAGTCCCTCGCCCAGTGCGTCGCCGTCGGTTTCAGTAAGTAAATCACCGTCGGCCAGCCCATCGCCCAGTGCTAGTCCCAGCCACTCGCCGTCGGCCAGCCCGAGCCCAAGTGCTTCTCCGAGCATTTCAGTAAGCGCATCCCCGTCGAAGAGTCCTTCGCCGAGTGCATCGCCAAGCAGATCAACCTCTGCCTCTCCTTCCGTTTCGCCTTCTGTAAGCCCAAGCCGCTCACCATCGCCCAGTGCGTCGCCGTCTAAAAGCCCTTCACCTTCTGCTTCGCCATCGGCTTCAGTAAGTAAATCGCCGTCGGCGTCCCCGTCACCCAGTGCCAGTCCCAGCCGCTCGCCATCGGCCAGCCCAAGCCCATCTGCTAGCAAAAGTGCGTCGCCATCGGCTTCAGTAAGTAAATCGCCGTCGGCGTCCCCATCACCCAGTGCAAGCGAAAGCGCCTCGCCATCGGCAACCCCTAGCCCAAGCGCCTCAATTAGCCCTTCAGCGTCTGAATCGGCCAGTCCGTCGCCATCAGCTGCTGTTTCGGTATCAGCCTCCCCGTCCGCCAGCCCATCGCCATCAACTGCCCCCAGCGGCCCTTCCGCATCACCTTCACCATCGGCCGGAATAAGCGTCTCTGCTTCGCCATCAGCCAGTCCTTCTGCCGCTTTTATAGCACCACCCGTTCAACCAATCCTCTTTAAAAATCATCCAATCATCGCTCGTGAAGTTGCCATCGGCGAGGGCATATCTAGGCCTATCAGCCGGCACCGAATTCCATCTTGGAACATACCTGGCAGGCCAAAAAAGGCTAAGATAGGAACCATCGGTTTTAACTTTCAAACCAATTATCTGGAGTACTGGAACGGCTCCCGCTGGCTGAAACTGCGGATGAAAAGAATTTAAATAGAGGCAGACTTGCAAAGAGAGACCTTAATCTTACAAACCTAGACCTTGCAAGCCAGACCTTACAAGCGGAAGCTTCTTCTGACGCTTGCTGTAAACACCACAGATTATATATAATAATCACTAAACAAGATGGCTAAGAATGCTCCATTGCTCGTAGACATTGGTCAGGGTCTATCCTTGATGATTGGCCTACCCAGAATTGATTCTTGGAACACGCCCGGTAGACCAAAACATGTTAGGCGGGGAACTTTTGGATTTAACTTTCAAACCAATAGCTTGGAATATTTCAACGGTTCTTATTGGTTGGCAGCATCCATGAGCGAAGCATAAAAATCGTTTTTGTTTGCCTCTTGTCTTTTGATTTTTTGAGTTGTAGTATGGGGTTTAAGTTTAGGTATGTTTAATTTTCTAAAGAATATTAGTCCAACAGAATTGGGTCTTGTTGCTTTGATTTTAATCGTACTTTTTGGCAGTCGGGCCGTCATCAAATTGGGCAAAACCGGCGGAGAAACTTTCAAAGAGATCAAAAAAATCAAAAAGAGTTTTACCGAAGCTATTGAGGACGACGAACCTCACAAGAAGGGGGTGTCTAAAGATGTTTAAATCAATTGGAACCACCGAGTGGCTGATTATCGCCTTCATCGTCCTTTTACTTTTTGGGGGCAGGAAAATCCCAGAGCTTTTTAAAGGTTTGGCTGATGCCGTCAAAGAATTCAAAAAAGCCTCAAAAGGCACCGATAAAAAACCAGAAGGAGAGTAAATTTGGCAGCTTTCGAGTCCCCTGAACTAGCGGCAGTAATAGAAAAATACTCCCCGTTCCTCAAAGAAGCCAGAAAAAGAGTTCTCTTCACGCTTGCCGTCTTTGCGGTTGCGACGATTGTTGGCTTCACCTTTTATGAAAAAATAATTAAATTTTTGATTGGCGCGCTTACGCTCGAAGGGGTGAATGTTGTTTTTACTTCGCCTTTTCAATTCATTAACCTGGCCATTAGCTGTGGTGTTGCCACTGGATTGGTAATCGTCTTACCCCTTTTCATTGCTCAAGTTTTACTTTTTCTAAAACCGGCTTTGAGGGAAAAAGAATATAAAATGCTGATCAGAGCTCTGCCTTTTTCCATCATCCTTTTTGCAATGGGATTTTCATTTGGAGCCCTTATTATGAAGTGGCAAATCCAGATATTTTTGGCCAGGTCAGTGGCCCTGGGCATTGGCAATGTTCTGGACATCAGCCGCCTTTTAACTACTGTGCTTTTGACCTCAATACTGATGGGAATTAGTTTCCAATTTCCGATAATCCTTCTTCTCCTGATGCGCCTCGGCATTATCAAACACCAGCAACTGGCGGGCAAACGGCTCTGGATTTACTTGGGCTCTTTTGTCTTTGCCATCCTGCTTCCTGCTGATTCGATCCTGGCTGATATTTTGCTGTCTTTGCCACTGATTATCTTGTTTGAGCTGACATTACTCCTGAATCGTCTTTTCGGCAGAAGAAAGACGTAAGTTTGTCTCAAGCGAAGTTGAAGGGTGGACCGTGGCGGACTTGAACCGCCCTCTCACCCATGCGAAGGGTGTGCTCTACCAGATAAGCTAACGGCCCTAGCCGAGCAAATTATACCAGTTTTATTTTACTGAAGTACTGACAAAGGATTTATATAAACACCATTTCTTATCACCTCAAAGTGAAGGTGAGGGCCCGTCGAGCGGCCAGTCGAACCCATTTGCCCAATTGAATCTCCCCTTCTTACTCCCTGCCCCGCTGAAACGTAAAGCTTAGATAGATGCGCATAGAGAGTTCTAAAACCATTGCCGTGATCGATAATTATGTGGTTCCCGTATCCGTACGGACTCCAGCCGGAAGTGATAACCGTCCCGCTATCCGCCGCCAAAACGGCTGGAACCCCCCTGTTGGCAATGTCTGTCCCTTTGTGGTACCAGACAAAATTTTGAGTAATCTTGCCGCTTGTGGGCCAGACAAACTGGCCGGAGGCAACAACGGTACCAGCGTCCGGTGTAATCTGACGAATGCGGGCGATCGGAGACCAATAGGTTTCGGCGGGCTTAATCCCCTCGGGAACAATAATCGTTTGGCCTATGGCCAATTCAAAAGTCTCGTCATTGGCAAAAGTATTAAACGGAAAATCTACAATTCCTTGAGTATCGGCATCATACTTCTTCGCAATGGAATAAACCGTATCGCCCTTAGTCACTTTATGGGAAATTCCCGTTACCGGCAAGACGGCCAAAGTTTGCCCCACTTTAATGGCGCCTTTGGAAGTCAAATTATTTTCCCAGCGAATTGTATCCTCGGAAATGCCAAACTTTTCGGCAATCGTGCTCACAGTATCCCCTTCCTGGACGGTATACTCCAGAATCTCTCCCCTCGACTTTTCAGAAACCACAGTTGAAGTGGAAGCGTCTTGGGTAGAAGCGGACAAAACAGCTGAAGGAGATTGTGCCCCCCAGGGGTCTACAGATCTCCCGGGGAACTCTTCTGCCACCACAGGAGCTATCACTACTCCCAGGGCAGTTAGAGCGGCCATGCCAGAATGCATTAAGCGTCGCGACATCTTACCTCTCTGGCGATAGAGGGCGGTGACAAATACCCCTTTTCTTTCTTCAAATACAATGAAAGACAAATGAAGTTTCTTTACTACGAAAACAGCGAGCTCGAAGAAAAAGAGCTTAACCTCGTCAACCCAGGCGAGAATCTTCTCAAAAGGGTCCTCCATTGGATGTCAAACAAGATATCATATGAAAACAAAAACTCAAAGCGAAAAGTTTATTATCCAGTTTTTAAGGAGTCCAAAAATTCTCTGTTGTCCTCGGTTTTCTTGAGCCGGTCCAAAAGCATTTCCGTTCTTTCCCCTTCCGGAACCATATCGAGCATTCGCCTTAGTGTGTGAACTTTGGGCAAATCACCCTTGCTGTAGAGAAGCTCTTCTTGACGGGTACCCGACCGGGCAACGTTTATGGCTGGAAAAATGCGTCTCTCGGCTAGTTTTCTATCCAGATGAAGTTCCATGTTGCCGGTACCTTTAAATTCTTCATAAATCAGATCATCCATACGGCTGCCGGTTTCGACTAAGCAAGTCCCAATAATCGTCAATGAACCCTTTTTTTCCAGTTTGCGAGCCGCCCCAAAAAACTTCTTCGCAGGGAAAAGGGCCATCGGGTCAAAGCCTCCCGTCAATGTCCGCCCCGATGTTGGTAAAGCCAAGTTGTAGGCTCGCGCCATTCTGGTTATAGAATCAAGCAGAACAACTACATCGTAACCGCTCTCGACCAGCCTTTTTGCCCGATCCAGCGCTATCTCTCCAACCCTGGTCTGATCGGGCGGAGATTCGTCAAAATTACTCGCCGCCACATCACCCTTGCCGCCAGTCTCTTCCTTCATATGACGCGTGATATCGGTAACCTCTTCCGGCCGCTCGCCAATCAGAACCGCCATCAAATGAACTTTGACTTTAGATTTCTTGTTCCGGACATAATTTTTAGCAACTCCGGTAATAATGTCTTTGAGAATGGTCGTTTTTCCCGCCTTGGGAGAAGAAACAATCAGACCCCTTTGGCCAAAGCCAATAGGCGCAACTAAATCTATCACTCTATTATTTAGAGGTTCTTTCCCAGTCGAAAGCTTAATTTGTGCATCAGGATAGATCGCGGTCAAATCCTCAAAATTCGGCCTGTCGCCGACTTTTTCAATCGGTTCGCCGTTGACTTTTTCAACTTTCAAAAGCCCCCAGTATCTCTCGTTCTCTTTAGGCCGCCTGACTTGTCCCCCAACGAGATCCCCATTTCTCAAATTAAACCTGCGAATTTGTGAGGAAGAAATATAGATATCGCTGTCCGATGGGGAAAACTTTGGCCGCAGCAACCCCGAGCCTTCGGTTGCAATATCAAGTACACCCTCGGCAAACTCTGTCGGGAGATTGCTGTCGGGCAAAACCCTGTCGTCAACAACAAGGGAACTATTATTTGTGGAAACGTCTTTGTCTATCACGAAAGAAACTTCTTCGGGAAGTTAGCCTATTCTAGCTTTCCCCCTAATTTTTGTCAACATTAGAAATGCAATTACCAAAAAACCAAACCCCACAAACTCCAACAATTGCGGCCAGTAGA
>CAYMQI010000019.1:0-1067 GCA_964392715.1 uncultured Pseudomonadales bacterium | reverse complement strand
CGCCATCAACATTGGCAGTATAAAGCCAAGCGCCAAACTTTCTGATGTTTGAGACCGAGACTTGGTTGGCAAAAATCTCCGGATTGCCGATCTTAACCTGCGTCAAAAATTCATAAGGAATTGGAGTAATTTCAATTCCGGTAATGATATTTTCGGAAGCAATTCTGCCAAAAGAACGGGTCTCGACATTCAGAGTGTACCCGCCTTGACTCGGCGAGGCAGGTCCCTGACCCTCAATATTTCTCGGAAGAATTAAAAAGTACTCATCAAATTGCCCTTCGGGCTCGCCTCGCGTCGAAGCGGGCAGCAATTCCTCTATATCAGACCATTTCGAAGTATTATTAAAGATATATATTTTCAAACTTCTGCCCTCTTTATTTTCTCCCTTTATTCTCATTAAATAACCCTGCGAATACGCCAATTCAGGGTAGCCAAAATAATCGCAGGCAACCCCTCCGCCGGAAGCTTTATATAAAACGGCATTGCCTAGTCTTTGCTTTTCGACGCGGCCGGCTTTATTGGGATCGCAGTTGTACGGTTCACTAAATCCCCTCTCCTGACTTAGGTCTTCAATTAGAATATTCTCCAAAGGCAAAATTACTTTTGCAGGGCTTTCTTTATCCTCCAAAATCAGCCTTCCGTCTTCTCTTTTAACTTCTACATTTGCCCGCCCGTCAAAATTAACGAAGGGATAATAGACTCCATTGGTTCCGTCAATATAAGTCCCAAACTTTTCGTAAACCGGATCAAACTGGCTGTAGGTCAAATTGGCCCTTGCACTGGTGTAGTTGCTCGGTGTTATAATTAAGGGTTGGTCTGAATTAACTTCATAGACTGTCAAAAAACCAAAATTCTTCAATTTGGATACAATTTTTGAACGCCCGAGCATTTCCTTGGTTTCCGGGAGATAAAGAAGGCCGCTCTCTCCCCCAGGATTAATTATCGATTCATCCAAAAGCAAATATTTAACTTGGTATTTTTCCAAAACCCGCTCAAACGCTTCATTGTCATCTGCGTACAGCGCAAATGCAGCTTCGCTGTAAAAAGATTCATTGTACGGGCTCCAA
>CAYMQI010000018.1:862-15530 GCA_964392715.1 uncultured Pseudomonadales bacterium | reverse complement strand
TTACCATGTCATCCCCACCTTCCGTCCGTACCCGCATCGCCCCCTCCCCGACCGGTCAATTACATATTGGTAGTTTAGCCATTGCTTTAAGAAACTTTGCTTACGCCAAAGGAAGAGGTGGACAATTCATTATTCGCATAGAAGACACCGACCGAGAACGGTTTGTCCCCGGAGCAACAGAAGAAACACTCAAGGTCCTTAAAGATTACGGTCTGAATTGGGACGAAGGTCCAGATATTGATGGACCATACGGACCATATATTCAATCCCAAAGACTTGAGCGATATCAGGAAAGAGCCCAATGGTTGGTAGATCAAGGTCATGCTTATTACTGCATTTGCAGCAAAGAAGAATTAAAGGAAATGAGAGATCAACAGTTAAAACGTAAAGAAATTCCTAAATATGATCGGCGCTGCCTCAAAAATCAGGATGAAGTCAAGAAAAAAATTGCTGCTGGAAACAAATACATAATAAGAATGAAAATTCCCTTCGACGAAAACCATCCTCCGGAACCAGTTGTCTTTAACGATCTTGTCAGGGGAGAGATTTCAATTAGTACTGATAATATTGACGATCAAGTCTTATTAAAATCGGATGGCTTTCCCACCTATCACCTCGCAGTCGTCGTTGATGACCACGATATGCGCATCACCCACATCATTCGGGGCGAAGAGTGGATTAGTTCAACGCCAAAACATATCTGGCTATATCAAAAGTTTGGTTGGGACCAGTCGGAAGTTATGCCCCAATATGCTCACGTTCCCGTCTTCCTCAGTCCAACTGGCAAAGGCAAGATGAGCAAAAGACATGGGGACGTATCTGCTCGTTCGTTCCTCGAACAAGGATATCTACCCGAAGCCATGCTCAATTTCCTTATGATCATGGGCTGGGCTCCAAAAGACAAAAACGAAGTAATGAATCTTCAACGGTTTCAGCAAGAATTTGATATAAGAGACATCAGTTCGAAAGCAGTTATTTTTGACACCAACAAACTCAATTGGCTCAACGGCCTCTATATCCGCACACTCACCGCCGACGAACTTTTTGACCGCCTTCAGCCCTACAAACCCCCAGAACTCTCAGACGACTTACTCAAGCGCTTTATCCCCCTGATCAAAGACCGCCTTGAAACCCTGTCACAAATAGGGGAGTTTACCCAATATTTTTACCAACAACCGGAGCTTGACCCCAAAGCCATTCTCAAAGAATCCAAAATCACGCCCCAAGAAACGGCGGCTTATTTACACCAGGTCGAAACCGTCATCTCTCAAATTTCTGATTCTGACTGGTCCGTGGCAACCTTAGAAACCAAGCTCCATGATCTTCAACAACAACTCGGCTTCAAACCTCGCCCCGCCTTCATGACCATCCGTTTAGCCGTCACTGGCCGCTCGGCGACCCCGCCATTATTTGATGTCCTTCACTTACTCGGTCGGGACCGTTGCTTGACCAACCTATCACATGCCCAGAAAATCCTCCAAGCCTAACACCAAGCGTTTGATCGCCGCCCTAGAGGAGAAAAGCCGGCAGGCGCGCCAGCAATTCCAACAAGCCCACGCCTCCTCCCACGCTTGGCTCAAGGAAAATAATCTAGACTTGGGCCGGCTGCGCCAACACTCCAAAAAGCTCCTCACTTCCGGCGCCATCGTCGGCTCTCTCCTTCTCTCTCCACCCATAGCCGTGAGCAACACCAAAGCCGCTACCACTGTCAAGCAAAGACTCGCCGGCCTTAACTACTTCACCAACGATCAAATCACCAAGCGTTTGATCGGCCTGACCAAACCAGCTACCGACCGGCTCATCGGCCACCTAGACCAAGACAGAGAGCGCTCTCTCGAAGCTTTTCTTCTTGATAATTATGGCATCAAGGCAGCCGCCACTCTCGAGGGTCAGCAGCTCAACCACTCTGTGGGCATCATCGGCTACGAACAACACTTGAAACGCTTCCCCGGTGACGATGTCAACTTCCACGACGACGAACAAATCGCCGGCATCGCCCCCGGTTTGGGCGCTTGGGGCTTCTTTGCCCCCGCCCGTGACAGCTTTGACCAAGACGATTACTTGCGCGAGAAATACTACTTCGCCGTCCAGACCCTCTACTTGCCCAACTGGAACCGCGACCACCGCACCCTGGCCCCTTGGTACAAATATCGGAAGATGATCGCCATCAATCCGCAAAACGGCCACATGGTCGTGGGCGTCGTCGCCGACGCTGGGCCGGCGGAATGGACCGGCAAGCACTTCGGCGGTTCCCCCGAGGCCATGAAAGCCCTGGACTTACACCTAAAATCCCGAAAAGGTAAAATCATCCTCCTCTTCGTCGACGACCCCCAAAATCAGCTTCCCCTGGGCCCCGTCACCGGCCCGTCCAGTGGCAACATCCAAACTATCTAAATCAAGCTTTACCTACTAAAATAAGACCACACACAGCCATCCGGCCATCTAACCATCATTCCTCATTCATAATTCCCATGTCCACCCTCTTTTACGACCACATTATCAACGTCCACCACATCCACTCCGAAATCGAATCCCTCGATATTACCATCGAAGAAAAGGTGACCATCATCAACCTATTCGAGGACACCATCCACCACCGCATTGTCCACGCCATTCTCGACCACCTCTCGGAATCAGACCGGAAATATTTTCTGGAACTCTTACACCAAAAACCCCACCACGATAGCGTTCTCACCTTTCTTAAATCAAAAATTATCGGTATCGAGGACAAAATTAAACAAGTAGCCGAAGATGTTAAATACGACACCCTCAAAACCATTAGACAGCATACCTAAGACCCTACCAGCCATGCCCCCAGATCAACCCCCCGCCCCCGACAAAAAATCCTGGTCCTGGTCTACTCTGGTCTTGGTTACAATTCTTTCCACCGTCGCTACCGTTTTGGTCGGCAATTTTGTCGTTTCCGCTCTGCTTTGAGGTGAGTTCTGAGCTAAACCTTGCCGTTTATCGCTATCATCAGGTCTGCCACGTTTGAGGGCAGCGGCCCCGTTTCGATCCCATCGCCTTCTTGCTCAAAGAAATTAGTCGCGTCGTTGTTGTCCAAAAATATCTCCGGGTTAAGTATTTTTTTGGTCGCCTCGTCCAAGGTTTTTTTATCACCAATGGCCCCGGCAAACTTAGTTTTGTTGTCCACCCCGTCTGAAGCGCACGAGATAATCACTTGATTATCACCAAGGGCCGCCAGGCACCCCAGCACCAATTCTTGATTGCGTCCGCCCTGTCCCGTGCCCGTCACGTGTACGGTCGTCTCCCCGCCCGCGATCACCGCCTGTCCCGGCTGGTCTAAGCGGCCAAGCAATTCTCGCCCCACCAATCGCGCCTCCCCGGAAACTGCGGTTTGCAACACCTGGGTGCTATATCCAAGTTCTTGGGCCTTGTTCCCCATCGCCTCCAAAGCCAACCGGTTACTCACCACCAGTATGTTTTTGACCCTCTCAAACACTGCTTCGTCTTTGGGCGTTTCTATCAACTTGCAGCCTTGCCTGGTGCACTCTTCCCACAGATTATATTTTTTTAGTATCAGCTGGGCATCGGCCACCGTAGTTTGATCGGCTACCGTCGGCCCCGACGCCACCATGCTCAAATCGTCCCCGATCACGTCACTAAAGATCAGGGCCACCATGTTTGTTTTTTTACCCTTGCTGGCCAGCCACCCGCCTTTCACCTGGCTGGTGTGCTTGCGCACAGTATTCACTTCAAAGATGTCTGCCCCCGCCTTCATCAGGGTGTCAATCAACCTAGCCTGGGCCTCCACGCTCATCACGTGAGGCAGGCACAGCATGCTCGAACCCCCTCCGGTAATGATCGCCACCACCAAATCATCACCCCCCGCCCTTTCCACCATCTCCACCAACTTCTCGCTCGCCTCAACGTTTTTCAAGCTCGGCAGTGGGTGGTCTGCCTCCACATACTCGATTTTCTCGGTCTGTCCTTGCCAAGTCCCCACCACCACCCCGCCGGCCAGTCTGGGCGCCAGCACCGGCTCCAGAGCTACCGCCACCGCGTGGGCCACTTTACCCGCCCCCACCATGAAGATTCGCTTGTACTCCGTCAAATCCGCCACCGCCGTCTCCCCAATCATCAGCCGTTGTCCTTCAACCCTCACCAGCTTGCCCACCACCCGGTCAGGGGCAACAGCCATTAAACCCGCATTTAATATCGTCAGACCGTCTTGCCGCAGCTTATCCGTTGCCAAATCATGATAATTTCTGATGAGCATCGACTCTCCTCATTGACAAACCCTGGAAACAATTGTAATAGTAAACATCACTACTGCTGGAAACATCATAACCAATTCTCCTGCCGATTAAAATCTCCTGCTCCCAGACTATTGTCAGTGTGTCTCGATTTGACAATCTCACAAAGTCTGAAATAATAGACACTATTCGCATGGTATGACCTATGAAACTATATAGGCATTGTTTTATCAAGCTAATTTTTGCTCTTGCCCCCCTCCTTTTTATTGGCTTTGCCGCTTCACCCAAACAACTCTACGCCCAAGACACTAGCACCCTGACCATCGTTCCTCCCAAGTTTGAACTCTTTGCCAACCCCGGTGACGTCATCACCGAAACTATTCGTGTCAGAAACGACTCTCCCACCCCCCAGTCATACGGCATTCTTATCGAAGATTTTAGCTCAGCCGGTGAAGAGGGCCGCGTCGTTTTGGAAGAAGGGGAGAACGACAGCCAGTTTTCCCTCAAAAAATGGATCGAACCCAGTAGCAAAAACCTCACTATCCAACCGGCAGAAGAGGTAGTTTTTCCCTTTACCATCGCCATTCCCAAAGACGCCGAACCCGGCGGCCACTACGCTTCCATTCTCTTTCAGATCGGCGGTGGCGGCGAGGCCAATGAAGGCGTCACCAGCGTCCAGCACCGCGTCGGCAGCCTTATTCTTCTGCGCATCTCCGGCAACGTTGTCGAGGAGGCCCAAATCGAAACTTTTCAGGCCCCCGTCTACTCCAAGTCCGGTCCGGTCATTTTTAACCTTCGTATCAAAAACAACGGCACTACCCATATCCGCCCCAACGGCACTATCGTCATCACCAACGTCTTTGGCAAGAAAGTCGACGAACTGCCCTTAAACGGCTTGAACGTCTTTCCCGGGGCCATTCGCAAAATGGAAACGACTTGGGACAAAAAATCCCTCCTTGGCCACTACACCGCCACCTTGGTCGCCACCTACGGCCAGCAAAATCTGCCGCTTACCGCCGCTAGCAAATTTACCGTCATCTCACCCGTGGCCGCCGTGATCATCGTTGTCGCCATCATTTCCGGCATCCTCTTTATCCTCTCCGCCATTCAAGGTAAAAGCCGCCTTCTCAAAGCCCTCAAAGTAATCATCACCGGCAGTTAATCCCCCAAAACACCACGCCCTCTCCACATTCCTAATGACTTTTGCTTCCCCATGTTTTTTGTGCTCTTCTGGCTTCATCATCTTGTGGCGTCTCATTTTAGCTTGTTACAATAGACCAACACCCGATCATCATCGGGCCGTCTTGCTATGCGTTCATAATTATTAATCTACCATAGACGCCACACCTAAATGTTGCCTGCCCTAGCCCCAAAACTACACATCTTCCTGGCTTTTTGTCTTTTCTTTTTTATCTTCGCCCTGCCTATAAAAGCCCAATCCTCCGCCCTCGATGACGTCAACGACACCATTAGCGACGACACTTTGAGCGTTCCCGACGTCGCCCATTCGGTCAACTTCTCCCTCCCCTCAGCCGCCGGTATTATCAACACCACCGACTGGATCCATATCCAATTGCCCAACTTTACCAGTGTCACCGCCGCCACCACCATCGTCGGTGCTTTCGGCGGCACTCCGGTCTTTTCTGTCTCTGGCGATACCTCCAAAATCACCGGCATCACTTTCCTTCCCGGCACCGAGTTGACCATCGAAGGTTTGAGTGCCACCAACCCCTCTGCCAACGACCTCTTTCTGGTCAGGGTCGCCATTACCGAAGACGAAGCCGGCACTATCATCAAGAACGTCGGTCTCACCTTCGCCACCACTTCCAACTTCTTGATCCGCTTCTCGGTCATCATCGCCAACGACGTCGCCCGCCTGCTTATCAAAGGCTTGACTGCCCCCGCCACCCTGGTGACTTTTACCGAAGGCGACGCCGTCACCGGTACCGACCTGGCCGGCCCCAGTGGTGCTTTTTCCAAGCTTTTCCCCGCCAACGTCCCCGGCGACCACTTTATCAATATCTTTGGCGTCGACACCGAGAATCGTACCACTTCCGTCATCAACTTATCCCTCTACACCCCCATTTATCAGCTTACGACCGTTTCCAATCTTCTCCTCTCGCCCACTATAGAGATCGATAGCACCCAAGTTCTCCAGGGCAACAACCTCATCGCCAGCGGCTCTGCCTACCCCGGGACCAGCATTACCCTGTTTACCGACGCTCCGGTGAGAAGCTACACCGCCAGCACCTCGGCTGCCGGGTTGTGGAACTACACCATCACCGACACCAACACCTACTCTCCCGGCGACTACCGCATTTACGCCATCGCCCAGACCCAGACAAGCATTCAAAGCCTTTTTAGCCCTTCTCTTCTCTTTAGCATCGTCACCAGTGTCGGCGGCGGCACCGCCTGCGGCGACATTAGCCAAGGCGATCTAAACTGCGACGCCATTGTCAATCTGACCGACTTTTCCATTCTCATGTACTATTGGGGTACTACCAACGCCGCCGCCGACATCAATACCGACGGTAATGTCGAACTCACCGACTTTTCCATAATGATGTACTACTGGGGGACCTAAACCGCTCCCACATCAATTTGACCCCGTCACCCACCCCGCTGCCAAAAGACGCCAGCAAATTCACGTCTTTCTTTCCGACCCAGAACACCAGTAACCACCACCACACCCAGACTGTTTTGGGCACTCTCGCCAGCACTGCGTCTCTGTCCCTCGCCCTCTTATAAGCCAATAAACCCGGATTGCGCCCCCAAAAATAAGCATCCTGGAAACCATCACCCCCCGTCTGCTTTATCCTCACGCTATAGCTGCCCACCCTGCCCACTTTTGCGCCAAGAGCTCGCGCCCTCTCGCAAAAATCCCACTCCTCCATCTCTTGGTAGTACCCTCCATCAAACTTCAACTTGCCGTACACCGACAACTTCACCAACATGCCGCTCTTGCCCACCCGGTCTGTTTGCCAGGAAGGTCCCTCGCCGGTTCTGGCCACCATGAACTGCCCCGCCCACCACTCTGCCCTGTGCCGATTAAGACCCGCTACCCCACCCCCCACCACTCCAAAACCCTCCTTGCCCATTCTCTCCAAAAACTTCCAACTTTCCACCCGCACACTCACCACCTTCTCCAGCAGCCACACCCAGTCACAGCCAGCCAACTTTGCTTTCGCAAATAAACCGTTATACGCCGCCGCAAACTTTAACGCCTCGTCGCTTGCCTCATAACTTATCGGCAGTTTGTACCGTACCAGGATCCCTTTCGTCGTTTCCCGCGCCTGGCAACCATTGTCCAACAAAAACACTTCCAGCTCTATCTTGCCGGCCACCCCAACCAGTTGGTCCAACAGCCGCGCTACCCGCGCCTGTTCGTTGTTATTGACTAGCATCACTCCCAATTTCATCTCCCTTGTTTTATCAAACTCTCCGCGCCATTCCCACTTTAACTCACCCATAACCGGCCCATTATCAATTGATTCCACCTCAAAAAATTGTTACTGTTAACCTAGGGCCAGTTGTGGCTCATGTTTACGTGCATCCTATGGCCAGCAAAAGAACCACTACCAGCAGCAAAAAACACTTCTTCAAACGTGCCGGCGGCCGGAAAAAAATCCTTCGCCAACGCAAAAAGGCCACCTCCTCCCTGGTGCCTGATATTGACACCTCCACTTTGGGTAGCCGTCAGCCCGTTTTATCAGCTCCCCGCCCCACGCCCGCTCCCGACACCAACCAGCCACCTGTATCAGAGCTTAAACCAAAATCAGAACCGGACCAGCCACTAGTGCCCCAACCCCCCGACCCCGATCCGGAGAAAACCGAGATCGAACACACTATTAAATCAGCCGTCTCCCGCCTCTCAAAACTGAATTCGCAGGCTGTCGCCGACAAAACCACTCCTCAATCTGTCACGCCCACTCCTGAGGTTTTCAACGGGGTCTCTTCGCGGGACGAAGCCACCGCTCTTCACGATCAAGAAGTTGTCGCCTACCAAAAAAAAGCCGCCCGCCTCCAACACGAATTCGATATGCTCAAGCAGGAATTCGACTCCGAAAAAACCAAGCTGGAGCACACCGTCCGGGAGCTCAAACAAGAGCTCCACCGCACCGCCCCTTTGCACGACAACAAATTTTTCTCCCTCTCCAAAGATCTGCGTACCGCTCTCGAAGAAATCGAGGGCATGGTTGATCCAACCTTCAAACCCGAGGATCTGGAAGCCGTCCCCACGGCTCCACCCCTCGCCTCCGCCCCCGGCCAACCGCCCCGCCTGCCTGTAATGCCTTCTCTTGCCGGGCCACCCCCCGCTCCTGGTCAATCTCCACCGACGGCCTCTGCCACCACCCAGGACCAAACCAAGCTCGCCAAAAAAATTAAAGAAAAGAAACTCTTGATCAGTGGCGTCGCCCTCCTCTTCATCCTCGTCTCTGGCGCTATCGTCTCCTACAACCTCGTCAAAAAACCCAAGGTGGACCAAGCCCTCGTCGACAACTATCTCCAACAACAAGGCCAAATCCAAGGCGCCACCACCCCCCAAAGGGATCAGGGGGACAAAAACGCCCCCGACACTCCCTACGAAAACACCGACTGGAAAACCATCGACGATCCCTTTTTTGGTCTGGCTTTTGAGTATCCCGCCAACGTCATCGAGCGCCAAAGAAACGGTAACGGCATGGCCTTCTTGAGGAAAGACGGCTATCTCTTCAAATTCCAACACGTCCCCACTTCAGATACTCTCCAAGATTATTGGGCCAAAAACAAAGAAAACGGCTTAAGCTACAACGTCGAGGAAATTACCTTCAAAAGCAGGCCCACCCTGTTTCTTGAGCTCAAGGACCAAGCCGACTATCCCGGCAACCGTTTCCTAGTCAAGCTCTCCGACGGCATCCTCGATATCTGGTACGCTATCGAAAATAGCCACTTCAGCGGCGACGACATCAAACGCGCCCAGCACATGGTCGACACCATTAGGTTCCTCAAATAACATGCCTATTAAACCCAACTCCACTTGGCTTCTTATCGGCAGCTTCTTGACTCTGCTTGGCTCCATTCTTGCCTTTAAATTGATCTACGATCCCCCCAAAATCGCCAATATCTTCAAAAACGTCAAGCCGGCCGCCCTAAACATTGTCAAACCCGAGAAAATCTTTTTAGGCCAACCCTTCAAGATCAATCTGGTGATCGATTCGGCCAAACAAGACGTCAACGCGGTGGGTATCTATCTCAAATTCGAATCAGACAAAATCCAAATTCTCGACCTGGATACCACCGAATCTTTTTGCCAATTTTATCCGGAAAAAAAGTTCGACAATCACCTGGGTACTGTCACCATCGCCTGCGGCAGCCCCCACCCGGGCTTCTCCGGCACCAATACCCTGGCTACCATCGAACTCATGCCCCTGGCTATTGGTACTACTCACCTGGCTGTTGACCCCAACAGCAAAGTCCTCCTCTCCGACGGCCGGGGCACCAACACCCTCACCGAACCGGTCGGTACCGATTTTGTCGTTCAAACCACTCTTTAGCACGTGTTTTGCACGCGCCGGTTCTAGGGTACAATGGAGGCATGAAGCGGGTATTTATCCTTACTGTTTTTCTGTGTTTATTTCCTTTGTTTTCCTCCTCCGCCCTGGCTGCTCCCTACTTCTATATCTTTGATCCTGACGACACCGACACCGCCATCGTCGGTACCACCAAAACCCTCTATCTCTATCTTTCCACCGACACCACTCTGACTGTGGCCCAGACTGTTTTTACTTACGACACTAGCCTGCTCACCGGCACCACCGCCACCTTATCGGCCCCCTCAAATGCGGGCCAAGGCGTCGCCCGTGATGGCTGCAGTTACCCCGCCCCCATGGACCCGGCCCTTGGCTATTCCCAATTTCCCCCCATATTTACTTCCAACAAATTTCTCTTTGCTTGCGGCTTTTTCAACCCCGGCTCAGTTATCAATACAGCTCCAGGCATCAAAGTGGCCGAGCTTCGTTTTGACGCCATCGATACGGGTTCTGCCGCCTTCACCTTCAACGCTGCCCAGACCAAATATTGTTACTTCGACAGTTGCAGCCTTACTGTTGGTACTTCTCAAAACTACACCCTTACTGTCAACACTACTGGGGGCGGCACCCCCCCCCCCCCGCCCCCACCCCCACTTCCCCCCCCACTGCCAGTGCTTCCGCTACCCCCACCCCCATCACCCTCACCGCCTCAGACCTGACTTTTGTCGAGATCGGCGCCGCCACCTCTTTGGGTACCGACGAAGGCATCACCCTCACCGCCGTCGAAGAGGACAACACCATTCCCGGATCCGGCTTTCTTGAACCCAGACCCCCGGCGACTCCCTTTATTATCTCTTTGCTGCAAAATGCTCTGGGCGGCGGCGACACCGGTCAGGGCGGTGAAGTCCTCGCCGTTCAATCCTTGCGCGAGCTCTTGATCCCCGGCAAATCCAAGGCCGACAAAACCGTCGTCCTCGTCAACTTAATTTCATTTCTTACTTTCATCATTCTCCTGGCCATTATTATCTGGCGCTTGATCGTCATTACCCGTATGAATAAATTAAAAAACCGCCACATGAGCGACCTCCTGTCAAGCGAACTCTCTGTCCTTGAAAGTAAGATCAATCTCTTGGGCAACAAAGACAACAAAGACCAACTCAAGCAAGACCTTGAAGAAACCAGGGCCAAGATCACCAAATCGGCTTAAAGCCGGCCGAGAAGTTCGGGATCTGCACTTAAGGGTTTATTCCCCTGTGTAGGAGTTACGCGCTTTCAAACAAATTAAAATCTCATTCTCGAAAACATCTCAAGGGTGGCGAGCGCTGGGGGACCCCCGTCGAGCGCCCACAGTATTCGAGCCAAGCCCGAAACGAGGACGTCGGACGGGGGAAAGCGCTCGACAGGACCCGGAATTATTAACATCATTCAATTACATTCATTCAATTACAAACTGAGTAACTCGTCTTTGTGATATCATGTAACTTCAAGATGAACAAATCATTGATTAAGCGCACATTTTTTCTTTTTGTCGCCGCTCTTGCCCTCACGGGCTGTTCCCATCCCGCCTTGAATCTCAAACCTTCGGATCAAATCAACCAGCCTTCCTCAACCCTGCCTTTATCAGAAGTTCTCAAAGGGCAGCACCCCATCGCTTTTTTGCAACTTGCACAGTTGCTGGCCGTCGACCCCGAGTTTCCCGATCCCCAAACCATTCTCTCCTTAGGGGAAAAAGAAATTCCGCCCGTCGTCGACCTGTTTACTTTCAAGGTCAGCCCCACCAAACATTTCATCGTTTGGTACGCACCCGAGAAGGGCCTCTTGCGCTTAAACCTGACTTCCAAAGAGCTCGCCACCATTCACGAGCCTTCCAGTTGGCTCAACAAAAATCCTTTTTTTGCTTTTTATAACGACCAGGACAGACTTTCCTTTATTGACAATAACGGCACCGAACTGGTCACCATTGATCTGGCCACCTCTCAAAAAGACATCACCAGGATCCCTTATCCCTTTGGTAACCTGTTTGTCATCTCTCCCGACGGCCGCAAAATTGTTTTTGTTTCCGGTTTTGGCCAAACCGAAAAAAACCCTCAATACATGTTTACCGACATCGACGGCGCCAATCCCAAACGCTTCATCACCAACACCGCCCTCCCCAAAAGGCACCTCCTGGCCTGGCTGCCCGACTCCTCAGGTATCGTCGTCGTCGCCACTAACACCAAACTCCTGTTCGTTTCCTCGGATAAACCCAACATCCAAGACACCTACTACCAAACCGAGGGCGAAGAAGAAATCGTCGATCTTGACCGCATCGACAACTTGCTCTACCTGCTCACCGCCGCCGGGCGCTGGCGGGTAATCGACACAACCACCAGGCAAGAAACCGGCCGTATTCCCCTGCAAATAGCCGAAGAACTCCACCGCCCCAAATTTTATCCCTGGTTTAATCAAACGTTCCTCATCGAAGAGACACTCAGGCTCGACCCGGAGGAATATAAACGTTTATGGCTGAGTAGTTATATTGGCGTCAAGAAAAACGTCGTCGGAAAATATCAGGAAACCACCATCCAAGCCACCACCCCAGCCCTCTGATTAAAAAAGAAATCTAAACCACCCAACCATTTAGCCATTTTTATCTAATTAAACAACTCCGGCTTTGTATCTGGCTCTGGGTTGCTCAGTTTCCGCAGTTCCCCCCGCGCCTCCGCATTACTTGGATCGAGTCTCAACACATTTTGGTACTCTTCAATCGCCCTGCCCTTGTAGCTGGCTATAGCCAGCGTTTTTGCAAAGGTCAGCCTCGCCTCAATATTGGTCGGGTCCACCGTCACCGCCCCTTGGGCTACTTCCAGCGCCCGGCCTATCAACTTGACCTCGACCAAACCAGCTACGCTACCGATAATAAAGTCAACATCCGAAACGCTTCTCCCCAACTCGTAGTACTTACTTTTTAAATTCTTTTCCAGGTCTTCTCTGACTGTCAATATCTCCTGCTGTTGGCTATCGCCAAACAAATGGTACATATTTGACGCGACATTAACTTCATCGGTTGCCCGCGTCCTCAAACCCGCTTTTAGGTAAATTGAAGCATTCAACACATGACGTCTGGCCAAATCTGCCGTCAGGCCATCGGTCAACAACTTCCAATCCCCTCCGCCTCCCTCCACCAACTTCTCCGCCAGTTTATAATCGCTTGGAACAAACTCACCGGGCAGTTCTCGGTCGAGCCTTCCCATATAGCCTTCAGGTACAAAATACATAAATCCAAAATTTATTCCCAACAAATCAACGTAGCTTTGAAAAATATCCACGGCATACACTGTCCGTTTGCCAACGTTCCAAGTCACAATGTCATATAACACAAACGGAAAAGTATTGTAGGAAAACCCTTGTAGGTCATCCTCACCGATCTTTACCACTCCCGGTAAGTAGCCATAGGGTACCAGCGTCACGCCTTCCCCCTCTCCTTTGACCAATTGTTCATATGCCAACCCCCCGCAGGCAACGCTTGAATAACAAGTCATCACCGCTCCCTTTTCGGCCTTGACCAACAGTTCTTTATTCAAATTTTCTTGCACTGTGTAGTCCGCCAGACTCTTCCTGTTGAGGATAATCAGGCCGGAGGCTAGCACTACCGCCACCATCACCGCCGACAACCCCACAGCCACCCTGGTTTTGTTCTCAAACAAGACCACTCCGGCCGCCCCCAGTCTCACCACTAGTTCTCTCCAGCCAAACCAGCATAACACTACTGCCGCCAGCTCCAGCACCAATAGTTGCGGCCGCACCTCCAGTCTGGGCAGCGCCGCTTCAGGCCAGGCAAGCACTACCGATAACCCCACCAATACCAAGATCAGCGTAGCTAGGAGGGTCGCAAAATCGTCCTGCTTTTTCTTGCGGTATACATACATCATCACCCCTGCCCCAGCCGCCGCCAACCACCAACCCACATCCGCCACCATCGCTCTGGCAAACTCCCACACGTTAACGACCGTGTTTCCCAGGCTCCAACCGCTCCCGGCTGAGAGGGCCGACTGCCCGTCCCCCAAATAACTCGGGCTCACAAACGACCACAGACCAGTCAGACTGCCATCTACTATATAAGACAAATTAACCCCATTGGCCGAATAGATCCACAACAAGCCAAACGGTGCTATAAAAGCGCCTACCAAAGCCGACAGGGCCAGCAACCAATCACGCCTTAGCAGGCTTCTGCGATTTTTATAAAGACTCCACCCATATACCGGCACTAGCGCCCCAAATATCCATTGGTGTGATAGCGCCAAGCCCAACACTAGCCCCATCGCCACCAAGATTTTCTGTTTTCGTTTTTTTTCCAAGTTCGCTACATAAATCGACAACCACAACCACAAAGCCATCAACAGGCCGCTCAAGGCAAATTTTTCCGCCACCAGGGCCATACTCCACACCAAGCTCGAAAACCCAAACCCCAAACTTACCACCACCGCCAGTAACCACCGTTCCCACTCTTTCGTCCCCAACACATACCCCCTCTTTTCCCGGTCTCCAAGAGCAAGCGTCCAAGCGATCAAAAACACCACCCCCACGCTCAGACTGGTCAGCACGGCCGACAATAAATGTCCGCCAAGCGCCGGTTCAACCAAAGGCAGGTGGGTAAACCCGTACAACAATAGGGTATAAAGCGGGTACCCCGGCGACCTGACCACCCCAAGTCTATACCCCATGGTGATCAACATATCCGAATCACCATACCCGACTATGGTCCTGGGCATCTTCCACACAAACAACCCCAAAAACACCGTCGCTATCAACAGTGCCCACTGCCACCCGGCTATCGCCCTCATTTTTTTCCACACTTGCCCCACCTTACTCTTCTGCTTGCTCTTGGCCATTGCTATACTTAATTACTGATTACTGATTACTGATTACTGATTACTGATTACCAAATTACTTGCCATCATA
>CAYMQI010000018.1:0-852 GCA_964392715.1 uncultured Pseudomonadales bacterium | reverse complement strand
CGATTACCGATTACCGATTACCGATTACTAATTACTAGTTACCGATTACTAATTACTAGTTACCGATTACTAATTACTAGTTACCGATTACCGATTACTAATTACTAGTTACCGATTACTGATTACCAAATTACCTGCCATCATAACCATTCGGCAGCCCTTGGTCAAATTTTATGCCTCAAATCAAAAAAAATTGGCTTGCAAGCTCCATCATCTACCAACTTTTTACCGGCCGCGCGGCTACCGCCAGCATCATACACCACCGGGGCAAAGTCTTTAACCTCCTTTTACAACACGATTTTTCACCCCTGCTTTCACACGGCCTCAACTGCCTTTACTTGTTGGGTGTTTTTGACAACACCGGCCCGCTTATCGTCAGGGAAGAATCGGGCCACGACCTAACCGCCACAGCCAACCGCTTGCCCTCTGTTTTTGCCGTCAGCAACCACCAACGCCCCAATCCTAACCTCGGCACTCAGGCAGAACTTGTTACCCTTATCCGCCACCTCCAAGACCAGGGCTTCCACGTTATCCTCGACTTTGTCCCCAACCACACCGGCACCACCCATCCCTGGGTCAAGACCCACCCCGAATACTACCACCACCACCAGCCCGGCCAGTTTGTCGCCGAGTTTAGCGGTGATGTTTATAAATTAAATTACGCCAACCAGGAACTGCGCCGCCACATGCTCTCGGTCTTAACCACCATCGCCTCTTGGGGCGCCGACGGCGTCCGCGTCGACATGGCCCACCTCATCCCCACCGACTTTTGGCACCAAGCCATCACCGCCCTGCGCGCCGACTACCCCGACTTTATTTTTATTGCCGAAGCCTATCCCTCCTCTCCCTTAG
>CAYMQI010000017.1:4130-17320 GCA_964392715.1 uncultured Pseudomonadales bacterium | reverse complement strand
TTTTTACAATTTCGACAATGATTTGTATTTAAATCTACTCAGTTCTCATCCTTTTCTCAATAAGCCAAACTATCGTCTACCAACACAATATACAACTAAGCGCCAGTGACTAAACGCAAGTTTCTAAACAATTTTTCGTTAGTAGCTTTTACTTGACTTCCTACACATCTGCTACTAATTGCACGAAGGCCCACACACAGCCATACTTAAATATATGAAAACATCATACAAACTACTAATAACTCTTCCCTAGGAGGAGACATGAGTACCTCTCTCGACTCGGCTGTCCTGGAGCTCTTGGAGCTATCCAAGCTAGACAGCCCTTTCAGCCGCGACCTCATCGACCTGCACCGCAGGCGCCTGGTCAACGATTTACTAAACTCCGGCAAAATCGACGCCGAAACTGCCGAGTACTTAAAAGAATAATTTATGTCTCTCTCGCCCCAACAGGTAGCTCCACCACAAATTTATTGCCCCTCTTGCCCGCCTCGGCTTTTATATTGCCTGCCAACGATTCGACCAGCCTGCGACAGATATATAGACCCAAGCCCGACCCTTCAGAGGCACGTCTGGCTGTTTGCGTCCGATAAAACCTTCCAAAAATCTTTGCCAACTCGCGGCTAGCAATTCTCTCATTGGCATCCTCAAACTCGATCTTCAACCCCGACTTGCCCCTCGTCACCCTTATCGCTATCTCCGGTTTATCGGCCGCGTACTTGACTGCGTTCTTGACGATGTTTACCGCCACCAACAACAGCTTGCTTCTGTCGGCTCGGTAGCGAACCTTCCTGTCACACTCCATCTGCACCTGGGCACTTCCTGCTTCATACTCTGACAGTGCATCAGACACCGCCTCCTCCAGTACTTCCACTACCCCAAACTCACTTACGTGATTACCCCCTTGGCCCAAATCGAGTCTGGTAATGAGCATCAAATTCCGCAGTAAGTCAGCCACTTGATCAATCTTGGCGCTAATCACTTCGCATTCTCCTAGAGACAGTCCACCGTCCTCTTCGCCGCTTTCGGCCACCGCCCGCACCACCGATAATGGCGTTCGTAGCTCATGACTAATATCGGCAATAAACTCCATCTGTGAGTCCACCAACTGGCTTAACTTCTCAGTCCTCTCCGCCACTGTTTGCTCCAACCGTTTTGAGTACGCCTGTAAACTTGCCTGATTTTTGCGCAGTTTGTCTCTGGCCGTATTTCTCTCGGTGATGTCTCTTGATACCACCGCCACATGGGTAATCTTCCCCTGAGGGCTCTTGTAGGGAAAATAAATTGCCTCAAACCACTTTTTCTTACCCTGTCTACTTCTCATCGCAAACTCATAAAGTACTTCAGCCCCAGAAAATGCCTGCTGCAAATGTTTCTTTATATAACGGGCAAACACTCCCTTCCCCCAAACCTCGGCCACAGATTTACCCAATACCTCCTGAACCGTCAATCCCTGGGCGCTACAAAACGCCGAGTTGGCCGCTTCATACCTGTATTCCCGGTTAATAAGCGTCATAAAATCCCTCGAACCGTTGACGATAAACTCAAACTTCTTTAATGCTTCCGCCGTTTGCTTGGATCGATTTTTAACTTGGTTCATACCTGTCTTTGGCCGTTTCACTCCACAAACTTATACCCCAATCCGTGTACCGAGTCGATCAGCGCCTTGCTGCTCACCAGCGCCAGTTTCTTGCGCAGCGAACTCACCACCATATTGACCGTATTCGAAAACGGATCCAGTTCGTCTCCCCAAACATGGTCCATAATCTCCATTCTCGTCAGCACCCGCCCCCGCTTCAGTAGTAAATACTCCAACACTCCTTTTTCTTTCTTGGTCAACCTCACCTTTCTATCACCGCTTCCCAACACTCCCGAAACAGAATCAAACTCCACCCCGTCAAAACTAAACATTGCCGACCGATTTTTGTCTTCAATCCTTCTCGACAATAAGCGCGCGATTCGCGTAAGCAGCTCCTTTAAAGACACCGGCTTGACCAAATAATCATCGGCCCCGACATTAAACGCCGCCACCTTATCCTCCACCACATCCCGGGCCGTCAACACCACGATGGGAGCCTTCGAATGATTCCGGATAAATCTGCACAAATCCAACCCATTGCCATCAGGTAATCCCAAATCTACCACAAATATCTTTACCTTAGTGCGCTTCATCAATCTCTTTGTCTGCTGGCCACTTTCGGCCACCACCACTTCATACCCGGATTTTCTCAAAAACTCGGCCACCACTCGGCCAAACTCAGGTTCATCCTCAACCATCAGGATCATGGCTTTGTCACTTGTTTTCATAGATTTTGTAGCCCGCCCCTTCCCAACTTATTTTTACCCCCGTTCCTTCTATCTTGCGCCTGAGCCTCGACACCGTCGTCGCCAACCTCGATTTCGTTTCTTCCACGTTTCTATCCCAAACCCGCTCCACTATAGCCCTTGCTCCCACACTGCTGTCCTGATTTTTTACCAACACCACCAGCACTCCGTACTCCTTACCGGTTAGCTTAAGCGTTCTCTTCCCTATGTGCACAATTCTAGCCGCTGTATCAATTGACAATCCACCAATTCTCAAGTTAGGCCGCGTTTTTTTTCTTCCGAAACTTCGGTAAAGCACCCTAATTCTGGCTACCAACTCCTCTACTGCAAATGGTTTAGTCAGATAATCGTCAAATCCCAACTCCAGACCGCCGATTACACTGCCTTCATCAGCCTGCCCCGTCAACGCCAATACCGGTAAATTTGGTTTCAGCTTCTTAATTTTGGGCAGCAATTCTCTTCCGGTGAGTCCCGGTAGCCCCAGGTCCAAAATTACCACATCAATCGGCGTCCCCATCGCAAGAAGCTCCAAGGCCTCTGCCCCCTCATAACGGGCTTCCACCACCAATCCCACCTTCTTTAAACTTCGGCGCAACACTTCTACCAAATCCCGATTGTCCTCTACTACCAAGACCCGCATAAGCTTCTGCTTACCTTATCATAATCAACCCCCGTTTACTTTTCTGTAAACGTTTTTTTGCATCTGCTTTGCTTTACTTGCCGCAGCCTCTCAACCATTTTCCCGCCACCAACCTTTTTTCTCTTGGCGGTTCTGGTAAACTATCACCATCAGCCAATTCCTTAATACTTAACACTCATCCTTAAATTCATGGCCGACTCTACCCAGTTTTCCATCAAAGCAGTCCAGCACACCGCCAAACTGGCCAATCTAACACTTACCGATGAGCAACAGCAGAAATTCGCCGTTCAATTCTCCCAAACTCTCCAAAATATAGATTCTCTTAAACAAGTCGACACTAAAGGTGTCGCTCTTACTCACCACGTCACTGGCCTGGAAAACGTCCTGCGCCAAGATAAAGTAGATCCGGACCGCGCCTTAACTCAGGACGAAGCTCTTTCCAGTACCAAACACACCCATAAAGGCTATTTCGTAGTCAACGCTGTTATCGACAATGAATAAACTTACCCTCAAACAGGCTCTCAACGATCTCAACACCAAAAAAATCAGCTCCCCAGAGTTAATTACGGCTTGTCAACAACAAATTAGCAGCCTCGACCCCCAGATTCACGCCTTTCTAACCCTCAATCCACACCCTAAATCAGCCCACCCAGGTCCCCTCGAAGGTATCCCTCTAGCTCTCAAGGACAACATTCTCACCAAAGGTCTCAAAACAACCGCCGCCTCCAAAGTTCTTGAAAACTATATTCCCCCATACAACGCCACCGTCACTGCCAGACTTCTCGAAAACGGCGCCGTCCTTCTTGGCAAAAACAACCTTGACGCCTGGGCCCACGGATCATCCACCGAGACTTCAGACTTCGGCCCCACCAAAAATCCTTGGAACACTCAACACCTGCCTGGAGGCTCCTCCGGCGGTACCGCCGCCGCCGTTGCTTCCGACATGACCATCGCCGGCATTGGCACCGAAACCGCCGGCTCTATCCGCCAACCTTCAGCCTGGTGCGGCGTAGTTGGCTTAAAGCCTACCTACGGTCGCGTCAGCCGCTACGGTATTGTGGCCATGGGCTCTTCCCTAGATTCACCCGGGCCCATTACCAAAACCGTCGAAGACGCCGCTATTCTCCTTAATATCCTCGCCGGCCCCGATCAAAACGACGCTACCACCAGTCCTCTACCCGTTGAAGATTACACCAAAAATCTCCAAAAAGGCGTCAAAGGCCTAAAAATTGCCATCGCCCAAAACTACCTGGTCAAAGAGATGGACGCCTTGGTCAAACAACTGGTTCTCCAAGCCGCTCAAACTCTCGAATCCTTAGGCGCCTACATCGAAGAGATCGAGCTCATGGATCCCCATTTTGCCATCGCCGTCTACACCATTATCCAAAGATCGGAAGTCAGTAGCAACTTGGCCCGCTACGATGGCATCCGCTACGGCAACGACCGGGGTGCTTTTGGCGACGAAGCCATCAGACGTCAAATGCTCGGTACCCACTCCCTCTCAACCGGTTACTATGATGCTTACTACAAAAAAGCCCAGAAAGTCCGCACTCTTTACATCCAAAACTTCAACCAGGTCTTTCAGTCGTACGACGCTATTATCTCCCCGACTTCACCAGGAACCGCCAAAAAACTAGGCGCAACACAAGGTCAGGCAATGTTTGGTGAACTCGAGGATCTTCTCCTTGAACCAAGTTCCTTGGCCGGCCTTCCCGGAATAAACGTTCCCTGCGGCTTCATCGCCGGTCTGCCCGTAGGTCTCGACATCGTCGGCCCTCAGTTTTCTGAATCAAAGATCCTCCAAATCGCCCAAGCTTTCGAACAAGCCACCGACTACCACCTCCAAAAGCCTAACCTACCTAAAAACATTTTACCAACCCTAAATTCTGCCTACTAACTAATAAATTCTAATTATGACCCCCATTATCGGCATGGAAATCCACGTCGAGCTGGCCACCGCCTCCAAGATGTTTTGCGGCTGCCCCGCCGACCACTTTGGCAAAAGCCCGAACACCCAAACCTGTCCCGTCTGTTTGGGTCTTCCCGGCGCCCTCCCCATCCCAAACGCCAAAGCCATCGACTGGACCGTCTTGATCGGCCTGGCCTTGGGCGCCCATATCAACCTCGAATCCAAGTTCGATCGGAAACATTATTTCTACCCCGACCTCCCCAAAGGCTACCAAATCAGCCAATACGACGAACCTCTCTGTGAAGGTGGCCAGATCGAAACTTCAACCGGCACGGTCGGCATCACTCGCGTTCACCTCGAAGAAGACACTGGCAAGCTCCAACACACCACTTTAGATGGTCAAAAAGTATCTTTAATCGACTTCAACCGTTCCGGCGTTCCATTAGTTGAAATCGTTTCCGAACCCGACATCCACTCGGCCTCACAGGCCAAAGAGTACGCCAAACAGCTATCCGGCATCATCCGCTCCCTCGGTGTTTCCGATTGCGATATGGAAAAAGGCTCTATGCGCCTTGAAGCCAACATTTCCTGGGGCTTGGACTTAAACTACAAAGTCGAAGTCAAAAACATCAATTCTTTCCGCTTCCTCGAAAAAGCCATCGATTACGAGCTCAAGCGCCAACAAGCAATTTTAAATAAGGGTGATACGCCAACCCAGGAAACCCGTGGTTTCAATGAATCCAAAAACGCCACTTTTTCTCAAAGGTCCAAAGAGGGAGCAGAGGACTACCGCTACTTCCCCGAGCCAGACATTCCTCCCCTCCACCTTACCCAACAATATGTCGACGACCTCAAATCAACCTTGCCCAAGCTCCCCGAACAAATCAAGGCTGAGTGGGTCCGAAAATATCATCTCAAGGACAACTACGCCACCGTTCTTATTAGAGATCAACAAACCCGCACCTTCGCCTCCGAGCTTTTTGTCAAAGCCAAAGAAAAAGGTCTGGACCTAAACCTTTTAGCCGGCATGATCGTCAATAAAAAAGTTGACCTAAGCACTCTCACACCCCCACAACTCATCAATCAAGTCTTAACCCAGAAATATTCTCAAGTCTCCGACACCGGTCAACTTACGACTTGGGTAAACCAGGCCATTACTGATAACCCCTCCGCCGTCGCCGACTACAAAACCGGCAAAGAAGCTTCGCTCCAATTCCTTATGGGTCAAGTCATGAAGTTCTCAAAAGGCCAGGCTCACCCCCAACAAGTCATCAAACTGCTCCAAGATAAACTATCTTAAATATGCCAGAGGATCCTACTACTCGTCTCGACAAATATCTTTCCGGTTTAGGTTTTGCTTCTCGCCGCAAAGTCGCCGATTTTTTGGCCGCACACCACGTCACCATCAATTCCAAAAGAACAACCGATCCAGGCTCCCGATTTACCCCTGGAACCGATCAACTCTTACTCGACGGCAAACCCTTAGTGCCGGTTGCCAACAATCCTGAGTACTTCATTCTAAACAAACCCCCAGGCGTCGTCTCCACCACCGCCCCTCAAGCCGGTGAAACCACCGTTACCGACTTAGTCAACTCCAAAACCAGGCTTTTTCCCGTCGGCCGCCTCGACAAAGAATCAACCGGCTTAATCCTTCTCACCAACGACGGCGACCTTACCTTCAAACTCACCCACCCCAAATTTCACATTCCCAAAGTTTACCACGCCGTGGTCGTCGGTAAACCAACCTTCAGGCAACTTATGCTCCTGCGGGCTGGCGTCCGCCTCAAAGACGCCCGTACCAAGCCCGCCCGCGTTGACAAAATCGCCAGCGATGATTCTTCCACCACTCTGGCCATCACTATCAGTGAAGGCCGCCACCACCAAATCCGCCGCATGTGCGCTGGTATCAACCTTCACCTGATCTCCCTCAAACGTATCGCCGTTGGCCCACTTACCCTTGGCGATCTCCCACTCGGTCAATTCCGCCCCCTCACCGCTCAAGAACTCAAATTACTAAAATCAACTCCAGAAAATTAAATTGCTACCAGGTCACTTCACTTTCCCAAGTGACAATGGGCAATCGGGCAATTCTCTTTTACTTTCAAGTTAGTCTTTCTTCTGCTAAATTAGCCCTAATCCGTTTTAAATTTTACATTCTTATTTTGCCCGCCCGCCGAAGCTTCAGCGTAGGAGGGATTTTTAATTTTTGATATTTGCTTTATGTTTACCCACCTCCATCTCCATACCGAATACTCGCTCCTCGATGGCTTGCCCAAAATTTCCGAACTAATTTTCCAAACCAAGAAGCTCGGCATGAACGCCATCGCCGTCACCGATCACGGCACCATGTACGGGGTCATCGAGTTTTACAAAACCTGCCTGGAGGAAGGCATCAAACCCATCATGGGCATGGAAGCCTACATCTCCAAGACCGACCACACCAAGAAAGAAAAGCCCGACACTAGCCTCCGCGACTTTAATCACTTGACCCTACTTGCCCGCGACAACCAAGGCTACCAAAACTTAATGAAGCTTACCTCCATCGCCCATCTGGAAGGTTTTTACTACAAGCCCCGGGTCGATCACGCCACTCTCGAAACTTATGGCGGCGGCCTGATCTGCCTTTCCGGCTGCATGCTCTCCGAGCTGTCCGAGTACGTCTTGTCTGGCGACGCCCAAAAAGCCCGCGACCTAATCCGCTGGTATCAGCGCGTTTTTGGCGCCGATAACTTTTATCTGGAAATCCAACGCCACCGTTACATCGAGTTCGTCGACGAGGCCGTCGACGAGGCCGTCGTCGCCAACCTCCACGACCTCCAACAAAAAGAAGACAAGCTTAATCTCGCCCTCCTGTCATTTTCCAAAGAATTCGGCATTCCCTTGGTTGCTACCAACGACACCCACTACATCAAGCCCGAGGACGCCCAGGTTCAGGACGCCTTGGTCTGCATCCAAACTGGTAAACAAGTAGCCGACGCCAATCGCCTGCGCACCGTCGACAGCCCCAGTTTTTACTTAACCTCCCCCGAAGAAATGCACTCGCTCTTTCTCGATCTTCCCGAGGCCCTCGCCAACACCCAAAAAATTGCCGACCTTTGTCACGTCGAAATAAAACTTGGTAATTGGTTCTTTCCCCATTTCGACATCCCCAAAGGCAAGACCGCCGGGGAGCACTTAAGGGACATCGCCCGCTCCGGCGCCAAAGAACGTTTCGGCCAACTCACCAAAACTGTCTCCGACCGTCTTGACTACGAACTCGAAATTATCGAAAAAAGGGGCTACTCCCCTTACTTTCTGATCATGGGTGACATGGTCAAGTTCTGCACCGACCACGGCATCATCACCACCACCAGGGGCTCGGCCGCCGGTTCTATGGTCTTGTACGCCACCGGTATTACCCAGATCGACCCGCTCAAGTACCAACTCCCTTTTGAGCGCTTCCTCAATCCTTACCGCCCCTCGCCTCCGGACATCGACCTCGATATCGCCGACAACCGCCGTGTCGACCTGATTAACTATCTCTCCCAAAAATACGGCTCCGACAAAGTCGCCCAAATCTGCACTTTCGGCCGCATGCTCGCCCGCGGCGCGGTTCGCGACGTCGGCCGCGTCCTCGGGTATCCCTACTCTTTCCCCGACAAAATTGCCAAGGCCATCCCCTTGGGCTCCCAAGGCTTCCCCATGACTATCAAAAAGGCCTTGGGCGGGAGCCTCGAGCTCAAAGACATGTACCAAACCAATCAAGACGCCAAAAAAATTCTCGACTTGGCCATGAGAATCGAAGGCAACGCCCGCCACACTTCGGTCCACGCCGCCGCCGTCGTCATCTCCCCCACCACCATGACCGATTTCTCGCCTCTGCAAAAGGAATCAGGAGGCGAACGCATCATCACCCAGTACGAAATGCACGCCGCCGAAGACGTCGGTTTGATCAAATTTGACATCCTGGGCATCAGAAACTTGGCCATCTTAAACTCGGCTGTCGATATCGTCAAACACTCGACAGGCAAACACGTCGATATTAAATCCATTCCCCTCGACGACAAAAAAACCTACCAAATGCTCGCCCGCGGCGACACCATGGGCACTTTTCAACTGGGCGGCACCGGCATGACCCGCTACCTGATGGAACTAAAGCCGGAACGCGTCGAAGACTTAATGGCCATGGTCGCCCTCTTTCGGCCCGGTCCCATGGCCAACATTCCCGAATACATCAAAAGAAAAAACAACCCCAAAGCCATCCACTACTTACACCCCAAAATGAAAAACTTCCTCGAGGCTTCCTATGGCATCTTGGTCTATCAGGAAGATATTCTTTTCACCGCTCTGGAACTGGCCGGTTACGACTGGGGGCAAGTCGACAAGTTAAGAAAAGCAGTCGGCAAAAAAATCCCCGAGGAAATGAAAAAACAGGAACGCAAGTTTGTCGAAGGTTGTATCGAGTACTCCGGCATGACCCGCAAACAAGCCCAAGACCTCTGGGCCCTGTTCGTCCCCTTCCAAGGCTACGGTTTCAACAAGGCCCACGCTGCCGCCTATGGCCTGGTTGCCTACCAAACCGCCTACATGAAAGCCAATTACCCGGTGGAATTTATGGCCGCCGTCCTCACCGCTGAATCAGGTAACATTGACAAAATCACCGAGGGCCGGCAGGAATGCAAAAAGATGGACATTCCCGTCCTTCCTCCCGACATCAACCAGTCCAATACCAACTTCACCATCGTCCCCGACCCGACCTCTTCCCACGCCAAGGCCATCCGCTTCGGCCTCTCAGCCATCAAAAACGTCGGCGAGGCCGCCATCGACAGCATCACCCAGGCCAGGACCAAAGTCGGCTCCTTTACTTCTCTTTCCCACCTCCTTTTTGTCGTCGACACCAGAAGAGTCAACAAAAAGGTCCTCGAGAGCTTGATCAAAGTCGGCGCCCTGGATGCTTTCGGCCACCGCTCGGCCTTGCTGGAGACCATCGACCTCATTCGCCAAAAATCAGCCGCAGCCCAAAAAAAACACACCACCGGCCAAGCCGGCCTCTTTGACACCGCCGATCACGCGAAACACCAGTTTCAAGACCCACTTCCCGACATTCCCGAACTTCCCAAGGCAGAACTTCTTAAATACGAAAAGGAACTCCTCGGCTTCTATTTGACCGAACACCCCATGGCCGACGCCCTCGACAGCATCAAAGACCAGGTTTCCTTCAAACTCGGCGATCTTGATCCTCGCCTCCACGCAGGCCTGTCTACTACAGTCGGCGGCATTATCACCGGCATCCGTACTACCTACACCAAGAAAAACAATCAGGAGATGGCTTTTGCCACTCTCGAAGACACCTCCGGCAAACTCGACTTGGTCATCTTTCCCCGTATCTGGAGCCAGGTCAAGACCAAGATCAAGCAGGATTACCCCCTCATTGTCTCCGGCAAACTAGACACCCGCGACGACAACCTAAACCTCCTCGTCGAAAAAGTCCGCCCCGTTGCCCTCGCCACCACCCCCACCGCCTCCGCCGATCACACCATCAAGATTCCCCGCGGTACCCACAAGAAAAAACTCCAACAAATCGGCAAACTCCTCAAAAGCCACCCCGGCGATCAAACCGTCGATATTCTCATCCCCAATGGCCCCGGTGGCGACAAACGTCTAAAATTACCCTACACCATCGCACTCACTCCCAAACTTAAAACCCAAATTGCCGCGCTGCTAAAATTATGATTCTCATCTCCGGCTCGTCCAACAAGACTCTTGCCCGCGCTACGGCTAAGCTTCTCGACCTCGATCTGGGGAGCGTCGACGTGAGCAAGTTCCCCAACGGCGAAAAAAGGGTCTGGATCAGGCAAGACCTCACCGGCCAGGACGTCACTATCATCCAATCTTTTTCCGAACCCGTCGACGAGCACATCATCGAGCTGGCCCTGCTCTCCGACGCCGCCCACCACTTGGGCTCCGGCTCCATTACCGCCCTCGTTCCCTGGCTTGGTTACTCGCCCCAGGATAAATCCTTCAGGCCAGGAGAGCCCGTCTCCGTCCACGTCGTCGCCAAGATCATTGAAGCCGTCGGTATCAACCGCTTCACCACCGTCGACATCCACTCATCTAGCTCCTTGGACCACTTTCATATTCCCGTTACCCACTTGACCGCTCTTCCCCTTTTTACCGATTACTTCAGGACCAAAGACCTCAAAAATCACAGCATCGTCGCCGTCGACAAAGGTGCCCTCAACGTCTCAAAATCCATGGCAGCCGCTCTCAAACTTCCCCTGATCGTCTTTAATAAAACCCGCGACTTAACCACTGGAGCCGTTGCCCTTACCCACAAAAGCGGCGCCGTCAAAGGCCAACACATCATCGCCATCGACGACTTTGTCTCCACCGGCAGCACAAGAATTACCGCCAGCCGTATCCTCAAATCCCTGGGTGCCCTCTCTTACACCGACTGCATCACCCACGCTCTCCTGGCTGGCGACAGCCCTCAACAACTCCAGGCCAGCTCCATCGACCAAATTATCACCACCGACACCTACCCTATCCCCAAATCCAAACGCTTCCCCAAGTTAACCGTCCTCTCTGCCGCTCCTCTCCTGGCCGACAGTATCCGCCAACACCTCTCCCTCTGACCTCGGGTGCCCCAATTGATTTTAATTGTTATAGGGTGTTAAAATAACGCGTGCCACAAAAAAAGACTTCTTATATCTTCGTTTCCGGCGGTGTCCTTTCCAGTCTCGGCAAAGGCACCACCACCGCTTCGATAGCCCTTCTTCTCAAAAGCCACGGCTACCAAGTCACCGTCGTCAAGTGTGAAAACTACTTAAACATCGACTCCGGCCTCATCAACCCCATCGAACACGGCGACCCTTTCCTGTGCGAGGACGGTACCGAGGCCGATATGGATCTGGGGACTTACGAAAAATTTCTCGATCAAAACCTCCTTCGCAAAAACTTCCTTACCATGGGTCAAATTTATCATTCGGTCATCACTAAAGAAAGGAACTTCGATTATCACGGCGAAGACGTCGAAGCCATTCCCCACGTCACCGACGAAATCCTCGACCGCATCGAGGCTGCCGGCCACAGCGATCGTGCCGATATCGTCATCGTCGAACTGGGTGGTACCGCCGGCGAGTACCAAAACATTCTCTACTACGAAGCCTCCCGCATCCTACGTCTGGCCCGCAACCAGCAAGTCGTCCACGTCCACGTCAGCTACTTACCCACGCCTCCCCATATCGGCGAACCCAAAACCAAGCCCACCCAACTCTCCGTCAAGCTCCTCAACTCCATGGGTATTCAGCCAGACTTTATCGTCGCCAGAAGCCAAAAGCGCGTTGACGACCGGCGTCGCGACCGTTTTGCTCTCTTTTGTAACGTCACCACCGACCACATTATCGACAGCCCCGACGTCGACTCGGTTTATGAACTGCCCCTAATTTTTAAGCGCCAAGATTTTGACTTGAAGATTTTGCGCCACTTCGATCTCCCTCCCCATCGGGGAGACCTAACCAACTGGCAAAACTTAATCAAAAAAATCAAAGCCAAGAAAAACCAGACCGTCGAGATCGCCGTCGTCGGCAAGTACTTTGCCACCGGCCAATACCAACTTCGGGACTCCTACGCCGCCCTTTTTGACGCCCTCGACCACGCCGCCGTTTTCAACAACGTCGGCCTCAAAATCCGCTGGGTCGACAGCGTCAAGCTCGAGAGTCAAAAGGCCAATGACGCTCTCAAAGGCGTCTCCGGTGTCATTGTCCCTATCGGTTGGGGTGGGCGTGGCGTCGAAGGCAAGATCAAAGCCATCGAGTACGCCCGCACCCTCAAGATTCCCTACCTTGGCCTCTGCTACGGCATGCAACTGGCCGTAGTCGAGTACGCCCGCCATGTCTTGGGAGCCAAGGACGCCCACACTACCGAGGTCAACCCGCAAACGAGCCACCCAGTCATCCACATCATTCCCGAACAGGAACGCCTCCTCGAAAACCGCGCTTACGGCGGCACCATGCGCTTGGGAGCTTGGGAATGTTTGGTCAAAAAACACACCCTCGCCTGGGACTGTTACGCCAAGCACCACCAATTTCTCGACCAGAAAACCAGCCTCACTTCCGAGCGCCACCGCCACCGCTACGAATTCAACGACGCCTACGCCTCTCAACTAGAAAAAGCCGGCTTGATCATTTCCGGTCGCTCCGTCAAAGAAAACTTGGTCGAGCTCGTCGAACTGCCCCGTACTGTCCATCCTTTTTTCTTGGGCACCCAAGGCCACCCCGAATACAAATCCCGGCCCCTCAAACCCCACGGCATCTTTATCGAATTCCTCAAAGCCGCTGG
>CAYMQI010000017.1:0-4030 GCA_964392715.1 uncultured Pseudomonadales bacterium | reverse complement strand
GTGATTGAGGCACACTTCAATTTCTTGAGATAAGCCAAGGCTCGTTTCAACGACCGCCCTGTATCAACAATTTCATCAACCAATAACACCTGCTGTCCTTCCAAATACTGCCCCAGCTTTTGATTCAGTCGTAACTCTTTTTGTTGCAGTGCCTCATAGGATTGAATACTCACATTAAATATCGGCAGTGCCAACAAATCCGACAATATCCTTGAAATCACGTGACCGCCCCTGGAAATCGACACAATCGTCTCAAACTTCACTTCAGATTTTTCCAGTTCGCCGGCCAAACCGTAGCATAACTTATGAAATTGTCTCCAGGTCACAAACTCTAACTTTGGCGGCTCTTGCATGACAGTTACACTAACAGCGCCAGAGGTGATTGTCAAATCCCCCTCTACCTGATAAAATTACTCCCCATTTGAAACTATCACCTATAAACTATTACCTATCATCTAATTATGGCCAACTCTTTCACTTACCAGGACCAAACTTACGGCACTGGCGACACCGTTGCCCTCCATCTAACCGTCTCCGAAGGCGACAAAACCCGTACTCAACTATTTGAAGGTATCATCATCGCCATCTCCGGCTCTGGCGCCGGTAAGTCCATTACTGTCCGCAAAATCGCCTCAGGTGCCATCGGCGTCGAGCGTATTGTTCCCTTGCATAACCCCAACCTTGTCAACATCACCAAAAAATCAGGGGGCAGAGTCCGCCAGGCCAAACTCTACTACCTAAGGGATCGGGTCGGCAAACGCGCCACCAAAGTCAAAACCAAGTTAGACTTGGTCAAAGCTGCTCCCGCCAAAAAAGCCGCCAGAAAAGTAGCCAAAGCCAAGTCTGACTTGGCTAAGAAATCTCCAGCCAAAAAGACTTCCAAAAAAGCCTCCAAGTAAATTTTGCTTGATTCCTCATCGGCCAACCTTTAATCTAGAAGTGTGGTTAACAGTGGCCTATCCACCAAATCAACAGGCGCCTACGGCGAAGCCCTGGCCAAGGACTACCTGATCAAGTCAGGCTTGACTTTCCTCACCCAAAACTACCGGACCAAAGTCGGCGAAATTGATCTGATCCTCAAGGACCGCGGCGTCATCGTCTTCGTCGAGGTCAAAACCCGCCAATATCTGGATCAAGGCCTGCCCGAAGAAGCCGTCACTCCCCGCAAACTTTCGGCTATCAAAAGAGTCGGGGAGTACTACCTAATTTCCAACCACCTTACCCACCTTCCCGCCCGCATCGACGTCGTCGCCATCGAGCTCACCACCAATCCACCCACCATCCGCCACCTCCAAAACGTCACCGGCTGACCTCACTTCTGTATAATAAGTACTTCATCATATTCATAACTCGAGATAAATGAACCTCATCGTTGCCTCCACCAATCCAGTCAAAATCAAAGCCGCCACTCTCGGTTTCCAAAAAGTTTTTCCATTCAAAACCGTCAACGTCAAAGGTGTCAGCGTCGACTCAGGCGTCTCCGATCAGCCCAAAACCGACGACGAGACGCTTACCGGAGCCACCAATCGCGCCAAAGCCGCGGCCAAAGCCTATCCCGAAGCCGACTTTTGGATCGGACTCGAGGGTGGCCTAGATAAAGTGGCCCCGTCCTCCGAAGCTTCAGCGAAGGAGGACGAGTCAATTTTTAGTTTTGCCTGGGTTGTTGTTAAATCAGCCACGGGCCAACTCGGCGGCTCAAGAACTGCCAGCTTCGCCTTGCCTCAATCCGTAGTTACCAAGCTTAACCAAGGCCTAGAACTAGGCGATGCCATGGATGAGCTCCACCACCTCAAAAATTCTAAGCAGCGTCAGGGAGCCGTCGGCCTCCTAACCAATGGTCTCATCACCCGCACTGATCTTTATCTGCCCGCCGTCATCCTCGCCCTTTCACAACTTAAAAAATATTAAATTGAATATCTGAATGTCCAAAACACATCCGGTATAATTATTGTTGGAAACGAACAATAAAAATCCAACACCCATGGACCAAGAACAAACACTATCAGCACAATCTCCTGAAACCAACTTTCATTTCAATCCCCCCAATCCTTTAATAAATGAAATATGTAGTCAGTCTCAAGCCGATCTTGCAGACAAAGGCTTAACTTCGGAAGATTTTATCGATTGGGTAAATACAAATATTGTCGTTGAACAAGTAAACGGTTGTGACGTTGTCTTCATGAATCATGACCACGGTGACGACAGAGACTTTGGAACAGTTCACGAAGCCGACACTAAAGGACGCCCCACTTCAGAAAAAACAGCTAAAGACATTCAAAACGCTAGATGCCTCCAGGTTTTTACCCAGGCATTCGTTCAAAAAGATAAAAATAGATACGTTGTTCGAGAATATTTTTCCCCAGAACTCAAGGCGGCCACACGATCCTCCCCTATATTCAAACTTTTCCCCAGATTGTTAAAGAGATTGAAGGTAAGAGAAACAAGAGCCCGAATGTTCGGCTTTAATAATCTCAATCGCCTTTGCCAAAAAAACAACATTACGATAATCACCCCCGATATCGCCAATAGACCAGCCTATCAGATACAAAGAGAGTTCATCAGGTACGGCTCTCCGACAGTCATTTTTTCCCTATTTCTTGCAACTGCGGGTAGCCATGCCGCCCAACACGAACGAATTCCTACAGAAATCATCAATACACTAGCTCTACCCACTCTCTACTCACTTTTAAACCTGATAGAAGCCGGCGACAGAAAATTCTCTTGGGGAATGTACAACGCTCAAAAAATGAGCTCGGCAGAACAAAACATAAGCTCCAGGCTTCATTTATCACACGAAGATGCACGTAGATTGCTCATGGCCAACCATATCAACGCAGTAACCAAAGAACTTTCACAGGCTCAGTCACCAGAAGAAACACCAAAACCAGCCTTTCTTTTTCCTCTGCCTCCTGCCCACAAATTAAGAGTACTTCACTATTTGCACAATAAGCGACCTATCAAATCATCTCTCTACTCACATATGCCCTTTATCGATACCAAGCCTAGATTTTGGAAGTTCAACCACCAATCACACTCTTGGGAAAAACATGCTTCACTCCAAACTACTACTTCTACAATCAATACTTAAAACGAAGCCATGCTTCCAAACACCCGAAAGAAACTCTCCCAAAATTTTCTCTATAGCCGCAAATTGGTCCGCGAGCTCGTTGCCCACTCCGGAATCGGGATAGGGGACACTGTTCTCGAGATCGGCCCGGGCAAAGGCATTATCACCGAAGCCCTTGTTGAAAAGGCCCAAACCGTCATCGCCGTCGAGCTCGATCCCCACTGGCACCAACATTTACAGGATAAGTTTAAAAACACTGCCAACTTCACCCTTTACCGTCAAGACATTCTCAAATTCAAACTTCCAAAGCGACCGTACACAGTCTTTGCCAACCTCCCCTTTGCCATCGAAGGCCAAATTATCCGCCATCTGATCGAGGGCCCCAACCCTCCAAAAGATTCCTACCTAATTATCGACGCTAAACTAGCCCACCGCTTAATCGCCGCCAACATCCAAAATCAGTTCTCCGTCCTCCACCAACCCTGGTTCGACTTCACCATCTTCCACCGCTTCCGCCCGACAGACTTCGAGCCCGTTCCCAACGTCCAACCCGTCATGCTCCAGATTAAATTAAAAGAATCACCGCTTCTACCTCTCTCAGACCGTCGTAAATGGACGGAGTTTATCCTCGCGGGCTTTGCTCAAGGCGACCTCCTCCACCACAATCTCGAGAAAATTTATCCCTTCAACACCGTCTCAAAAGCCATGCAAGAATTATCTCAAACCAAAAAATTCAAACCCTCCCATCTAACCCTGTCTCAATGGCTCCGGCTTTACCAAAAACTTACAGACACAAACTAGATTTAACCTCTTCCCTCTAGTAAAATACAAGCCACAAGCTGGTTCACCGCATACAAAACTATACTTGGTTCACCGCGTGCGAAGCTATACGCGGCCCCGTCGTCTAGTGTCTAGCCTACCTGCGCCTGCACCGACTCCAGGGTTTTAAGACCCACTCCCTAT
>CAYMQI010000016.1:8791-17711 GCA_964392715.1 uncultured Pseudomonadales bacterium | reverse complement strand
GAAATATAGAAATGTAAAATGTTAAATTCAAGGTCAAGAAAGGATGTTATGTCCAGAGTTGAGATAAGTAACAGAACCCCGGTGTATAAAGAGGTCGGAGTGTTTGTGAGGCGCGACAGAGAGGACTCGAGCGCTTTTAGCCATGTCTTGAAGGAGATAGGTGGAAATGAGAATTATGATTATGAAACGGACAAAGATCTTGGGAGAGAGCTGGCAGAACTGGCGGTCAATAGTGGTTTGTTGAATGATCCTGCAGTTATGGAAAACGGCATAGGTGCGGTAGGTTTGCTAAGAGTGGGCAAAGTGTTGGATGGAAAAATAATTGTCTCGGTGATGGGAGCTTTTGATCGGTATGGTTTGAAAAGACGACCGTTAGTGGGAGGATTTTATGATGAGCTTGAGAGGTTAAGAGCGGAGATGAATGCAGCCACGAGCAGGAATGGCAATGCTGCCTGAGACCGAAGTTTAACTGGTTGATTTGATAAAATAAGGGTAGGTGCCAGAGTAGCTCAGTGGTAGAGCAGTCCCTTCGTAAGGGAAAGGTCGAGGGTTCGACTCCCCCCTCTGGCTCCAGATTTCACCTTGAGAGAAGGGGTGGATCTAGGTATAATTTGGGGGTGAAGCAGAAGCAGAGTGGTGCCAATAGCGAGTTTACGATAGAGCAAACGCCAAAATTGACGGCGCGGGGGGTGGTTTGGAATCAAGGTAGTTTGAGGGGTAAAATGGAGTCTTATATGGGTAAGAAGCGAGGAAAATACAGAACTAGATTGGTGCGGAAAGAAAGCCAGCGGATGGTGAAGCAGAGCATCGCCTTGATGGTGCTGACCTTGGCGGTGGTGATTGCTTTGATTATTTTCGGGATACCGGCGATGATTAAGCTGGTGGGTTTCTTGGGGGAGTTGAGGAGCGCCTCTTCGTCTGTCGGTGGTGGGGATACAATCGCGCCGTTTGCGCCGCAGTTGGAAGTCGCTGTCGAGGCGACGGCTTCGGCCAAGATCAATGTGGACGGGTTTGCGGAGAGCGGGGCGAGCGTAAAGTTGTTTAGAAACGGGGGACAAGTAGCCGAGACCACGGTAGGTGATGAAGGCAAATTTCTGTTTGAGGGAGTGGTTTTGGACCCGGGAAGGAATGATTTTTCGGCTATGGCGGTGGACAGCGCGGGCAATGAGAGCGAGCGGTCGGTAACGCGAGCGGTGGTGTTTGACAATAAATCGCCTAAGTTAACGGTGACCAGTCCGGAAAACGGGGCGGTGGTGGGAGACTCTTTGAATAATCTGGTCAACGTGGAGGGAGAGAGCGAACCGGACGTGGAGGTGTATGTCAATGACAGGTTGGCGATTGTGGATGGGGCGGGCAAGTTTTCCCAGAAAGTATCACTGCAATCCGGCGATAACGAGATTGTGGTGCAGGCAGTGGACTTGGCTGGCAATACCAGCACGCAGAAGCTCAATGTGAGGTATGAAAATTAGGGGCGCTGAGGCGGTCAGATATCGTCATTTACTCGCTCCCGCTCGTGTCATAGATAGTACTACGATTGTTTGGTGTCACCAGAAAAACTGTTTGCCAACAAGAGCCAGATCCAGATGGAGATGAAGGGGTAGAAGAGGGTGTTGTTGAAGAGAGCGTGGAGGGAAAGGGCGGCGAGGGTTAAAAAAAGGGCGCGATGCCGGAGGCTGCACTGAAAAATTCGCAAGTGGAAGTAAAAATAGGCAAGGAAGCCGATGAGGCCGGTGGTGGAGAGGAGGAGTAAGTAACTGTTGTCTGGGGCCGAGGTGTGACTTATGATCCCGGGACGGGGGGCGAGTTTGGTGGGCAGGGAGTAAAAACCGCTACCGGTGAGGGCGTGGTCTCTAAAATTTGAGAGGGCGGATTGGCTGCTTTGGAGGCGGGAGGTGACAGAGTGGCTGCGGGCCAGGTTAGTGCCTTCGCCAAGGTTGGTGGGAAGGAGTAGCATCAGGGTGGTAAAAAGGAAGCCCAAGAGAAGGGTGTGGAGGCGGTTTTTGACGAGGCAAAAATTGAGCACTAAAACTACGGCGAGAGTGAGGTAGGAGGCGCGCGAGTAAGTCAAGGCGAGAGAGACTAACAGTAAGGCTTCCAGAAGGGGGTGGGCTTTGGTCTTCCAGACGAGGATCAGGCCAAAAATGAGGATGGCGCCGGTGAATGAAGGATCGAAAAGGGTGCCAATGAGGCGATTGTAGTGGTCGTCCCAGCCAAGGAGAAAGAGGGAGCGGGTGTCGGGAATGAGGGTGTATTGGAGTAGGCCGGCAACGGCTACGATGAGGGCAGCCAAAAGAAGGAACTTTTCAAGATTTAAGGTGAGGAGGCGGTGGCGGAGGAGGTCGTAGGTGACGGGAAAAAGGAGGGCGAGGTTAAGCCAACGGATGAGGTAGAGGAGGCTGGTGAATTGGTCGGCCGAATTGGCTGTTGAGAGGACGATTGAAATTAGGGCGGCGAGGCCGAAGGCGGGCAGCCAAGCCCAAAAACGAGGCAGAATAAAAGGAAGATGAAGTTTAAGGTGGGCAATAAGCCAAAAAAGGACGAGGAAGGGAATAAGCAGGTCGTGATAATAGACGGCCAGGTTGCTACCAAGCTGAAAGCGGCCGAATTGACCGAGGGGAATGAGGAGGATTAAGACGGCGTAGAGGACGTTGACGAGGTTCGGTTTTGAGGAGTTCATTATCCTTGGCTTAAGATTCGCTGATGAAAAATTTGTCATCTTTAATCCTCCTTCGCGAAATTCCCCAAGCGTCCTTCGTTAAACTCAGAATGGTGAGCGCAGTCGAACCATCAGCTCGTGGGGTGTCGAGCGAATTTCGCTTCGGAGGATTTGCGCTGTGTCCAAAGTATAGAAGTTGATTCCCCGATCGTGAGATCGCGGGAGCTTCAATAACTAACTTGGGAGTGAGTTCGGTCTGGTGACCTCGTAGAGTTTGACGCGCAGGCAGAGGGAGTGCAGGCTCATGACCACGGCCATGACCAGGCCGGGAAAGCCGTCGAGAAAGCCCAGTTTGATAAAGTAGTTATAGAGAAATTTAAGGGGCGGATAAAAAAGACAGGCAAAAAGATTGAAGCGGGCGCCGGAGGCGGCTCGAAGTTTGGCCTCGATGGTGGTGTAGGCGTTGATGGTCGCAAGGAAGGAGGTGATGTCCGGGTGGGGGTGGTGGTGGAGGGGGTGGCTGATGGTCTTGGTCGGGCCGGAGAGTGACCAAGTTTCGTGGACACTGCGGTGCCAAAGGCCAGTGTCTTTACGGGCCAAGCGCACGAGGCGGACGCTACCGGTTTCGCCGTGCCTTAAGGGTTTGCCCAGAAAATAATCGAGGCGTTTGAAGTAAAAGCCGACGGTTTCGCCAGGTTTGGCCAGTTTGCGGATGATTTCTTGGGCCAGAGGCGGAGGGACGGTTTCGTCGGTATCAAGAAACAAGACCCAATCACCGCGAGCTTTGGCGAGGCCAAAGTTCCGCTGGGCGGCGAAATTGCCATTAAGGCTGCGTTTGTAGATGCGGGCGCCTGAGGTTTTGGCAATTTGGGTGGTTTGGTCGGTGGAGTAGTCGTCAACGACAATGACCTCGTCGCAGAAGTCGAGGGAACGGATGGTTCCCCGAATCTTCGTTTCTTCGTTTTTGGTGATGATGACGGCGGAGAGCATAAAGTCAATTTAAAAATTCAAAAGGAAAAATTAAAAGTAAATTACGGTTAAATGGTTGTTAGTTTTGAGGTAGGGCGACCGTGGTGGTGGCGAAGCGATAACCGGTAGTATTGAGAGGAGTGATTGCGGTAGAGTTTGGATAGATCCAGATGACGGGAGCGGTGTCCGAGCCTGTCAAGCCAAAGCGATACCACAAAAGATAATAGTAGTTATCGAGGATGCTTGCAAATTGAGACCCCTCCCCTAGCGTTTTTAGGTTAATTGATCCAGTAACTTTGCTACCGATCAAATCGGTGACTGCCAACTGTTCTTTTAGAGGCGAACCGTAGGAGCCAAAGGGATTGCCAGCTAAAACTGGAGCGGTGAGGAAATTTTGGCTGATGAAAAAACCGGCATTGTAGAGGGCCAAACTGATAAGCAAAAGACCAGCGGCAAGGGCACTGGTTTTGGTGGTCGTCGAGACAGAAAGGAGGTGGCCAAGGAGCAGGGCAAAGGGAACAAACAACACGGGAAAATAGGCTTCGGAAGCATTGCCAAGGATAATAAAAGAAGTAAGTATCAGGCCAATCCAAGCCAGGAGAAGTTTGGTCCGGGTGGATAGTCGGCGCCTCAGGTTCAAGAGACAAACGCCGGTCAAAATGAGGGTGGCCGCGGTGATGGGAAATGAGCCCCAAGCGATAAATTTTTGGAGGTAGACTACAATTGTAGCCAAAGTTTGAGAAATTTTGGCGGTTGAGGCGGCGTGCTCCTGATAGAGACCGGCAAAACTGGCGAGGCGGTAGCCGATCCAAATGACGAAGATGCCCAACTGCACAAAGCGATGGGTAAGGTCGTAGATGACTTCGGGCAAAAGCCCGAGCAAGAGCCCGAGGAGGGCGGCAGAGAATGATTTTGGGGTTAACTTAATGCGTTTGACGAACACCACTGCCGGAATAAACAAAATCAAAGGGGCGGTGACCAACTCGAATTGGAATAAGAGGGCAAAGGCGAGGGCCGGATAAAGCAAGGTGAATGGTTTTTGGAGATAAGCAAGAAGGACTGCTAAATAAATTAAGGAAAATAGAGGAATGGCGTTGGTGTGGAAAGCAAGGCGCGAGTGGGCGACGGCCAAAGGCGAGGCGGCGAGGATGAGAGTGGCAAAAAAAGCGGTCTTGGTGCCGAAATGTTTTTCGGCCAAGTAGAAGAGGAGGCCAACGGTAGCAAACCCTAGGGAAGCGGCCATGAGGGCGGGGTAAACGGGGTTAAAGTTGCCAAGCTTAAGGGCGGCGGCGGTGAACCAGACGTAGAGCGGACCTTGGTGGAAGCGGGGAACGCTACTGGCGATGCCAAGAAGCGGGATTTGGCCGGTGGAGAGGGCGTCGCGAGCGGCCAAGTAGTCGCGACCCTGGTCGGCAATAAAAGGCATTAATTCATCAAGGCGCCAGAAACGCAGGAAGGAGGCAATGACAACAATCATAGAAACTGCTGTGTATTGTCTGTAGTTTTTTTTGAAATTGATGATTGAACTGCTGAATTTGAGGGAGAGGAAAAAGATAATGGCTGGAAAGAACCAGTGGTGTTTGTGATAATAGTTGTAGCCGTCTTCTGCATAAAGATTATTGACCTTTTTCCAGCCTAGTTTGTCTGTGCTTGCGGAAACGGTGTGATAAAACCGTGCTCCAGCATAGTGGACGGTTTGTAGATTTAGACGTTGAAGTTCGCGACAAAGATCATTTTCAACATAGTAAAGGTTGTAGCGTTCATCGTAGCCGCCGATTTGGCGGAACAGTTCCGTTTTGATCATTAGGGCACCACCACAAACAACTTCGGCAGGCCAAGTATGTTTGCGGTTTTTGGTCGTCATTTTGATGCGCTTAAAATAAGGTAATTTAGCAAATAGTTTGTGCAGAAGTGTAAGTTGTACTAAGTCGACTAGGAGAGTTGTGTGATGGGAACCGGTAGCAATGATTTGGCCCTTTTCGGAAAGTTGCATAGGCTCTATCGCACCGATTTCAGGGTGTTTGCCCAGATAAGCAACCATTTTTTTGAAAGCATTACTATTTATGTACATGTCAGAGTTGAGGATTAGAAAATAGCGACCGCTAGCAAGTTCGAGGGCTTGGTTGTTGGCGTGAGCGTAGAATTTATTGGCTCGGTTTTGAATTAGTTTGACTTTGGGAAAACGATTTTTGACCAGATTTACTGAATTGTCAGAAGAGGCATTGTCGACTACAATGATTTCGTACTTAAGACCCTTGGTGTGTTTGAGGATTGAGGCAATATTGCGGGCAAGTAAATCGGCTGTGTTGTAGGAGATAATAGAAATGGTGAGATTGAGCATTAGTTATTCATGAAATATAAAATAATTAATTTTTGATGGCTTTTATGGCAATTTGGTGAGCATAAAAATTAGGAAAGCGGCGAGCAATGTGGTTGAAATATTTAATGCCCCCGGCTGGATCAATCTGAATATCAATGATTTTAAAACCGGTGCTGGTTACTAAGTTTTGAGCTGTGTGATAAGTGAAAAATCTGAGGTGAGTGTTGTCTAAAATACCATATCGTTGATATTGCCACTCACCTTTAAGAAGTGACAGGCGTATGCTCCAGTGAGCGATATTGGGGAGAGTGATGATTAAGGTGCCGGTTGATTTGAGGAGTTGGTGGATTTGGGTCATGGCCAACCAGGGGTCCTTTAGGTGTTCTAATACTGCCGAAGCGAAGACCACGTCAAACTTGCCTAACTTTTTGATCTGATTCCATGACGTTTGGTGATCTAAGTCTAGTGAGAAGGCCTTGTGGCAATGTTTGGTTGCTTGTTTTATGGCTGACTTGTTTAGGTCGACACCATAAACCGTGCATCCCAAGGTGTTGGAAAAATATGCAGACATAAAACCTGTGGCGCAACCGAGTTCAAGTAGTTTGGTTGAGGATGGAACCATGGCAGTTGAAAGAAGGTCAATGCAATTGATGGGTAATGTTTTGGGTTTGAAATGCTTCCTCTTGTAGTAGTATTTTGGAAATTTGTGTGTGCGCATGAGTTATTGATAAAATTTGGATAGACAACAATGATTTTAACAGGAAAGACGCTGAAAGTTTGCTGAGTGGTTCCGTTGGACGTAATTGACGTTTTTTATTGATAAAATTGATTAATGCAAATTATTTTTTTATCCCGTCTTTACAATCCCCACATCGGCGGCGTCGAAACCCACGTTGCCAAACTCTCACAGGCTCTTCGCAAAAAAGGCCATACCATTACCGTCATCACATCCCAGCACGACCCAGAGCTTTCTCTTTACGAAACTATCAGCAACGTCAAAATCGTTCGTATCCCTCACCACTTGCTAGACTCCAAATTCAAGCTCTGGTTTTGGATGCTTGAACACATTGGCCTCTTCAAAACCGCCGACCTCATCCACGCCCACGACGTCTTCTGGTGGTTTTTACCCCTTAAGTTTCTAATTTTAAAACCCATCTTTACCACCTTTCACGGTTGGGAAGGCCGCTTTCCACCCACACATCGTGCCATCCTCTGGCGCAAACTTGCAGAGCTTCTATCCTGTGGCCATATCTGTGTGGGCGAATTTATCACCCATTGGTACCACACCAAGGCTAGTGTCATCATCTACGGTGCTACCGATCAAAAGCCCTTGGGTCCAAATAAGGGACAAGGAATTTTGGTCCTTGGCCGCCTCGATCCTGACAACGATTTAGATATCATTATTGGGGCTCTCAAGACCATCCAAAAACACCGTCGCAACCTAAAAATCACCTTCGTAGGCGACGGCCCTCTTGCGGCCAAAGCCGGAAAAGTTGGTACGGTTCACGGTTTTCAATCTGACATCTCCAAATATTTAGAACACAACAACCTTGTGATCACATCATCTTATCTTTCAATGTTAGACGCCATGGCTACCGGCCGTCGGGTCTTTTCTGTTTACTCCAACCCCCTCAAAAAAGATTATTTACGGCTTCATCCCGCCTCCAATCGCTTTACTGCCCATTCCGATCCCGACTCTCTCGCTCAGGCTCTAAACCTCTATCTGAGGGACCCTTCACCAGACTCCGTCAAAATTACCTCGGCAAAGCGTTGGGCCTCCAAGCAAACCTGGTCGCACTTGGCAGATACCTACCTCAAGCTTTGGCATCTAAAAATGGATACATAGCCAAAACTTGTTATATAATAGGCCAAAATTAATTTAGGTCTATTATGTCCCTAGAACAAACAACCGAGAAACCACATCAATTTAATCCCTCAAAGCTTGCCGATACTGAATTTGCTTTTCACATAGCCATTATTAAAGGCAACTTGCCCGAAGCCCAAAAACGATACCAAGAATTGATTATAGAATTGTACGGCATCAAAAAATCTCCGGCCAGTAACATAGCCACCAATTTGCTTGCAGCCCTAACTACAGACAATCTTCACCAAAGGGAGCAATCACTGGGCCTCTATCTCGTAAACTTGAAAAATGCTGCCAGGCTTAAATTTGACATGGACAAAGCCCGTCGGTTTGCCAGGGCATCTCTGGCAGGTGACGAGTCAGCAGTTGTAACTGATATTACTACAATCCTCTTTAATCTAGACGCTGGTCCAGGGATGCAAGCTGCCCTCGAATCAAGAACCAAAGCCCTAGGGATCCTGCAAGACATCGGTCTGGCCTATCAGGGAGAAGAACGGTTGGTTGATGTTTATGCACCCATTCAGTATGCTAGTTTTGAACACTACAGCAAGGACGTGCTAGAAGATAATAACCCCCCATTGTTACTGATCAAGAGTGGTCAAATAATCGTGGAAAGAACCATTAGGCCATCACAAACCACCATTAACGAAGTTAAAGCTTTACTTACCGCCTATTACAACTCCCTTCAGGTAACCCTAAACCGGCAACCCTCCACCACTTAATTTTCCGCTACAATACTTTGTATGTCCGCTTCTGTCGTCATCACCACACTCAATGAAGCAAATTCCATCGTGGCCCTCTTAGATAGCCTCGCTTCCCAAACCCTTAAGCCTTCCGAAATCGTCGTCGTCGACGCCGGCTCCACCGATCAGACTCTCTCCCTCATCAAATCTTGGCAAGCCGCCCACCCTGCTCCCACGATTCGTACCCTGGTAGCAAAGGGGGCCAACCGCTCCCTCGCCCGTAACCTTGGTATCCGCAAAGCCAAGTCAACCATCATCGCCGTCACCGACGCCGGCTGCCGGGCCGATCGCCACTGGCTCGAACGGTTGGTGAGACCTATCGAGAACCTAAAAGCCGATTCCGTTGCTGGTTTTTATCAACCCATCAC
>CAYMQI010000016.1:0-8781 GCA_964392715.1 uncultured Pseudomonadales bacterium | reverse complement strand
CGCCGGCTTCTCCCAACCCACCGGCGAAACGCCTTTCCAACAAGCCGTCGCTCCTTTTGTCGCCGTCATGCCCAACCAATTTAACCCCGACACTTACCTACCCTCCTCCCGCTCTGTCGCCTTTACCAAAGATGCTTGGCGGGTAGCGGGTGGCTACCCAGGGCACCTCAATTACTGCGAAGACCTGGTCTTTGCCCGTGCTCTCAAAAGTCAAACCCGTCTGGCTGTGGCCCCTGGGGCCATCGTCCACTGGCGCCAAGTATCTACCCTGCCCCAATTCTTCCGCCAAATCGCTACTTATGCCCGCGGCGACTGGGAAGCCGACTACACTCCCCACCTGCTCAAAATCATCTCCGTCTTTCTCCGCTACACCATTTTCATCTTTGTCAAACCCCTATTTTTGCTCTATCTGTTCTGGCCGATCCTCAAGCACAGCCGCCAGTCTCGCGATCCTCAGGTTTTGATCTGGGCCCCGGCCCTCCAACTGACCGCCGACGCTGCCATAATTTTTGCCACCATTACTTTTTTCTTGCCCTTTCCAAGGATCACCCCCCAGCCCCAGAGCGTGTAAAATAGCCACATGGACCACCCACAGCAACACTTGACTCGCAAGTCGCTCAAAGCCGGCGCCTGGCTCACCGCTTATCGTGGTTTTGCCCGCCTCTCCGGCCTAATTAAGGCCGTCGTCGTCGCCAGGCTTCTGACCCCCTCCCAAATCGGTGTTTTTGGCTTTGCCTCCCTTGCCCTCAACTTGTTCGAAACTTTTTCCGAAACCGGCATCGAGTCCGCTCTGATCCAGAAAAAATCCGTCTCCCCTTCCTTATTGACCGCCGGTTGGCTTCTTGGCCTGCTCCGCAGTCTCGCCTTGTCACTGCTACTTATCTTCATCGCTCCGTTTGTGGCCGCTTTTTTTGATAACCCCGACCTGACCTTCTACATCCGCCTCATCTCCTTGACCCCCATCTTAAGAAACCTCAGAAATCCCCAACTGATTCTCCTCAAAAAAAAGCTCGCTTTTGCCCAAGAATCACTCATGCGCGGCCTGGGAGCCGCCGTGGAAATCGTCATCGCCATCACTCTAACTTTAATGTGGCGCAATGTCTTGGCCCTGGTAGTCTCGATTGTAGCCGCCGCCGCAGCCGAAACAATCAGCTCTTACCTTCTGATTGCCCGCCCCCGGCTCGCCAGACCCAACTTCTCCCAAATCAAAGGTCTGCTCAATTTTGGCAAATGGGTCTGGTCTGGTAGCACCCTGTCTTTCATAGTCAATCAAGGCGACGACATCGTCGTCGGTAAACTCCTCGGGCCCGCCGCCCTCGGTTTTTACCAATACGCCTACAAAATCGCTTCCCTACCTACCACCGAAATTACCGGTACCATTTCTCAAGTGGTTTTCCCTGCCTTTGCCAACATTCAATCCGACAGCGCCCGACTCGGCCGTGCCGTCAAAAAAAGTATTGTCGCCAACACTATAATCACTCTACCCATTTCTTTATTTACCCTGATCTTTGCCCACCCCCTGACTCTGCTTCTCTACGGTCCAACCTGGCTACCCTTGGTACCCTCCCTGAGAATTCTCGCCATCTTTGGCATTTTCCGCGCCCTCTACACTATTCTCTGTCCTCTGGCTGTGGGCATCGGCAAACCTCAATACCTCACTATCAACGGTATTCTTCGCGCCATCGTCCTTTTTGCCCTCATCTTCCCCCTAAGTTTAAAATACAACATCGTCGGCGCTTCCTGGGCCTCCCTCATCGCCATCGCCGCTTCGGTTATTTTTATGATTTATCAACTGCGAAGTTATTTTTTTCATCCGGATAAAGTATCCAAAAATGAAAATTCGCTCTCCTAACTCACCAAGCACCAACAACCAATCCTCTGGAATCACTACTAGGCTATTCTTATTTGTCAAAAGCATTTTGCGCTTTGTCGTCAAATTTAATTTTATCGCCAGACACCAGGATCAAATCGCCTATGCCCACATCAAAGATTGTGACACCGTCCTCGAAATTGGTTGTGGTACAGGCCGTTTCTTGAGTCTTTCTCCAAACACCATCATTGGCCTTGATGGAAACATTCAGACCCTTTCAACGATCCTTTTCAAAGCCAACTTAATGGTCGGCTCAGCCATCAACTTTCCCATCAAATCCAAATCATTGGACGCGGTCCACTGTGCCCATTTGATCGAACACCTAAATCCGCCGGCCGCTTACGCCTTTCTCAAAGAAGTCGCCCGCACCTTAAAACCCGGAGGCATTTTCACTCTCCAGACTCCCACCATGTGGTCCGGGTTTTACAACAACCTAACCCATATCAAACCCTGCCACCCCTCTGCCATCACCCGCTATCTGGTCGAACACGCCCCCGACACCACATATCCCGATATTTCCGACAAATTTCAAGTCATCGACTTAGTGTGGCGCTACAAACCCATTCTTAACGCCTTTTACTTTTTGTATCCTCTAGGGATCCACACCACCATCAATCCGCTCCATGCTTGGTTCCCAGTTAACCTAATCTGTTTCATTACCTTTGATTAAACCACGTTACCTTTTCCCAAAACCAGCCAATCTCATAACAGTGTGGTATCACTTCATTGACCGCAAAATTTTGCCAACATCGGTATTTTTTAGACGGTTTCACTGCCCACCTGGCCATTTTCATGGCCATGATCGCCACCGCTCTTACCGCCTTGAAACCTGCTTTAATTAACCCTATTCGATCTTCATAAGTTTTTTCATGATACATCCCCGCCGTAAACCTCGATCGAATAATATATATGATACGCATTTTATTAGTCACTACCAAGTGCTTTACCTTGATTTTTGGATCATAACCTATCGTGTCCGATCCGAATTTCATTCTAATTTTCCGCTGTAGTTTAACTTCTTCTCCAAAGCCATGATGTTGCCCGCATACTCCCAAGTTAGCATCAAAGCCGCCAATTATAGTAAACGCATCTTTTCTGACTACTAAGTTAGAAGCAGATAAATACAGGTTAGGTTCAAGAATTTTGATTTTAGTTCCGTGTGATCTAATTTCGTACTTATCCTTAAACCATTTTGGTTTCTTAGTTTGGTAATAGGGGAGTATCGGCCCACCAAACACCAACCACGATTTTTGGTAAATTGATTTTTTTATCTGCCTGATCCAATCACTCATGGCCAAAGCATCATCATCAATAAAAACCAACCATTCACCTTTAACTTTTTTAGCTGCCTCATTTCTAGCATGAGCATTTTGTTCTTTCCCTACAAAGAGATAGTTGATAATTCTTTTGGGAAATCTAGCGATTACTTTTTCAGTGACTGACTGAGCGCTCTTTCTGGGATCGTCATCAGCAACTATTACTTCGTATCCATCAGACTTCACAGATTGTTTCATCAGACTGATCAAACAACTTGACAACAACTCCGGCCTCTTGTAAGTTGGCACGATTATTGAAATTTGTGTTTTGGATTTAATGTTATACCCCATACGACATACCTGATACGATTTTCCTGATTTTCCAGTATTTTTCTCTGACTTCATACCTCACAAGCTTAGGTAGGTGATACAACCATGGTCCTAATCTCACTCTAAGTTGAAGTTTTTGATTCCCAGGGTTCGTTTCCAGCCCTTTACAATACTGGCTCATGGCTAAATCAAACCAACGCCACTTGATTGCCATTAAGTCCCCGAGTTCCAAACGACAAGAGGCTATCTTCATATTTGTAATATTTTTATTCAATCTATCTGAAAACATTTCCTCAATAGGGAGACTTTCCAGAGCATTTGTTACCGCCAGTTTAGTATCTACTCTTACCTGGGGCTTCAACTGTATTGTTCCCATAGCCGCATGTACCCGCCGCTTAATTACGACCTTGTTACATCGATGCATTGGAAATTTCGCTGCGACTTTAAGCCACATGTCATAATCTTGAGCGGTGCGATTCTTTTCATCAAACTTACCCACGACATTAAATACACCTTTATGAATCAGGGTAGTGCATCCGGAAATGGCATTGTCCCGTAACATTTGTCGAATCAAAGGTATATTTTTATCTGCCTTAAAGTCATAAATTTCTGTCAGGGTAGGGTGGGGCAGTCCAACTTCATCAATATTCGCAAGTTTCCCGTAAACAAATTTAGCTCTTGGGTCTCTTTGCCATATCTTAATCAAATTAGTCAACCGATCTTCTGGGTATACATCATCGTGTGACAGCCACGAAAACCACTCTCCCCTCATTTTCGAAATACCGAAGTTTAAAGCAGTGGCCACCCCCCCATTTTTCTTTTTAAAGTAACGTATTTTTCTGCCATACTTTTTAGCTACCCTTTCTGTTTTACCCCGATCACTGGAGCCGTCATTTACCACCATCACCTCAAAATTCGGATACGTTTGTGTCAAAGCGCTCTCAATCGCCTCTTTGACATAATCACTTCCGTTGTAAACCGGAATCACAATCGAGATTTTCGGCCATCTACTTTCCATCCGAGTTTGAAAAAAAGTCTTTCATCTCCATTATTTGTTCTTTGATTGATCTAATTTTGAGTTTTTTTACCAAACTCTTTTCCGACCTTAAACTCCGGTCAACCGCCATCTGTGCTTTAGTTTTGGTAATTTTCAAGTTTAACCCATATACATTACTAACCAGTTTTAGAAGCTGGTATTTATTCAGAATTTCCGGTGAAAAAATGTGATAAATACCTGGAGAATACCAACCACGACCGATAATTGTTTCCATACACCGCGCTAGCTCCACAGTTGTCACTCCATTCCATCGATGATTCTCAAACCCGTTTACTTGCTGGTTTCTTTGGCTTTTTATCCACTCCAGGAGAGATCGAGAGTTACCCAGTTCCTCACCAATGACTGAAGTCCTCAGAGTCATACATAAGTTGGTATCGCCCGCAGCTTTGGTCAGACCGTATAGATCATCTGCATCGACCAGATCGCTTTCGACGTAGTATCCTTTCTTTCCCGAAAACACACAATCAGTGGCGATATGAAGACATTTAATATGTAAACTATTGCACATCCTAGCCAAATTCCAGGGGAAAAGCCCATTTATTTCTAGCGCTTGTTCAGGCGTGTAATGTCCGATCGTAGGTTTAATCAAACCAATACAATTTATGATTACATCGACTTTTTTTATTATTTGTTTTAATTCAGACGGTGAATTTATCAGGACATCAAAATTGTTTCTGTCAATCATTATTACTCGATAGTTTTTACGGCTAAAATATTCTGCCACCGCGGACCCCAGCATTCCCTGACTTCCCAGGACCCCGACAGTTTTTCTTATTATTTTTCTCATCTCAGCGGTTCTCCACTTGCCAAACTTTTAAACCCCAATAATCAGCTGGGTAACGATAATCATCATCTCCGGCTTGCTCGAGTGTTGTAGTCGAGAAAAAAACGACTTTTGTATTAGGCTCAAGCGCTTTGAATCCATTTGCGAAACCAGGTGGAATATACAACACCTGGGGCTTTTTGGCGGACAATATCATTTTGACGAGTAGAGATTTTTTGCTCGGGTTTTTAGCCCGAGTTAATTTTACTGCCACTACTAAGGCAGTACCACTAACCACATAAACATATTTCGCGTCCTTCATGTGCCCGTGAAATGCCCGCACCAGTTCTGTATTAAAATTTTCCACCACATAAAAACGCTTCACATTGGGAAAATCAAAGTCGTTCACAAAAGAAACTAGGCCTCTATCATCAATAGCCAAGCTGCCTTCCAAGATTTTGACCGGTGATTTTTTAGTTATATTCAATTTCATGGTTTACCAATAATGATCTCACTTGATGAGTATTGTAATAAACATTGTCTTCGACATTTTTTATTCGGTGTTCCATAATCACTTTAGCCATTTTGACTACTTCCTCGCCGACGCAAGTCATAGGCCTAAACCTGAAATATTTTCTGATTTTACTATTGTCCACCCGGTAATTTCTTAAATCCTCAAAGTTCATCTGTGTGGTTTCTAAGGTGACCTTGGGAAATTGACCTTTAACTTCAAGAGCCAGATCCACAATTTTCATATTTTTGTAATTCACGTTAAAGACTCCCGAGACATTATTAACTACTCCTTCACACAAATACCCGGCCACGTCTCGAACCGCGATCACTGGCCGCCATTGATTACCGCCATAAACAGTTAATTTATTATCTCTAATCGCTCTTAGGGTTAGAATATTCACCACCAAATCAAGCCGAATTCTCGAGTAATTATCACCCAGACCAAATAGAGTCCCCAATCTAAACACTAAACCTTTATATTTTAGGACCGTTTTTTCCGCCGCCAATTTAGTCGCCGCGTACACAGACAGGGGGTGAGTTTTTCCTGTTTCACTGATAAGGCCGTTCTGCGCTCCATAAACTGAGCAAGTGGAAGTAAAAATTATCCGTCTTTGGGTTTTTTCCAAAAAACGGCTCACTGATTGAGAGTTTATCTCATCAGCCAAGTCCGGATTTTGTGCACATGCCCCATCTCCCACAATTGCCGCCAACCAAATCACTTGGTCAAACTTTTTGGCAATTTTAACTAACGCTGAGGTACCTCTTATATCTGCGTAGATAAAATTACATGGTTTTAAAAATCTATTTTCATAAAGCAACTTATCTAACACAGTCACTTCAAACCCCTGATTTATCAACATATCGGTAGTCAGTCCACCGATATAACCGGCACCTCCCACGACTAAAATTTTCTTCATATTAGCTATAGCTGTTGTTTTAAAATGTCCACAATTCGTTTTGACGTTAAGCCGTTCCCAAGCCACTTCACCTTTGCCGGACTGACTTGATAGTTTTTTAAAAATGATATCGTCTTTTTTGTCATTTTTTCCACCGGATCAGTTTCTCCCACTAAAATACTATTACCGTTTAACACTGATTCCGGCCGTTCAGTAAAATTTCGTGGCACTGTTACTGGCACTCCCAGGAGTGGGCACTCTTCCTGGGCAGTTCCCGAATCAGAAATAACGGCATAGCTCTGATACTGAAGATTCAAAAACTCCAAAAATCCATATGGCCCGACTCTTTTCACCCACTTAAATTTTTTCATCTCACTGTCGCTGACAATTTTTGTCGCTCGATTAAATCTTACTAACTTAACTGGCAAATTCAGTTTTTTACCTGTTGCGTTTAAATAAGTAAGCATATGAAGATACTGCTCTTTGGTGCACAGGTTTTCATTTCTATGAATATCGGCCACTATAAAATCCCTACTTCTTTCACCTTTAGGTAAATACTCTCTGACTGGTTCTACAATCGTATTTCCTACCACGAAAATCTTTTTAGGGTCCTTATTTTCCGCGATTAATCTCTGTTTATATAAAGGTGTATAGACAAACACCCATTCACTGCAATAATCACAGATAACCCGGTTAGTTTCTTCAGGCATCCTTCGATCATAAGATCTCATGCCTCCTTCAATATGGGCAATTTTGTAACCTTCTTTATGGAGAGGTATGCTAGCCAGTGCCGAATTCGAATCCCCAAGAAACATCACCACATCAGGGTTAATCTTTTTTTTCTTAAACAATTCAATTATGGCAGTAGACAAATATGCCAGTTGTTCATAATGAGTGGTGCTACTTACTCCTGTTTCCAAAGAATAATCAGGTTTCCGGATAGTTAGTTCTTTAAAAAAGATTTGAGACAGTTCATCAGCATAATGCTGACCCGTATGCACCATAACATGGTTAAAGTTTTTGTCGAGCTGTTCAAATACAGCTTTCATCCGGATAAAATCCGGTCTAATTCCGGTGATAGTCACAATTGTTTTCTTCATCCGTTTCTATAAACCACAAAAATCAAATTTTGGCAATAGCCGGGGTTTAATTTTTTGTAGATTTTCCCCTCACAATTTTGATAATAAAAAACCAATTTTCCTCTCTTTGTTAGTAAATCAAAAGATTTTATGTTCAAATCAAACCAAAAATGGTGTGGATTGATCTCCGCTTTTTCTAAATAGGGGACACTACCAATGATCAATTTTTTAGCTTTACTCTCCAAATTTACCAGAATTTGATCAAACGATTCGGCCATGATATGCTCCAAAGTTTCAAAGCTAACCACGACGTCGTACTTCCCAAACGAATCAAAAAAATCTCCTGTTTGGAACTCCACATTACTTTTTTGGTATCGACGTTTAGCAAACCATATTGCTCGTTTAGATAAATCAACTCCAAAAACATGTTTCGCTCTACTAGACAACATGGCTGTTCCATAACCGGTACCACAAGCCAGGTCCAACACTCGATCGTTTTTAGATAGCATTTTCTTTGCAAGCAAATAGCGATTCAGGTGGGATCTTAAATAAGGATGATTTTTGTCAACTAAACTCGGATCTAGTCTTTCTCTGTCATTGAGAATGAACATGATATGAATTTTGAATAGTCTATTCCAGACAACATAAAAAAAATGTTTGATATGTTTCAAAAATTCAATAATTATATTTTTCATCAGTATTACTTAACTAACCTGATTTAAATCATTCATCACATTGTACCACCAGTTATTGGGACCCCAATTCACACGCCATTATCGTAAATCCTCAATCAAAGTACCTATATCCCCGATCAAAAAGTCATAGCCAACTTGCGTTAACCTAATCGGTTTATAAATTCTTAACATTTGTTTTAGTGTTTCCAAATATCTAATTGCCTTCACCGGCCTCTTTTGAGCATATTGTTGAGCCTCTTTTACTTCCCGAATAAATTTATCCCTGTTGTAACTTTTTATGATCCATCCCTGATCATAAGCATAACGGATCTTGGCGATTAAA
>CAYMQI010000015.1:0-18798 GCA_964392715.1 uncultured Pseudomonadales bacterium | reverse complement strand
GCAAAAAAAATCCAGAGCTTGTGTGACTTCTGAAGCATCTCTGGCCTCAACACGCTCTGGGATTTAAGGTTACACTTCTCCTACACACCTGTCAACAGCCAAACTTAAGTCAACTCCAATTTACCACTTACTATCCGCCAAATCTCGGCACTCACTTGGTCAAACTCCGCTTCCGCATCCACCGCCACCCACCGCCCGTCTTTGTCTTCTTTGGCCAACTCCAAGTATGCCTCCCGCACTTTTTGGTGAAACCCATGATTGAGCATCTCGATTCTGTCCAGTTCACTCACCTCAGTCCTCCGCTTCAACCCCACCTCGGGCGACACGTCCAACAATATGGTCAGGTCCGGCACCGTGCCCTGCGTCGAAATATCGTTAAGTTTCTCGATAAGTTCCACCCCCATGTTACGCACCATCCCCTGATAGACCACACTACTATCCCGCGTTCTATCCATCAGCACCACTTTGCCCGCGGAGAGAGCCGGCAGCACCACCTCGCCGTAAATCTGCGCCCGAGCAGCCTGAAACAACAATACTTCTGTCCGATCGGTCAACTTTTGGTTTTTGGCCGACAGCACCACCTCGCGGATCTGTTCTGAAATCACCGTCCCGCCCGGCTCCCTAAGCCGTACCACCTCCAACCCGGCATCCGCAAGCCGCCCCTCCAGAACTTTGCTCTGCTCAGTCTTGCCAGCTCCTTCCCCGCCCTCGAAACTGATCAATTTACCGCGTTTATTTTCCATCAAACCTCACTATACAAACTGCCAAGAAATAAAACAAGTAAATCAGTCCGAAGCAAATTTTTCAACGGCCAACACCATCATCCTCTGGCATTTAGCGAGACCACCCAACTGCTTAGTTCTCTGTACTCCCACACTGGGCTCCCTACCCCAGCCTCCTCTGGACGCACCGATGAAGGGTCAAACTCGTCATATGAAAACCTGTCAAGTAGCTCAATATGTCGAGCCTGTACCATCCAAGGTAAATTGGCAACTCCCCAAATCTCCCCCATCCTTTCGAGGTTGATCCTACCCATAAGCATCAATAATATGTCCGCTCGCTCCACCGCACCCAAACCGCTGCCAGGACCCAAGTCGCCATTACACTTTACTCTCCCTTCCACAATAGCCCTGTATCTTACAACCATCGGATTACGACTTTCACTCGTCTTCCATTCTTCGTCACCAGGAAGGAAAACAGGCGGCCCTATATACTGTTCCTTATTTCTAGACATAAATCTCCGACTAAATAAATTACCTTTTGGGGCTCTAGCCATAAAACGTATCAAATACACATCCCTGCGTCAAGCAACACTCTCCCGCCAAACCGTTACCTTATCGGCCAACCCCTCAATAAAAACTGACACCAGTTCCGGTATCTTCATGGACACCAGCTCAACCGCCTTAGCATTTATCAAATCGCGCGTCCGACCATCCAACTCGCCTCCGCCAAAATGTCTCCTCAACCTCTTCAATGCCCCTATTGTCTCATTGGTCCTCTTGTTCATGTCCTCATCACTCTCACCCTCAATTACAAACAAACATGCCCGGGGAATGTTGTGGTCGTTTTTGTTAGTAATCACGTCAATTACCTTTGCCGAAAACCCACGCATTCCCTCACCTTCAATATCAGCCATGTTGTGCATTACTGCAACACAAGTTGCTACTTGGCGTCTTGTCATTTCTTGCAAATGGAACATCACTCCACTCGTTGTATATACACCAACATCAGCCGCCTCCTTTACACACGCGCCTCGATCATCCCTACCATAGCCATACTCCTGCACTAACTCAACGGCCTCGTCAAGGATATTCTTAAAAACCGCACCCGCATCCTGCTTAATGTCCTTTAACAACAAAGGTTTTCTCGCCATCAACCAAGCCAGTTGGGCTGTCATCATAACCTCAATCGCGACTCCATCTTCGCCTTCAAAAAACCCCAAGAAACGATCAATATTCCTATCGATAGTTTGTAGGCTCTCACGACCAACAACCGACATAAACAACCCTCCTTACCTCTACAAAAAAGAGCTCCCGCTCTCCCCTCCAACATACCAAATACACACTCACTCCCACAACACTAAACTTAGGAAAAAGCCCCTACATTTAGTGGCCATCCAATATGCCTCACACTAAACCAATAGTTTTGAACTCAAAATTTTGTGCTTTGAATATGTTTAGAATTTTGCCTGCCAGCCGAAGCCTTCTTGACCTTTGTAGCTTGAGTGTAAGAGGTGGCGAAGGCTGGAATTTCGGATTTCGTGCTTATCTTCAGGCCGGATCCTGATGGTACCCCTTCCCCGCCATAATCGCTTCCTCAGCCCGCTGCAGTTCCTGGCCAATGTACATCGCATGCGCCGGCAGTTTCAGGTACCCCCAGTCCGTCATTTGGTAAGCTACCTCTTGCGCCACCCGCCCCTCAAAAATTTTCAAAGGCGCTCCCCCATTAACGTTATAGAGCGTCGCCCGAATTAACTTCCCCGCCTTCTTGCCCCGCTTGGGCATCCGCTTCAACGAAGCCGCCACCGCAAACGGCACTTTCGCCCCGTCCTCATACCGCTTTTTAAACCACGGCCACACCTGTGCCTCTGATTCCTGGATCACCTCCACCACCACATTGCCGCGCCTGTCAAACTCATAATGCACCGCGCTAGAAAACGGCAATTCCTTCTCATACCAATCCATCAGCAAGTTCTCCACCAGTTTAAAATCATCGCCGTAAATATGCGCGCTGTGGGTAATCATCGTTAAGGAACCGAGCTTCAACTTACCACTATCGGCAATATCCTTCTGTAATTTACGCAGGGCATAAGTATTCCTCGGCCACCCGTGCACCATGTCCTGTGACCGAAAGTGAGCCGTCAGAAAAAACATCCCGTCCTGGGCGCTGCCAAACAGTTGGGTCAGGCACGGCGTGTCCGAGGTTGAAGCGTCATTCCAAAACCGCTTCGGATCGATCAGCGTCATCGCCATCTTTTTGCTCGTCGGCCGCTTCTTCAATAACTTTTTTATTTCGCTGACTTGATCAATCCCAAAATCTTTTCGAAGCAACTTCCCATAGTTATACGCCACTCCCGGTATCTCCCGGTCGGTCATCAGTTCGGCGTAATAAGCCTTAAGCTCCAACTCGGTAAACGGCATATACTCCGGAAAATACACCTCATCCGGATCTTCCCGTTCCACCACCGCCGTCAAATTTAATATTTCTTTGATCTCATTATCCTGGCTGTAGCGCGTGAACTTTGGTCGGCCGTACTTATAAATCTCGTTTAACAATTTAAGCCACGCATGCGCTACTTTAGCCCCACGCACGCTAAACCCCGTTTGTTCGCTCGGCAACACCTCGGCCTTTGGCTCCGACTTTTTAAACAACCTCGGTTTCTTGGCAAACGGTTCGTGAGTCTCTGCCGCCAGTTTAGCCATCTCTTTTTTAAACTCCCGCGCCTCTTTGCCGCGCATATCAATGACTCGCACCCTCTCTCGAAAAGTTTTTATCACCCCATCGGGTATTTCTGCCTCAATCTCTCCCCGCCCACCAACAATCTTTCGCCTCTCATCCAAACCCTGCCTCATAAATTGCAGCAGTGAATGTCCCGACAGGCTCATCTCAGAACCCCAAATCACAATCGTGCGGATATTTGGGTTGGCCATCACGTTTCGAATCATCGCGTTGATACCCTGACCGCTATACAAATTCCCGATCACGTTATAGGCCACGTCCTCCAAAATCTCCTCCACCACGTCTCGCTGCGTCCACAAACTACATACCCCCAAATGGTGTTTTTTGTCTTTGACCCGCAAAATATCATGGTAAAGTATCGGCCACGCTTTCAAATCCATGTCCACGATATTACTTCAAACTTGGGACCCTCTGCAAGCCCTTTTTAGCTCTTCTTACCCTTCCCGTTCTTCTCTCCTTGCCGGGGATCCGTCCAACTCGCCCAATCACACTCAGGGTACCGCGAACAACCGTAAAAAGTTCTGCCTTTTCTCGTCCGCTTTACCACCACCTCACCCTTCTGGCATTTAGAACAAACAATTCCATCAATTACTTCCCGATAGTTTTGCGTGAACTTACACTCCGGAAATCTCGAGCAACTCAAAAACTTGCCAAACTTGCCAGCCCTAATCACCAACTCACCCTCGCCGCACTTCGGGCACTTCTTGCCCGTTTTTTCCACCGGTATCGCCGCTCTTTTCGCTTCTTTCTCAACGGTTTTGACTTGACTAATAAAGGGTTTCCAAAACTCACGGATTACCTTCACCCACTCTCTCTTGCCCTCGGCAATCTTGTCCAGATCCCCTTCCATCCCTGCGGTAAATCCATAATCCATAATTCCTTTGAAATTTTTGCTCAAGAAATCAACCACCGTCACCCCCACCGCCGTCGGGAAAAATCTTTTTTCTTTGCGTTCTATATAACCCCGGCTAATGATCGTACTGATCGTCGGCGCGTAGGTGCTGGGCCGCCCTATCCCCAACTCCTCTAAAGTTTTCACCAATGATGCATCGTTGTAGCGCGCCGGTGGTTGAGTAAACTTCTGCTGGCTTGCCAAATCCTTATATTCCAAGCTCTCCCCTTCTCCCACTTCCGGCAACACGATGTCTCCGTCATCGCCATTACCACGGCCATAAACTTTTCTCCATCCGGCAAACTTCAAAATCGACCCTGATGCTTTTAGCTTATACTTCTTCTCTCCCGACCCTTCCACATTTACGCTGGTCGCGTCCACTGCCGCCGGACTCATCTGACAAGCCACAAACCGCCGCCAAATCATCGCGTACAACTTCTGCCCGGCCGCGTCCGCCTCCATCTTTCCAGGGTTAAGCATCACCTCAGTCGGCCGGATCGCTTCATGGGCCTCCTGAGCACTCTTGCTGCGGGTCCGATAAAAATTGGGCTTCTCCGGCACAAACTCACTCCCGAACTTTCCGCCGATATACCCCCGGGCCGCGTCCACTGCTTCCCCCGCCAAATGAAACGAATCCGTCCGGTGATAAGTAATTAAACCCTGCTCATAAAGTTTTTGGGCCACACTCATGGTCCTCTTGGCCGTCCACGACAACTTATTGCCGGCAGCCTGCTGCAACGTGCTCGTCGTATATGGCGGCTTGGCATACTGCTTGCGCTCCTTTCTGTCTACCGAGAGTACCTTGTAACCCGCCCTTTCAAGATCCGCCACAATCGGCCCGGCGATTCTCTTATCATTGACCACAAACTTCCGGTCATCACCTTTGCCCGCAACGATTGGCTGACCATCCACCTCCACCAAATCAGCCCAAAACTCCCCGGCGACTTTCCCAACCTTACTCACCTTGACCCTCACTTCCCAGTATTCTTTCTCCTTGAATGCTTCAATTGCTCCCTCTCGCTCGACTACCAACTTAAGCGCCACCGACTGCACCCGCCCGGCCGACAAACCCCGGCGCACTTTCTTCCACAGTACCGGCGAGAGCGAATACCCCACCAGCCGATCCAGCACCCTTCTTGCTTGTTGGGCATCCACCAACTTCATGTCCACGGCACCAGCATGAGCAATTGCCTCCTCCACAGCCGCCTTAGTTATTTGATGGAAGGTAATCCGGACAAACTCTTTTTTGGTCTTACCCTTGGCTGCCTTCTCCAAGACATAGCGCACATGATAAGCAATTGCCTCTCCTTCGCGGTCCGGGTCAGTCGCCAAGTAAATCCGGCTTGCCTTATTGGCCAAGCTTCTAAGCTGGGCCACCGCCTTACTCTTACCCGCCGACAGCTCGTAAGTCGGTTCAAAATCCCCCTCCACATCAATGTTCATCTTGTTGCTCGGGATATCCCGGATATGCCCCATACTCGCCGCCACCAAATAATCGCTCCCCAAGAATTTGGTCAACGTTTTCGCTTTGGTCGGCGACTCCACAATCACTAAATTCATCTTATTACCCGCCATAATTATTTATCATCGCGCGTCAACATGTACTACCTTAACACAAAATCCCGACCCTCTTGTCAACCAAAATAATGTTCCATTCTCTCACCCTTGTCAAACTTTTCTCCTCACCACCCCTCCCTCAACCACCACCAAACCGGCAAGTTCCATCAGCGTGACTACCCCGGTTAGCTCTCCCACACTGACGCCAATTTCCCTCGATACCAAACTCAAATCCTTGGCCTCTGTCAAAGCCTCCCAGACCTTCCTTTGATCATCCGACAACCTGGACAAGTCCATCTCGGCCTTGCGCCTCGCTGATCCACCCACCCCCAATCTCTCCAAAATATCATTCGCACTCAGCACCACACCCGCCCCTTGTTGGATCAGTGAATTGGGTGCCTCACTCATCTCACTATCCAACGGTCCCGGTACCGCCAGCACCAACCTCCCTTCCTTATTTGCTTCCCGTGCCGTCACCAGTGTCCCGCTTTTGCTCGTGCCTTGTACGACCAATACCGCCCAACACGCTCCCGCAACAATCCTGTTCCTGATCACAAAATTCTGTTTCAACACTTCCGACTCAGGCGAATACTCGCTGGCCACCGCTCCTCTTTCTTTAATTATTCTCTCACCCAATTTTTTGTTTCCTGAAGGCTGAATCTTATCCACCCCTCCGCCAAGTATCGCCACCGTCTGCCCGCCAACCTCCAAAGTAACTCTGTGAGCCAAAGCATCTATTCCAAAAGCCAGACCTGACACAATCACCACACCCTGAGCAGCTACCGGCGCCACCAACTTCTCCACCACCCACTCCCCATAAGCCGTAGGTTTTCTGGTGCCCACCACCGCCAACCATGGTCTGTCCGTGCTGGGCAACCTACCCCTTATAAACAATACAAATGGTGGGTTTTGTATTTCCCTAAGCTTTGGTGGATAATCACCGTCCAAAACTGACAGCACCCCAATTCCTCTAGCCTCCAAACTTTCTAAATACTTATCAGGCTCCACTTCAGCCTTTCTCTTCAAGATTTTACGCACCATCGCCTTTGAATAACCCATCCAAGCCAACGAAGCATCATCGGCTTCCCATATTTCTTGAACTGTCTCCACCCGTGACAAACCTCTCCCAAATTCCCTCGCCCCAAACCCAGACACCGACGCCAACACCGCCACAGTCGCCCTTTCTCCTCTATCCATTTCACCACCCATAGCTACTCTCCCACTTTCCCTCCAAACCAATATTCAAGCGCGGCTCGGGCTACCGGCGCCGCTTCCACCGACCCCTCGCCCGCCCCTTCCAGTAGTACCGTCAACTGGATTTCCGGTTCTACTGCCGGTGCAAACACCGAAAACCACGCGTGCGTTTTATCTTCAAGATCAAAAAACTGGGCCGTGCCCGTTTTACAAGCAACCCTAGATCTCTCCCCGCTATACTGACCGCCAAAACGCCCCAAATCAAAATCAAAAAACGGCAACCCCGTCCCCCCCACCTCACAAGCTTGCACCAACCCCTGACGCACACTCGAGAGCGTCTCCTCACTAATCGACAACTGCCTACAAGACACATTCTCCCCCACTTCATCGCTCCCCACGCTCTTGACCACTTTGGGCTTGCACCACCTCCCCCCAGAGGCAATCACCCCCATCATTTGGTTAAGTTGTAATGGTGTGGCCAACAAATCACCCTGCCCGATGGCAAAGTGATAAGTATTGCCCAAAAACCACCGCTCTCCTTTAGTTTTTTCCTTCCACACCGGTGTGGGCACCAAACCGCTTACCTCTCCGGGTAAATCCACTCCCGTGACGTTCCCCAACCCAAACTCACCCGCCCAATGGGCCAACTCCGTCGGCCCCAGCCATTCGCCTAATTTATAAAAATAAATATCATTACTGCGTTTGAGCGCCTTGACGATATCCACCAACCCCTCAGTCCCCCCATATTGCGTAAAATACCAATTCTTATAACTATACTCATCCACTTTTATTTCACCGGTATCCTCCACCGTCGTCGCCTTCGTCACCGTCTTGGTCTCCAACCCTCCCACCGCCGGCACTACTTTGAATATCGACCCCGGCGGGTACGCACCACTCACCGCCCGATTTAACAGGGGCTTGGCCTCATCGGTCAGGATCGTGGGCAGCTTCTCCGCCTTGGCCCGCTTATCCTCTGGTCTCTGGGAACTAAACAAGTTCGGGTCAAACGCTGGAGTCGACACCAATGCCAACACCTCCCCGGTTCTGGGGTCAGTCGCCACCGCCACTCCCGGCCTGCCGGCCATCTGGTCAAACAGCACTTGCTGCAGCCCGGCATCCGCATACACAATCAGGTTTGCCCCAGACTTAGGCGACACTTCCCCCACCCGCCTGATCACTTCTCCGCTGGCATTGACTTCAATCAATTCCGACCCCACCACTCCCGCCAAGCTATCCTGATATTGTTTCTCCACCCCTTCCCGCCCCACCCAGTCATCCAAGACATAATCCCCGGACGCCACATCGCTCTCATCCGCCAAGCCCACATAGCCCACCAAATGTGCAAACACCGCCCCTTGGGGATAGTACCGGCCAATGTCATACACCACTCCATTGCTGCCGGAGGCATCCAGCTTGAGCGCCTCCTCTCGGGAAATCGGTGTCAATTCGCTCAACAATTTACCCCTATCATTGGCCAGCAATTTATACACCGGTTGGTTCACCACCAACGCCTGGCCATTCCTATCTTTAATCACTCCCCTTGGCGCAACCACCCGCCGCTCATAAATTCGGTTATTATCACTCCTCTGCCGATAGACCGCCCCCTCCACCACCTGAAGTTTTACCAGCCGCACCGCCATCACCACCAACACGCACAAAAACATCACTTTAAGCAAGAAAAGCCGCGACTTATCCACCGAACTTTTCAGGTTACTGCCCACCACCATTTTCTTTTGCCAGTCATACGCTTCCCTCAAATTCAATCTTCTCATGCCCCTCCCTTAACTGCCCATCCTAACCCATCACCGCCCAAACCTCAAGACCGCCTCAGAAAAACCTCGTCTCCCCCGCGAAAGTCGCGCTTAAACAAGCCATAAAAACCCATCGCCGCCAGGCCACCAATCACCAATTGCCACCAAATAACCGGCAAGCCGCCCAGCCACAACTCAATCACACTAACCAGCACCGCCGCCACCCCCACCGTCCACGGTACCCGGTCCCCCACCACGCTATTTATCACCAAAAACCCAAGCCTCACTCCCAAAAATATCAGCGCACTCACCCCCAACCGGTTCAAAAACACCAGATCCACCAGCACTCCGGCCCCAAACGCGCTCAACATCACCCATCTACTGTCACCGCCGCCAGCCGCCAGCCGCGCCACCACCAACGCCACCGCCAGTCCGTGCGGCCACCCCAACCTCTCCACTATCGCCAGCAATAAAGTTGTCAGCAAAAAAACCATCTTAAACTTCTAAATTTTAAATTTTGCCCTGCCATTTTGCCTACCCGCCGAAGCTTCAGCGTAGGAGGGATTTTTAACTTTTGCCTTTTGCACTTTTACTCCCTCCCCACCACCACAAACACCCCCGCCTGATCGGTTGGGGCCAAAGCCACTAACTTTGCCTGTTTATATACCTGCCCTTCTTGTTCCAGCACCTCCACCACCCTGGCCACCAACACTCCAGGCACCAGCCCGTCCTCTCCCGAAGTCTCCACTACATCCCCCATCTCAATCCTGGTTTCTTGCAGAATCTTGCCCATCACCAAACCTTGGCCCTCCATATGTACAATTCCCCCAGCCCCACCCCCCGCCACCCTTACTGCAACGCTGCTCTTGACCGCCGCCACCGGCACCACCTCACTCACGCCCGCAGACACGCGCCCCACCCGGCCCACCAGCACTCCTGCCTCGCTCACCACGCTCATGCCCTGCTCCACCCCATCTGCCTGCCCCGCCACAATCAACAACTTTTCCTCATCCGCCGCCGCCACTCTGGCCGGCAAAAACTTCCAAACGGCCGGCAAATCTACCCCCAGCAGTTTCCTCATTCGCGCATTCTCGCCGGCAAGCTCCGCCACTCTGGCCTCATCCACCAGCCTCTCGGCCAACCTTGCTTGCAAATCGCTCACCACCCGCCCACCTTTAAAATAAAATTTCACCGCCGCCGCTGGCGCCCCCACCATCTTTGTCACCGCACCCACCAGCATTGAAACCTCCGCCACACCCGGCTCCACCGCCCGTTTGATTGGACCAAACACCCCCAACCCATCCAGCCCCACCACTGCCACGCTCACCACTGCAAACGACAGGGCCCACACCAAATTTTCCTTGACGCCAACCAACTTCATGCCTCTATTCTACAAAAACCCAAACACAAAAAACATCACCGGCAATACTACAATTGGAATCACCCCCGCCGCCAACACTTGTGATGACCTATGAAACTGTCCCTGCACCCTCGCCCAGGCCACCAGGAACACTAGGCCGTAAAGCCACACCAAATCCCGCCCAAAGACCAACACCACAAACGTCACCAACGAACTGATCACTCCCGTGTGCACACTTACTTTCCATCTAAGCGTCAAGATCGTAAAGATCAGCACCAACACAAAGAACATGCTCAAATACTCAGCCGTCGGGTGCCGGTTCAAAAACCACGCCAGAGCCACACCCACAAAGTGGGCCAACACCACGAACAAAAAAAGCGGCACCCTCTCCTCCCGTTTGGTGATATCAAAACCCGATCGCACTTCCCCCTTTTTGACAAACCAATAAAGCACCGCCGCCGGCAGCAGCGCGTCCAACCACACCAAAAGCACCAAAAACATCCACCTCTGCCCGCTGATGTAAGCGCTCCACGAAGCCACGATCAGCGTTACCGGCAACACTACCAACGGGCTAAACACCCGGGACACCACTGCCGCCACTCCGTTTAGCTCTCTATTTCTCCTCATCCACCAAAAAAGCCTCATAGCTTAATCCTACCAGCTCGCAACCCCCACCACCATCTCTATCTACAATCTACGATCTAAGATCTACCTCACCCCTCCCACCATTTTCACCTGTTGCAACAGCCTCGGATCCGCCAGGGCCGCCGCCGTTCCTTTCACCACTGCCATGTGCGGTTCATCAACTCTCCAAACCGGCATCTTCGTCTCCTCCGACATCAGTTTATCCAAACCTCTAAGTAGCGAACTCCCTCCGGCCAACACTATCCCATTCTCCAAAATATCGGCCACCAGCTCCGGCGGGGTTTCCTCAATCGTCTCGGTGATCGCCGTCAAAATCTGCCGCACCACCGGCGACAGCGCCTCACGCACTTCAATACTGTCAAACTTAATGCTCTTGGGCAAACCAGTCGCCAGATCCCGCCCCCGCACCACCGCGTACAGCGGCCCTTTCTTGCCCAGGCGGGGCTCTACCACTTCCACCTCTTCCTCACTTCCCCTTTTCTTTTTACCCCCGCCTCTCCCCCTCGGCTCAACCGATTGTTCGTCTTTTTCAAACGCCACCGCCGACCCGGCTGCAATCTTCACCGCCTCAGCCGTCGGCTGCCCGATCACCAACCCATACTTCATTCTGGCAAACACCGTCACTGCTTCGTCAAACTCATCGCCGGCCACCCGAATCGACCGGTTGACCACAATCCCCCCCAATGAAATCACCGCAATCTCCGTCGTCCCGCCGCCAATATCCACCACCATCCGCCCCACTGGCTCGCCCACATCAATCCCCGACCCGATCGCCGCCGCCATCGGCTCCTCCACCAAGTAAGCCTCCCGCGCCCCGGCCGACAAAGCTGCATCCTGCACCGCCCGCGCTTCCACCTCGGTCACTCCCGAGGGTACCCCCACCACCACCCTCGGCCTTGGCACTTTGGGAATCCACCTGGAACCGCCCTCATGGATCTGCCGAATATAATAGGAAAGCATCGCCTCGGCCGCGTCAAAATCGGCAATCACCCCGTCCTTTAAGGGCCGCACCACCTCAATTGCTCCCGGCGTTTTGCCCACCATCCGCTTGGCTTCGCTCCCCACCGCCAGGATCGCTTGGCTTTTTAAGTGCCGCGCCACCACCGAGGGTTCTTTCACCACAATGCCCTTTCCCGGGATCATCATCAACGTGTTGGCAGTCCCCAGGTCAATCCCGACATCGTGTGAGAAGAATCCAAAGAATCGGTTAATCATCAGCCTCCATGACCACCTCGTCATCAGTATTATTCATTTCTCATTTCTCATTTTTCATCTTCCATCATCCAGTTGCGAGTAGTAATGATAACATACCACTATCAAAACAGGATTGATGGTCAACTGGTCATATAGCCAAATGGCTACTTAACAAAAACCATTAACCATCTAGCCATTTAACCACCGCTCCTCGCAACTTTCTGTTAAACTTACCCTTATGAAAACCCTCGATCACTACCTCCATACCGCCATTATCTACACTTTCTATTTTTTCTTCCTCGCCCTTCCCCTCATCTGGTATCCCTCCCTTTCCGAGCTTTTTGAGTTTCCCAAAATGGTCTTCGTCTACACCGCCACCATCATTCTCCTCACTCTTTGGACAGCCCGCATGATCATCGCCAAAAAAATCCTGCTCGTCCGCACCCCCCTCGACCTGCCCCTACTTCTCTTTCTGGCCTCGCAGCTCCTCTCCACCATTTTTAGCATCGATCGCCACACCAGCCTCTTTGGTTACTACTCGCGTTTCCATGGCGGCTTGCTTTCCACCCTTTCCTACACCAGTCTCTTCTATCTTTTTGTCGCCAACTTTGACCCAGATCGAGCCCGCACCGCCCTCAGATTTATTCTCGGAGGCGCCCTCGTCGGCAGTCTCTACGCCCTGCCGGAGCACTTTGGTTACTCCCCAAGTTGCCTGGCGGTCGCCGGCCAGCTCTCGGTTGACTGCTGGCAACAGGACGTGCAAACCCGCATCTACGGCACTTTCGGCCAGCCCAACTGGCTGGCCGCTTATCTAGTCATGCTCCTGCCCCTCCTTTGGTGGCAACTTACCAACAGGAAACTCACCAAGCTAGGCGCCGCCGCCAACCTCCTCTGCCAAACCCTACTCTTTAGCGTCCTCATCTTCACCCGCTCCCGCTCCGGCTTGCTGGGTTTGGCCGTCGCTTTTGGCCTCTTTTGGTTTATCAGTCTCATCCGCACCCACCACAAACAGGCCGCCAAACCCTTGCTCATCACCACCGCTGTGCTTGCCCTCATCGCCGGCTATTTCGGCACCGAATTCACCCCAAGCCTCAGCCAATTGGTAAGCAGGTTCGGCTCCCAACCAGTCACCCAAGAAAGCCAGGCCCCGACGACCAGCGGCACCGTTCTGGAAACCGGTGGCACCGAATCGGGTAAGATCCGCGAGATCGTCTGGGGCGGGGCCATCAAGGTCTTCAAACACCACCCCATCACCGGCACCGGCGTCGAAACCTTCGCCTATAGCTACTACAACTTTCGTCCGCTTGCTCATAACCTCGTCTCCGAATGGGATTTTCTCTACAACAAAGCCCACAACGAATTCTTAAACTTTGCCGCCACCACCGGGATCCTGGGCCTTGGCAGCTACTTATTTCTTATCGGCGCTTACCTCTTTTTCAGTTTTCGCACCACCTCCTCGAAAGATAGCGACCTATTACCAGCCGCCCTCGCTTGCGGTTTTATTGCCCTGGTCATTAGTAACTTCTTCGGCTTTTCCACCGTGGCCGTCACCGTCCTCTTTTTCACTTTCCCTGCCATTTATCTTATCTACACCGATCAAATCTCCGGCTTCCTTCCAACCATCCCCACCACTCTCACCAAAAGAGAGCGGCGCAAACTGAAAAACCAACCAAACTCTCTTTCGGTCTATGACTACACTGCCTTTGGCACGATCACCATCGTCGCCCTCTTTTTCCTCTACAAAAACGTGAATTACTTAAGGGCCGACCTTTTTTACTCCGCCGCCCAAAAATACGAACAAGGCAACCAATTGGGGCTCTCCCTGCAAAGCTACCAGCAAGCCGTAGGCCTCTCTCCGGACGAACCCATGTACCACAACGACTTTGCCGACACTCTCTCCAAAGCCGCCCTCGCCCAAGCTAGCACCGGCAGCGACCAGACCACCCAACAACTGGCCCAGAGGGCCTTCCAAGAATCCGCCACCACCCTCCAGCAAAACTCCCGCCATATTAACTTTTACAAAACCCAAGCCGGCGTCTACATCCGCCTCGCCACCATCGACCCCTCACTGCTCAACTTTGCCCGCTCCATCATCGAACAAAGCTTAACGCTCGCCCCCACCGACGCCAAGCTCACCTACAACTTGGGCCTGATCTACACCGACCTTAATAACCTGGATCTGGCCCAACAATACTTAGAGCGCACCGTTGACATGAAATCAAACTACGAAGCCGCCCGCATGCAACTGGCCGCCCTTTACGTCCAAAACCAACACTACGACCAGGCCAGGGAGCAGTACCAATACATCTTAAACTACATCGCCCCCGGCAACGCCAAAGCCCAAGAAGCCCTCAACGCCCTGCCCCAAGATTAGCACCGCTCGACATCATCTCGTATAATTCATTACCGAAATCCAAATCTTTGCATTTTTAATTGTTATTTTGATTTTTGATTTTTATGAAAATTTTCACCATTCCAAACCCTATTCTCCGCACCAAATCCAAACCGGTCACCGCCATCGACAAAAAACTGGTCGACTTTATCAACGACTTAGCACAAACTTTGGATAAAAAAAGAAACCCCGAGGGCGTCGGCCTCTCCGCTCCCCAAGTCGGCAAGAACTTAAGGATTTTTGCCACCCGCCTCAAAAACAAACAAGGTGACCGGATCCTGCGCACCTATATCAACCCGACTCCCACTCGCGTCTCACCACAGCTTACTCTCGGCCCCAACCCCGACAAACCTTTCCTGGAAGGCTGCCTCTCCATCCCAGAGCTTTATGCCCCGGTCAAACGCCACGCATGGATCAAACTCGAGTACTTCACTCTCGATCCAACCACCCAATCTTTGCTCAAGCACTCCAAACGCTTCGAGTCCTTCCCCGCCCGCGTCATCCAACACGAACTCGACCACCTCGAAGGCATTCTCTTTACCGACCGCGCCGTTGCCGACAATCTACCCATCTACCAAGACAAAAACGGCGACCTGGTCGAGATCACCCTCCCCCAATTCTAGCCATCTAACCATTGATCACTTGCCAAAAATCTTCGTAATGCTTCCCCAGTTTATTCCCCGGTCCGACAAGATCACTCCCGTATCTCTCAAACTCACCAGCACGATCAATAGCAACAACAGGCCAAACCCCACCATATTGGCCCAGTTTTCATAAATCGGTTTAAACCTCTTGCCTAAAAATTTTTCCAAAAACACAAACATCGCCCGCCCGCCGTCCAAAGCCGGCAGCGGCAGCACGTTTACTATCGCCAAATTGATCGACAACACTCCGGCTAAATGAATCACCGCCACCGGCCCTTCCTTGAGGATTTCTTGCTTGGAAGCCTGATAAACAATCCCCACCGGCCCGGCAACCTCTGCCGGCACCACCCCCGCCACCAATAGATCATGCACCATTTTGTATAAAGCACCCACAATCAATATCCCAAACCCTACCGCAGCTTTAATACCCACCACCATGCCTCGAAACGGCATCTGCCATACCGGGTAACGGGCCATCTGGATATTGGGGGCGATCGCCACCCCCAGAGCCCCTTCACCCTCCGGCGTCTCCTCCTTGGTTCGCACATAAACCGACACGTTCCTGGCCGACTCGCCCGACAGCACCAACTCCGCCCTCTTACCCAAATTCTCACCCACCAACTGGACAAACCCGCCCACATCCCCCACCGCTAGTTCCTGCCCCTCCACTTTTACCGACTCCACAATATCACCCACCATTACCCCTGCCTGCTCGGCCGGCGAGCCCTGATACACCCGCGCCACCGCCACCCCCGGCATGTTGGTGGGAATCCCCACCAGTGTGTAAACAACCGAAAAAGCCACCGCTCCAAACACGAAATTGGTCGCCGCCCCCGCCAAAATAATCACCATCCGCTGCCACTTTCGTTTGCTGTAAAACTGGCCCGCCGCCGCCACCCCCTGCAACTCGCCACCCCGCTCCTCACCAAGCATCCGCACAAACCCTCCAAAAGGCAACCAATTCAGGGTAAAGTCGGTCTTCCACTTCCGAAATAACTTCACCGCCCGCGGTGGGTAACCAATCCCAAACTCCTCTACACTCACTCCAAAAATTTTGGCCGCTATCATGTGCCCGAACTCGTGGATCAGCACCAGAAACGACAACACTCCCAACAACACCAATATCGTCAAAACCAAAGTCATGCCACCCATTGTAACACACCATCCATGATCCAAGATCTGCGATCAATGCTCTATGATCTAGATCTCACTTAACTCTTCTTCCTTCTTCCGGCCCATCTCCGCCAGTTTCTCGTTATATTCATGGGTGAATTTATCCAGCTGTTCTACATCGTAGGCAATGTTGTCTTCGCTGATCCCACTCTGGCCCTTCTGCGCCTCGACATCCCGCTTGGCGTCATTCCTCTCGGTCCTGATCATCTGTTTGCCGCCTTCGAGCCTCTGGGCCACCATCCGTATCAGCTCTTCCCGTTTCTCACCGGTCAACTGGGCAATCTTGATCCGGATCACTTGTCCATCAACCGCCGGGTTAAACTGGGTCTGCCCCGACGACAACGCCTTCTCAATTGTCTCAATCACGCTCTTGTCCCAAGGCGCCACCACAATCATGTGTGGATCAGGGGCCGTAATCGTCGCCAGCTCCTTGACGGGCATGCGCGTCCCATACGCCTCGACCATCACGTCCTCCACCAACGACGGCTTGGCCCGTCCGGTCTGTATCCCTTTGAGGTCATCGGCCACCAGGGCCAACACCTGCTCATACTTGCTTTTTAAATCAACAAAATCAAACGCCATACACCTCCTTATACTATTAACACCCTTCTACGCCACATTGTACCAAATATCCAACCACAAAAATCCCCTACGCCAAAGGACGGACCTTTGACGTACACCTACAATTTTGATAGGTTTAAGTCAACAAATGCCATCAAGAAATGTCATCAAACAATACACTGAAAATGGCCATTACCACATCTACAATCGCGGTGTCAACAAAGGGTTGATCTTTGCCGACGATCAAGACTACAGAGTTTTTCTCAGCTATCTCAAATCTTATCTCAACCCTCCCCCGCCCAAACACCTCCTCCCAACCAAACATATATACGTCAAAGGACGGACCTTCGACGCTACAACATATCAAGTCAAAAACTACTCAAAAGAAATCAAACTCCTCTGCTATTGTTTGATGCCCAACCATTTTCACTTTCTCATCAAACAACAACCACAAAACGGAATCCAAGAATTCATGCGCTCACTTTCCACCCGTTATGCCTATTATTTCAATAAACGACACCAACGCACTGGCCCGTTGTTTCAATCAAGATACAAGGCTGTACTGATCGATTCAGAAGAGTATCTTTTACATCTTTCCAGATACATCCACCTCAATCCTTCAGAATTCACTTCATCATTATCCAACTGGTATTCCTCCTATTCTGATTACCTTGGCACCAAAAAAACTCCTTGGGTAAAACCAAAGTTGATACTCAGCTTCTTCTCCGAAACACAAACACTCGCCCCACACACCCCCACCTCTTACCAACAATTTGTCGAATCAAAGCAAGACAGCCTGTCAAAATTAGGTACATTGATCATCGAAAGCCTCGACTAAACCCATACGCCGAAGGTCCGTCCTTTGGCGTTAGTCATTCATCATTTATGGCATCAATTTGCTATACTGTCTCAAATGAATAAACTTCAAACCCTTTTGCGCACCTTCGTCAAATCCGTCTCCGACCCCTCCTACTATAACCATGTCCTCCGGGCCAAATTCTCCTTCTCGGTCAAATACTTTCTTGCCTTTATGGCCGTCCTGGCCGCCGTCAATACCGCCCAATACCACTTCACCATCAAGCCCAGGGTCGACAAATTCGTCAACCAAGCCATCGAACAAACCGTCGCCGCCTACCCCAACACCCTAGTCCTCTCCATCACCGACAATAAACTCCATATCGCCGGCCGCCCCGACCCCGTCTACATTCCCTTTCCCCAATTCCTCGACGGTCTCAAAACCAACCAATTTAACTACCTGGCCATCCTCACCGAGTCCGCCACCCTCCCCAAAGACCGCGCCCTGATCACCGCCATCGCCGACCAACTAATCATCCGTACCCCCGACAGCAGCCGCAAAGAAATCCTCACCTACTCCCAACTGGACTTACCCCAAGGTCAAACCGTCACTCTTACCAAAGACCTCCTCACTCAGGCCACCACCCGCCTCCAAACCTTCACCGACCGACTCATCGCCTACTCACCCCTACTTGTCTTTATCTTTTTGGTCCTTGCCCTACCCCTGGGTACCGCCATTGGCCTACTCTTTAATACCCTGATCACCTGGCTGGCGGCCCACATTCTCAACAAGGGCCTTTCCTACAAACGCTCATACCAAATCGGCCTCCACACGGTCACTTTTGCCCTCACCGCCACCACTCTCCAACGTCTCCTCTTCCCGGCCGTTCACCTTCCTGGCCTGCACACCATTGCTTTCTTTGGCGCCACCCTCCTCGCGCTCTACTCCATCAAAGCCAAGGCCTAACCCCTGCTCCTCAAGTATACCTTGATCATCCCAGCCCAACACGCTGACACGTAGCCTTTTGGCGCAAATCCGCCCCTTCACCTCGTCATAGATCGTCTTCAAATCCCGCGCGTTGCCAGTCACACTTCTTTCCTCGGCCATAACCAGATCCTCACTAAACCCCAACCTGTTCCCCTTGGGCACTACCACCAGCCCTACCAATCCTTGTTTTATC
>CAYMQI010000014.1:6469-20443 GCA_964392715.1 uncultured Pseudomonadales bacterium | reverse complement strand
GGCCTTTATCTGTTCATTCGTTTTGGCCTTCTCAATATCACCAGTAGGGGTGCCGGGCAGCTACCGGGTTTTGGTTCCACCATCTTGGTCGGCCTCAAAGCCCTGCTTAAGTACCTAGAGTTGCTTCTGGCTCCCCTTGACTTGAGCATCTCCCATACCCTTTGGGGCAATATCTCCACTTACACCTATCCGGAGCTTAACTATCAGGCACTCGTCAGCCAATCGCCCTTCTCCCCGCCGCTACTTTTGGCCGCAGCTTTCCTTATAGCCTCGGCCTTTTTTATCTATCGCTCCCGCCGCCGTCACCCCCTGCCCGTTTTTGCCCTCGCCTGGTTTTTTATCACCCTCTTGCCGGTGCTCAATTTTTTCCCCGCCTCTCTTATCTTTGCCGAACGCTACGCCTACCTCCCCTCCGCCGGCTTCATCCTCCTCCTCATCACCACCATCATCATCCTCGTCTCCACCTCGGCCGTTATGAAAGGTTCGGAACCTTTCATGACCAGGCGCCGCCTCTTCAACTCGGTCTCGTTGTTACTGCTTATTGCCACTTCCGCCCTCTATTTTTATCAAACTTACCGCCGGAACCAAGACTGGCACGACGAGATCACCTTTTGGCAAGCCACCGCCGCCACCGATGCTGGCAACCCCACCGTTTACTATCAGCTGGCCAAAGTCTACCAAGTCAGGCTCCAACTCCCCGAGGCCATCGCCTCATACCGGCACACCATCGCCCTCTACCCCAACTTCCCCCCGGTCTACCTAAACTTAGGCATGATTGCCGAATATCAAGGCGACCTCGACCCGGCCGTTGGTTACTACCAACAGGCCCTCGAGCTGGATTCCGGAAGCGCCACCATTCGCCGCAGTCTAGCCACCGCCCACACCCGCCAGGCAGACCGCCACGCCCAACAAAATCAACTAAAGCAAGCCGCCGCCCTCTACGCCCAAGCCACCTCTGTCGACCCCACTTTTGTCGAGGCGCGCCTCAAGCGCCAAGACCTTTGCGGCCAATTTCCTCAGGTTTGCAACTAACGCCTTCTCTACCATCTGACCATTTAACCATCAAGCCAACTAGCCGCCAGTTACTAATCATCCATGATCTACATCCTTTCCTTGACCTTCCCCCCAACTTCGACTACTATTAATCTGTAGCCATAATTTATCTGCTTCCAATCAGCCCGCCCACCACCTATAACCTATTAACTATTAACTATTAACTATTAACTCTCATTAAGGACCTGCCCATGACAAGCTCATACCCTCACGTCGCCTGGTTTAAAGAAATCCGGAAGAAAGATATTCCCCTTGTCGGCGGCAAAGGCGCCAACCTGGGCGAAATGACCCACGCCGGCATTCCCGTCCCCGACGGATTTTGTGTTACCTCTCCGGCTTATTTCTACTTCGTCGAGCAAAACCAGCTCCAACACAGAATTAAAGAAACGCTTACCGGTCTCGACGTCAACAACGGCGTCAAGCTCAACGCGGCCAGTCGAAAAGCCAAAGACATTATCCTCAAAGCCAAAATGCCCGCCGACCTCGAGCAGGCCATCAGGGATGCCTACGCCAAGTTTCCCAAAAAAGACCAGGAAGTCGCCGTCCGCTCCTCAGCCACAGCCGAAGACTTGCCCGACGCCTCTTTTGCCGGCCAACAGGCCACTTTCTTGAACATCTCCGGCTCAGACGAAGTCGTCCGCTCCGTCCAGGAGTGTTGGGCCTCTCTCTTTGAATCCCGCGCCATTTTTTACCGCGTCGAGAAAAAATTCGACCACTTCAAAATCGGTATCGCCGTGCCCGTCCAAAAAATGGTCCAATCCGAAGTCTCCGGCGTCATGTTCACCATCAACCCCACCAACAACGACACCGACACCATCGTCGTCGAGTCCGTTTTTGGCCTCGGGGAAATGATCGTCCAAGGCGCCGCCACCCCCGACCACTTCGAGATCGAGAAAAAGACTTTTACCATCAAAAAACGCGAGATCTCCGACCAGGACATCCAACTCATCAAAGTGGCAGGGGTCACCAAACAGACCCAAGTCCCCAAGAGCAAGATCGGCGTCCAAAAAGTCTCCGACCGCGTCATCATCGAGGTCGCCAAAATCGGCCAAACCCTCCAAGACCACTACAAATTTCCCCAAGACGTCGAGTGGGCCTACGAAGGTGGCAAGGTCTACATCGTCCAGACCCGCCCCATCACCACCATGGACAAAGTCGAATCAGTCGGTGAATCGGCCACGCTCGTCGGACAGCCCCCCAAAGCCATCCTGGAAGGCTCGGCCGCCAGCCCCGGCATCATCTCCGGCAAGGTCAAAATTTTGAAGTCCCCGGACGAAAACGACAAAGTCCAGGTCGGCGACATCTTGGTCGCCCCCATGACCACTCCCGACTACGTCCCCGCCATGAAACGCGCCGCCGCCATCGTCACCGACCAGGGCGGCCAGACCTCCCACGCGGCTATAGTCAGCCGTGAGCTCGGCGTGCCCTGTATCGTCGGCACCAGCCGCGCCACCAAGCTCCTCAAAAACAACCAGATCATCACCGTCGACGCCGTCAAAGGCAAGGTTTATCTGGGACAGCTCGAAGTTCAACGCGAAAAAATCACCCTGCCTCAGGGCATCAAGCACATCCGCGACGTTAAGACCAAGACCAAAGTTTACGTCAACTTAGGAGAGCCCGAAATGGCCGCCGGTATCTCCAAAAAATACGTCGATGGCGTCGGTCTGCTCCGGGCCGAGTTTATCATCTCCGAGTATATCGGCATCCACCCCAAGGCCCTTCTGGAACAAGGCAAGCGGAAGTTCTTTATCAACAAGCTGTCTGAGGGCCTGGCCTCTTTCTGTGAATCTTTCGACGGCCGGCCGATTATTTATCGCACCACCGACTTTAAAACCAACGAGTACCGCGGCCTCAAAGGCGGCGATAAGTACGAACCGGTCGAACCAAACCCCATGATCGGTTTCCGGGGTTGTCACCGCTACCTGGTCGACGACGATATCTTCGTCATGGAGCTTGACGCCCTCAAAAAAGTCCGCGAAAAAATGGGTTACAAAAACCTCCACGTCATGATCCCCTTTGTCCGCACTGTCGAGCACATGAAACAAATCAAACACATCATGGCCAAACACGGCTTAAGGCGCCGCCCCGACTTCAAGCTCTTCATGATGGTCGAGATCCCCAACAACGTCTTCATGCTCGACGAATTTATCGACGTGGGCATCGACGGCGTCTCCATAGGTAGCAACGACTTGACCATGTTAATCTTAGGCTGCGACCGCGACTCCGAAATGGTCACCGAAGTCTACGACGAGCGCGACCCCGGCGTCCAAAAAGCCCTCGAGATTATCGTCAGGACTTGCAAAAGGCGCGGCATCTCTTGCTCCATCTGCGGTCAAGCCCCTTCGGTTTACCCGGAAATCACCAAAAACTTGGTCGAGTGGGGCGCCACCAGCGTTTCGGTTAGCCCCGACATGATCGACAAGACCCGCTTGATCGTTTACAAAGCCGAGCAACAACTGGAAGGCCATCACGTCACCGTCGCCGAAGCCAAGAAAAAACAAGGTCTGACTCTCTTCCAACGGCTTTTCAAGGATAAATAACATGCCCGCCATCAAAAAGCTCGCTGCCCGCCAGATCCTTGATTCTCGGGGCAACCCCACTGTTGAGTGTGCCTGTATTCTCACAAACGGCCAAGCTGTCACTGCCTCAGTTCCCTCTGGCGCCTCCACCGGCACCCACGAAGCCGTCGAACTTCGCGACCACGACCCCGCCAACTACCAGGGCAAAAGCGTCGGCCGGGCCGTAGACAACATCAACACCACCTTGTCAGACATCGCCTCCGGAGGCAACCCCACCGATCAAGTCAAACTCGACCAGGCTTTTATCAAGGCCGACGGCACCGATAATAAAAGCCGTTTGGGCGCCAATGCCATCCTCGCCGCCTCATTAAGCATCGCCAAAACCGCCGCCCTCTCCCAAAACATTCCCCTCTATAAGCACATTGCCATTCTTGCCGCCAACCGTTCACCCCTTCACATTCCGGTGCCCATCTTCAATATCGTGAATGGCGGCCTGCACGCCGGTATGAACCTCGACTTCCAGGAATTTATTATTGTTCCCGACCCCAAGCACATTCCCAGTTATCACCATCAACTGGCCGCTTGTGTCGCCGTTTTTCATCAACTCAAAGACATCTTGACTCGCGAGCACCAACCCCTTGGGGTAGGGGACGAAGGCGGCTTTGCCCCGGCCCTGGCCACCAACCGCCGCGCCGTCGAGCTTATCGGCGAAGCCGTCACCGCCGTCAACCTGACCTTCAAAGAAGCCATCGACATTTCTTTTGATTTTGCCGCCAACACTTTTTTCAAAGACGGTTTTTATATCCTCAAAGATAGACCTGAACCATTATCAACAGATCAGTATTTCGATTTTCTCTCTGAGCTTATCACTTCATTTGCCCCTTTAAGTTTCGAAGATCCTTTTTCAGAGGACGATTGGGACGACTGGATTCGTTTTACCCGCGAGCACGGCGACCAGGTGATCATCATCGGCGACGATCTTTTGGTTACCAATCCCCAAAGACTCCAACAAGCCATTGACCAAAAGGCTTGTAACGCCATTCTGGTCAAACCCAACCAAATCGGCTCGGTCACCGAAGCCATTAATGTCGTTCTCCAGGCGCAAAAAGCCGGCTTCAAGACCGTCGTTTCCCACCGCTCAGGCGAGACCAACGACGATTTTATCGCCGACTTTGCCGTTGGCGTTGGCGCCGACTACGTCAAATTCGGCGCCCCCGACCGGGGCGAGCGCGTCGCCAAATTCAACCGCCTCCTCGCCATCGAATCAGAAATTACCCCAAGCTAAATTTTTCCCCAAACTGTTTTATTGTCTCATCGTCACATTGTCGGAAACACCCTGGCAACAATCGAACCATTGAGCCATTTAATCATTCGACCATTTATCAATTTTCTTTGTTATACTGTATTTTTAGCCATTTGCCATTTGCCATTTGCCATTTGCCATTTGCCATTTGCCATTTGCCATTTGCCCCCCATATGAACCTCATCCTCATCGGTCCCCAGGGAAGCGGTAAAACCACCCAAGCCCACAAAATTGCCAACCGTTACCGCTTGACCAATATCGAAGTCGGCGAGCTCATCCGCCAAAAAGCCAGCACCCACTCCCAAAAAGCCGACCTCATTGACCACTTGGCCAACCAAAAAGGCAAACTCATCCCCGACGGCCTGGCCATCAACATTCTCTTTGACCAGCTCTACATCGTCGGTTTCAACAACCTGCTTCTGGACGGCTTTCCCCGGACCGTCAACCAGTACTACGCCCTGGTCGATCTATTCCGCACCCAAAACACCGCCATCACTGCCTGCATCTACTTAAAACTAGACGACGAAGAAGCCATCACCCGCGTCCAAAACCGCCGCATCTGCCCCATCTGTCACCAGACCTACAACTTGCTCTTGGAACCAAACCGTACCAACTGTAGCTGTAGTAGCCCCCTGATCAAGCGTCAAGACGACGAACCCCAAGCCATCGCCTCCCGCCTCCAGTCATATCACACTGACACCGCCCCCATTCTCGAACAGCTCAAAAAAGATAACCTGCTCATTGAAATTGACGGCAACAAAGGCGCCGAAGCCGTCTTTGCCGACATCACCAAGGCGCTCGACCAACACCAAAATATCCAAGCCGCCGCTCAACCTGAAGCCGTCCCGCCCAGTGCCCCCACCCTCTTCATCATGACCCACGCCGAATCCGCCTACAACAAAGACAACGTTTTTACCGGCCGCCTCGATTCCAAACTCACCGAAGAGGGGCAGCATCAATCAGACCTGGTTGCCGAAATCCTCAAAAACGAACACATCGACATCGCCTACCAAACCACCTTGACCCGTACCCAAGAAACCCTCCAACGCATCCTTAAGTACCACCCCGAAACCCAAGTCGTCACCGACGACCGCTTTATCGAACGCGACTACGGCGAACTGGCCGGCCTCTCAAAAACTCAGTACAAACAAGACCACCCCGAGCTCTTCCCCACCTATCACCGCTCCTACGACGTTGCCCCCCCAGGTGGCGAGAGCGTTAAACAAGTCGAAGAACGTGTTTTACCGGCCCTGGAAGAAGTCATCAACCGCATCAAGCACGACAAAGTCAACGTCCTCATGGTCGTCCACGCCAACTCCATCCGCCCCATTCGCCGCTACTTCGAAAACTTAACTCCCGAAGAAATGATGGACCTTGAGCACCTCCGCCACCAAATCTTTACCTACAAAATTCAGGTTTAAAATTCTCATTTCCAGCTTCTTTTTTATTTTGATTGTTGCCTGTCCGTCGTAGCGCCAGCGATGTCGGGGCGCAGTCGGGATTGTTAATTTTTGCCTTATTTTTACCACTCTATCGGCTCTTGTCCCGTCATCCACAAATAATCATTGGCTTGGCTAAAATGTTTACACCCAAAAAATCCGCGGTGGGCCGATAGGGGAGACGGGTGGGGTGCATAAAGCACCAAATGCTTATTGCGGTCTATCACTTGGCCTTTTTTCTGTGCGTAGGCCCCCCACAACATAAACACCAAATTTTCCCTTTTTTCCGCCAGTAATTTCACCACTGCATCGGTAAAATCTTCCCAGCCCTTATTTTGGTGCGACCCGGCTTGGTGGGCGCGCACAGTCAGCGTCGCGTTCAACAGCATCACTCCCTGTCTAGCCCACCGCTCCAAGTTGCCAGTCGCCGGCATCTTTTTGCCCAGATCGTCTTCAATTTCTTTGTAGATATTCACGAGCGACGGCGGTACCTCGATCTCGTCGTTTACCGAAAACGCCAACCCATTTGCCTGCCCCGGTCCGTGATAAGGATCTTGGCCCAACACCACCACTTTGACTTTATCAAACGGACAATTGTCAAAGGCGCTAAACACCAGCCTCGGCGGCGGATACACTTTCGCCTTGCCATACTCACCCTTTACAAACTCGGCCAGTTTTTTGAAGTACTCACTATCAAACTCTGTTGCTAATTGTTTTTTCCACGAAGCTTCAATCTTAACCGCCATGTTTTCTCCTCCCCTTCACCGCCTAAGCCCCAATCTACCAGTAACTCACTCCAAATTCAAACAAAGAGCCCTACTTAAGTCTCGCTCTCCTTCCCCAATACCACCACCGCGTCAAAATCGCTATCGTCGGTCAACTGTGCCGACGGGCTTGCCAGTTCATACTTTGTCGCCAACGCCGCCTCCAGGCCGCTTCTGATCTTCTCGTCATCTGGTTTGGTGATCACTTGTATGCCGGTCGCTTCACTCTCCGTGTCTTTTTGCACCTCCACAAACTCATAGCCCGCCTCTTTCAACACCGCCGCCACTTCATCTGCTTTGCCCGCGACCCCCGCCACGTCCCGGATCCTCACCTTAATCGTTTCTGCTTTTTCCGCCGCTGGCGCAGCTTGCCAGGGCAGTTTGATATTTAGGTTCCACTTGACGTTAATATTCATCGACTTTATTGCCATCTGCGCCCCTCGGGCAATTGGCACCGCCCACATCACTAGCACTAGAATTCCCAACAATAACATCAACTTCGACTTAGACAGCTTGATCACCACTTGGTCGGACGTCTCCATCAACTCGTTCTGGATCTTGTTGGCCATTTTCGCTTCGACCTCGGCCACCGCCGCCAACGCCTCGTCCTGAGGTACCTCCACCTCCTCTTTTTTCTCTTGCTTCTCTTCCTTTTTTTCCTCGGCCTTTTTATCTTTCCTGCCAAACAAACTTAGCGGGAACCTCTTCTTTTTTGGTTTCTCCTCCCCAGCAGGTTCGGAACCTGCTGTTTCTTTTTCGGCACTTTCCTCCTTCTTCTCGCCCTCGCCGCTTTCCTTTTCCCCGCCCGCCTCCGCCTTGACTTCAGCACTCCCCGCTTCCTTTTTTTCTCCTTCTCCTTCGCCTTCCTTCTTCTCTTCGCCCTCCGCCGGCTTCGCCTCTCCCTTCTTCGCCTCTTCCCCTTCTGGTTTTTTCTCCTCCCCAACAGGTTCGGAACCTGCTGTTTCTTTTGCTTTCTTATTGTCACTCACTTCAGCCTTGTCCTTGTCAGCGCCGTTTGCCTCCTCAGCCTTGGCCGCCTCACCGGCTTTCGTCTCTTCTTTTTCCGGTGCTTTTTCTTCTTTGGCTACCGGTTTCTCCTCGGCCTCAGTCGCCGCCGCTTCTTGAGTCTTTTCAGTTTTCTCAGTTTTGCTTTTCTTCTGGTCAGCCATATATTAACTATACAATTTTTCGCGGTAGTCGTTGAGCATGCGGTCGGCGCTAAACTGCTTTGACAACTCCAGCGACTTCTTCATTTTGACCAGCCACCCCTCGGGTACACCCCGTTCGTTCCTTTGGTAAAAAAGCGGCACAATCTCCTTCTCCAGTCTCGAGTACAACGTTTCCGCCAGGTGATTGCTATCCAGGGTCCAACCATTCTCGGTCCAGTCCACTTCAGCCGCCCACCCGTCGGCAACCGTCAGTTGGATCACGCCGTTGGCAATTGCCTTCATGCCGCTCGTCCCCGACGCCTCCTGCCCCAGCACCGGTGTATTTAGCCATACATCCACCCCTTTCACCATCATCTTGGCAACATCAATGTCATAATTGGGGATAAACAAAGCATAGCCGGCTAGTGCCGTCTGCATATGCCCGATCACCTGCTGCAACTGTTTCTTGGCTGCCGTATCGCTGGCGTGGGCCTTCCCGGCCATCACGATCTGTACCGGCTTGTCCTGGCTTTTTACTAGGGATAGCAGCCGCTTCATGTCCTCAAATAACGCCATCGGCCGCTTATATCCGGCAAACCGCCGCGCCCAGCCGATCACCAACCGATTGGGATCATAAGCAAAGCCCGTTTTGCCTTGGGCGTAGACCATCAACTCTTGTTTTTTCTTGACGTGTACCCGCCACAGCTCCTCACCCCCAAGCTTACAGTCGCGGATTTCCGGGTCCTGCCAGGTGGGCTTATGCACCGCATTGGTAATTCCCACCCAATCAAACTCCGGCCAGACGTTTTTGGATAACTCAAAATGGGCCTGGCTCACCGCCGAGGCCTTCCTGGCGTTATTCAACGCAAACATGGTGATATTAAATTTACCCGTCTCCTCGTCGTGGCCTGGGCTAAGTAGCTCGTCAATACTCACTCCCATTTTTTCCGCGTAATAAAGCGCATAGCTTTTCAGCAGATCAGCGTCATAACTTTGGTTGCCTTCCCTCACCCAGGTGTGGTTGGTATAAACAATTAGCGATTTTGCCTTCTTGCCCGCTTCTTGGTATGACAGTTTTTGCTCGTCCATAAACCGGCGGATCAGTTGCCAATACAAAAATGCCGGCCTACCCTCGTTCACATGATAAAGCGCCGGCTCAATCTTCAGCTCAGTCAACAACTTCACTCCGCCAATCCCCAAAATTAGTTGTTGTTTGAGCAAATCGTCGTCACTGCCTACGTAAAGCGCCCGGGCAATATCCCGCTCCGCCAGCTCATTTTGGTCCGTATCCGTGTCCAGCAGGTACAACGTCGTGTTATTGACCGTCCTCTTCCAGATCCGCGCCCACACGTCCGTTTTGGTCAAGTGTACTTTTACAAACAATGGCTGTTCAGGATCGTCGGCCGCGTAAACATGCTCAAATCCGCTGCTATACGGGTCGATCGCCAGGTCACGCTCCGTTTGCCACCCTTTCTCATCTATTACCTGGATCGCGCTCCCTCCTCGGTACAATAAACCTATGGCCACCATCGGCAGGTTCTGATCGGCCGCTTCCTTGACCGTATCCCCGGCCAACACCCCCAGCCCGCCGGCATAAAGCGGTAGGTCGGCCTGGATACCATACTCCGCACAAAAATAGGCCACCGGCCGCTGGGCAGATATTGCTGTCATATCTACCACGCTAGCACCTTTTACCCATACCTGGCAACTATTAACCGGCTCTCTTGTTACCAGGTTATCCTTCTGCTATATTGATCTTGAAGCTCCCACGATCTTGCGATCGGGGAATCAACTTCTATACGTTGGACAGAGCGTAAATCCGTCCGAAGCGAACTTCGCTCTACAACCCACGAGCTGACGCTCGGGGAATTTCGCGAAGGAGGATTAAATTAATCAACTTTTCCAGAATGAAAAAACTTGACGGCCACATCGATCAAATTACCGGAAAAACCGTCTTGGTTCGCGCCAATTACGACGTCCCCATCGAAGGCGAACAGGTCCAAGACACCACCCGCATCGAAGACTCTCTCAACACCCTCAAACTTCTCTTGGGCCACCAAAACCGCGTGGTTATCCTGGCTCATTATGACCGCCCCGAAGGCGTCTTCGACCAGCAAAAAAGTCTTAAGCCAATTGGGCCGGTACCCGAAAAATTATTGGCTGAGCCCGTCGGTTTTGTCGCCTACCAGCCAGATTATCACCAGCTTACCCTTCCCCCAAGCCCCCGCGTCGTCTTGGTTGACAATCTCCGTTTTTGGTCGGAGGAAGAAGCCAACGGCGCCGATTTTGCCGCCCACCTCAAAACTTTCGGCGACCTCTACGTCAACGAGGCCTTTGCCAACTGCCATCGGGAACACGCCTCAGTCATGGCCTTGGCTAAACTCATGGATAGCTACGCCGGCCTTTCTCTGGCCCGCGAGCTCGACGTCCTCACCAAAATTCGCGACAATCCGGACAAACCCTTGGTCGTCGTTCTTGGCGGGGCCAAACTCGAAACCAAAGAGCCGCTAGTCACCGTCTTTGCTCCCAAAGCCGACCACATCCTGGTTGGCGGCAAAATCGCCGTCGACCTGGCCGGCCGCACCGACCTTCCCGCCAACGTTACTTTGGCCGAACTAACGAGCGACCAGAAAGACATCACCGAAGCCGCCGCTCGCCGCTTCGCCGCCATCATCAACTCGGCCAAAACCGTCGTTTGGAACGGCAGCATGGGCATCTTCGAAGAAGCCGACCACCAGCTTGGCACCAAAATAGTGGCCGAGGCCGTCAACTCCACCCCCGCTTTTACCCTGGTGGGTGGGGGAGACACCGAAACCGCCCTGACCGAGTTAAACCTCGAATCGGGCATCGACCACATCAGCTCTGGCGGCGGCGCCATGCTCGAATTTTTAAGCCTTGGTAATTTGCCTGCCTTGGAGCCCTTGTCATGAGTCCTTCTCCAATCCCCGCCACCTCCCCGCTTACCCCAGCAATCATCTTGGCCATTTTTTTTGGCTTGGGCTTCTTGGCCGCCCTCACTCAGGCTCAAACCCCCAAACCAAAAGACCAAAACAACACCATCGTTCAGGCTTCTAGTCTCAATAAACACACTGAAACTTTTGTTTTCTTTTTTACTCAAGTCTTTGGCGACCGCGACAAAACCCGCATCGTCGTCCCCTTCTCTTACGATACCCCGGACGCCCCCATCCTTTTTGTCGGCTTTTCTCCAGACACCAACTCCCCCCGCATTGGTTTTTTATTAAGCCACCCCCAACTCAATTCTCTCACTTGGCCTAGACTTACCTCTGGGACCCTCAACCTCTACCAGAAAACCCCCACCTACCAAAGCGTCGCCGACTTTTTAAACCAACCCCCAGACCAGTCCAGAGTTATCATCGATGATCTTATTTCCAAACAATACTCCCAGTTTAAGGACACAGGCAATACTGAAGAGCCGTTTAATCTGGACAACACCGACTACATCCTCACCACCTTTATTCCATTGGAGAGCAGCGACGGCGTTTATTACTACGAAAATATCATCGACGCCAATGGAGCCCGGCTCACCGAGGCCAACCAGATAGAATGGTTTATTCGTGCCCCCCAGGCGGACGCTAAAAACCCCTACAAACTCGGCCAAATCAGCGTTGACTACCTGGATTAACGGCCAAACCAAACACTAGGCTATTTTAATTTTAAGTCTTAAACTTCATTCCCGCCCATGAAAATCCTCTTTGCCGTCGACGAAGCCTACCCCCTGTTTAAAATCGGCGGCCTGGGTGACGTCGGCGGGAGTCTCCCCATCGCCCTCACCAAGCTCCAGATTGACGTCCGCATCGCCTTACCCAAACACCCCGAGATCGACACCAAGAACCTGGACCTCCACCTCCTCGACAGCTTTGATATCACCTATAAGCGCCAACCCCTTCCCGTTAAAGTTTGGTCCACTTATCTGCCCGGTTCCTTAGTTCCGGTTTATCTCTTCCAAGAAGCCCGCTACATCTCCGAAAAAACCGACGCCGGTGACAATCACGCCGACAAATTCACCGTCTTTTCCCTAGCCGTGGCGACTTGGCTCAACCTTCCTGAAAGAAGCTGGTTGCCTCAGCTTATCCACCTTCAGGATTGGCACACTGCCATGATTCGGTTATCCTCAAACACCACTTCCACGACACCCGCTTCAAGCACGTCATCACCATCCACAACCTCGCCTTTCAGGGCAACACCAATACCCCAATCCTTAGAAATCTCGACTTGCCCCAAGCCGAATGCCGCATCCTCACTTGGGACGGCTTGGACAACCACATCAACATTCTCCTCGAGGGCATCCTCCACGCCGACGCCACCACCACAGTCAGCCCGACTTATGCCCACGAGATTCTCACCAGCGAATATGGCGAACACCTCGAAGACGTTTTAAACACCAAAAAACACCACATCATCGGTATCTTAAACGGCCTCGATTACAACACTTTCAACCCCGAGACCGACCCCTATATCTATCACCAGTACAACGATACCAACGCCCTGGAAGTTAAAAACATCAACAAAAAGGCCCTCCTCAAAGACTTAAAGCTCAATCTGGAAATTCCCGAACTGATTGGTTTTGTCGGCCGCGTCGATCCCGCGCAAAAGGGTATTGCCCTGATCATCGAGGCCCTGGAACAAAAAGGTTTGACCAACGACCACACCCAGTTTATTTTTTTGGGTACCGGTGATCCTCTCTTGGAACAACGCCTCCACCAGGCTGCCGCCAATGACCCCAAGTGTTGTATTGTCGCCAAATTTGACGAGCCCTTGGCCCGCAAAGTTTATGCCGCCGCCGATCTGATAGTCATTCCCTCCAAATACGAGCCCTGCGGCCTGGTCCAAATGATTGCCATGCGCTACGGCGCCATCCCCGTCGCCCGCAAGACCGGGGGCCTGGCCGACACCATTCACCACGATGGTAACGGCTTTCTCTTTGACCACTTCACTACCGCAGATCTGGTCCAAGCAATTGCCAAGGCCCAACAAACCATGAACACTCCCGACAAACGCGCCCACATGATCAAAGAAGCGATGAACACCAATTTTACCTGGATAGAACCAGCCAAACACTATCAAGAACTTTTTGAGCAGATCCTCCTCGACGAAGACTTCAATCCCTAAAACGCCCGCGATATGCCAAAGGTAACACCGATAATTATCGCCACCACGCCGATCAGTTTCAAAAACATCATCAAAAACGCATTCACGCTGTCATCATCGCTTGGAAAAAAGAACCTGCCGATACCGGCTATCACTTTCCCCACCGGCCCCGACTTGGCTAGCGTTTCCAAATGGGCACTCCCCAGCCTAATCACTTTCACACTGGAATCTTTCTTTTTTATCTCATCTGCCTCACTTTCACTGATTTCCTTCACCTCCACGCCGTCCTTACCCTTACTCACCACCCGGCCGTAGTAATTCTGGCTCTCGTCATGGTATTCGACAATAGTCCCTTCTTCGACATTGGGAGAAATACTCAGGGTGTAGCCCGCCCCTATCGCCCGTTGGGCAAACCAACCGCCGGCCGTTTTGATGGGCACACTCCCCACAAATCGCGCTCCTCCGGTTCCTCCGGAAGCACGGGCCGCGCCGTGGCTTTGCCGGAAATCAGCCTCTTCAATCGCCGATTTGGTCGCCACTGCCTCACCCATTCTCTTGACATCGTCAGCATTGGGAAACGCCATGTCACCAGTTTAGCTTGTTTTTTTAATAAAAATCAATAAGTTAGTAATCTGGCGT
>CAYMQI010000014.1:0-6369 GCA_964392715.1 uncultured Pseudomonadales bacterium | reverse complement strand
GTTAGTAATCTGGCGTGATATATTGGACCCATGAAACTCACCAAGCGCCAACTTCTGCCCTTGACCGTCATCCTTGCCCTTTATCTTTTTTTGCAGGCCCGGCTCCTATATATTAGACCGTCAATTTGGCCTGACGAAGCCGTTTACTTTGACATTGCCCACAACTTGGTCAGCCATGGCCGCCTCGCCACCGACCTTTGGTCGGGCTTAGTCCCCGGCGTCGAACACATGGCTTTGTGGAACCCGCCCGTTTTTTTCCTTGCTCTGGCAGCTTGGCTCAAAATTACTGGCTTTAGCCTCCTCTCCCAGCGCGCCTTCTCAGCCGTCACTGGCGCCGCCGTCCTTCTCCTGCTCTACGCCCTCGCCCGCCGCCTTCTGCCCCCCCGTCCGTCCTGGCTTGCATTCCTCCCTCCGGTCTTTGCCCTGGCGGATTTCCACTTTATGCGCGCCACCAGGGTCTCCCGCCCCGAGATCTTTGTCCTCTTTTTTGTCCTCGCCTCCCTCAATCTTTTCTTGGCCGGACGGCCCTCCCGCCCGTCGCCTCTGCTCCTATCTCTCTCCGGACTGCTTCTGTCTTTGGCGATCCTCACCCATCCCTTAGCCGCCTTTTTTCTCATCTTTTTCGGTTATTGTTTTTTCCACGACCGCCACCGCCTTCATCTCCGCTCGGTTATTTCCTTTTTTCTTGGCTTATTCTTGCCCATTATAGTTTGGCTTCTGGCCATCCATCCCTATTGGTCTTATCTTTATGACCAAATGCACTTGGCCGCCATCAAGAAATTCTCCGAGGCCCCCTGGCTTATTCTTACTTTCCAGGGCACCAACACCGGCCTCAAAATTGTCTACGCTACTTATCTGGCCGTCTCCGTCGCTGGCCTCAAACAAATTCTCACCAAGCCAAGCTCGCAGCACAATAACCTCCTCGTCCTTCTGGCCACCTCCTGGTTTATGGCCATTTATGGCCGCATGTTTTGGTACTACGTTTATTTAGTCCCCTTCGTCGGCCTTACCGCCATCTCGCAGGTCAAACCGACCAGCCATTTCCAGCTCAAACACCCTCCCTTGGCTATCTCCGCCCTTTTTATCATCAGTTCCTTATACTCCATGAAGGACTTTATCGCCGCCTCTGGCAGCCGCCTTTCCTACCAAGACTACTCCACGGCAGTGGCCGAGGCCCTTCCGCCCTCTTCCACCGTTTACCTCTCCGCCATTCCCGACCCCTACTATGCCCTTGCCCCCACCTCGGATCGCTACCGCCTCATCGAATTTCCCGTCTACCCTTTGGATAAAACCGACTATCTTGCTGTTTTGGACCGGGCCGATTATATTGTCACTACCGGCAACCAAGAACAATTAATTTTCGGTTCGCTCTTTCCCGACTACATCAAAGCCAACAGTCAGGACAGCACCACCATCGGCCCAAGCGGCGGCTACCAAGCCACCATTATCAAACTCAAAACCACCCGCACCCATCCCCAAACTTCGCCCAGGCTATGAGCTCCAAGTCACCCTCGCACTACCAGATTACCCTAACTCTCCCCAACCCGTCGCCCCGGCTCAAACGCATCCTGGCTTTTCTGCCCCTTTTTCTCGTCTGCCTTTATTTGCTCCGGCCTCTGCTCCACCCCTGGTTCCCCCTCGTTACCGACGGTGAGTATTACTTGGCCCGCCTGGGCAACTACTTCGTTGCCTTGCAAGAGGGCCAGTTTTTGCCCCGTTGGGCCCCCACTTTTAAATTCGGCTTTGGCTATCCCGTTTTCAACTATAACTACCCCCTCCCCAACCTCATCGGTGTCACTTTTATGTTTTTTGGTCAGACCGCCCAAACCGCCATGAAGCTGCTTTTCTCCATGAGCCTCCTTTCCGCCGCCGCCGGCATGTACGCCTACTTATCTTCCCGCTTTCGCACCTTGCCCGCTTTTGTCGGTTCCCTTCTCTACGCCACCGCTCCCTACTTAACCTACGACATGTTTCTTCGGGGCACTTACGGCGAGCTCGTGGCTTTGGGCTTATTTCCCTGGGCCCTTTTGTCCCTCGAACTCTACCTGCGCCGGCCCTCCCGCCCCCGCTTTTTTTTCATTGTCGCCTCTATCTCTCTCCTCTTTCTCTCCCACAACATCATGGCCCTCTTTTCCCTGGCTCTGATCACTTTTTATTTGCTGCTCAACTATCACCTCAAAGAACTTACCAAACTGCTTTATCCATTTCTTTTAAGCCTCTGCCTCGTCTCCTTCTTTTGGCTTCCCGCCCTTTTTGAAACCCGCTACACCGTTATGTCCGAGCGCTCCCTCTACCAGAATTTTGCCACCAACTTGAAACCCCTTTGGCAACTGACTCGCCTGACCCTCTCCCGTCCTTCCCCCTCCCTCGAAAACATGCGCCAAATCGGCTACCCCCAACTGGCCGCCCTCTCCCTCACCTTGATCTTTTTGCTCCACGCCTCCGTCAGGTCGCGCTTTGCCCTGACTTTTTTTCTGGCCGCTGTTGCCTCCATTTTTTTTATCACCCCAGAGAGCCGTTTCCTCTGGCAGCTTCTACCCGGCGTCAATTTTCTTCAACACCCCTTTCGCCTGCTCTTTGTCACCGCCATTTCCACTTCCCTCCTGGCCGCTTGGATCACCTCAAAATTATCCCCAAAGCCTACCGCCATCCTCCTCATTGCCCTACTGATCGTGAACTACTACTTTTTTTACACCACCCCGAGTCACTACGTTCCTTACGCCGACGACTGGCTCACCTCCTACCCCCTCACCTCCGCCGCTGCCGACGAGTTTGATCCCCCTTGGTACGACAAAAAAACTAGCGATAACTATATCAGTGCGGGCCAAGAGCCCTACGCCATCGTCTCCGGCGCTGCCGCTATTATCATCGACTTCTGGAACGGCACCACTCGCTCCTACCGCGCCCAAATCGACACGCCCACCACCATCGTCGAAAGGACCCTTTACTTTCCCGGTTGGCAGACCCGCATCGACGGCCAGCTGATTGACCTTAACGCCACCAAAGGCAACTTCGGCGGTCTGATCAACTACACCCTCCCTGTCGGCTCCCACACCGTCACCACTCGCTTTACCCAATTCACACCCGCCCGTTTTCTCGGCAACTCTTTGACTCTCATCGGCCTTGCCGCCTTTATCATCTCGACACTTTTATTCTCTCGATTTAAGCCCCAGCCGCTGCCTGCAAAGCCTCCAAAGCGTAAAACTTAACTTGCTCTCTCAACTCCACTTTTTCGCTCTCCACTTCTTCCCCGCTCAACCACGCCATCTCGTAGTGTTCATCCGACAGTTTCACTTTATCCGTCGTTGTTCGTGCAAAATAAGTCAGCCCAATGTGTTTATGTTTCGCATCAATGTCGTGAATATCCAAATAATTGGGTGTTAGCAAAAACTTCTGGGTTTTAAACTTCTCCTTAGGTTTGCCGCTCAAGATCTTTACTTCACTTTCTGTTAAACTCGTTTCTTCCTCGATCTCCCGCCACAGCGCTTGCTCCGGATCCTCATCAAGTTCAATGTGCCCGCCAATCGGCAGCCACAAGTTATATCGCTTGTGGTGCACCAACAACACTTTGTCTGTATGCACCAAAAATATCGTCACCACAAAATCATTCAACTCGTGTATATGTCCCATCACTCTTACCATTTACTTTTTAAGTCTCCTCAGTCTATCATCTACAAACCACCTCACACCATCTACCATCTACAATCTGCGATCTAACGATTATGCATGAACTCCCCATTACAGAGTCTATTCTCGATCAAGTCTTGGCTTATGCCCAAAAACACCGCGCCACCAAAGTCGCCCAAATCAACTTAACCCTGGGTGAGTTTACCGGCTACGTCGACGACTCTATCGATTTCTATTGGCAAATTATTGCCAAAGGCACCATCGCCCAGAACGCCCGCTTCAACATCACCAGGGTCAAGGGCCGGCTTATATGTCAATCGTGCGGCCATACAAATAAAGGCAACACTAAACCCGACTTGTGCCCTGTCTGCAAAAGTCATAAATTAGCAATTACCGGTGGCAATCAACTCATCATCGCTTCCATCCGGATCGAGGAGGGCAGTGAAAAAAGTCAGCATCCAAAAACCCATCTTAAACGCCAACGACCGTCTGGCCCAAAAAATTAGCGCCAAACTCGACGGCGCCGGCGTCTTTGCGGTCAACGTCATGGCCTCACCCGGCGCCGGCAAAACCAGCCTGATTCTTGCCACGGTGCGCGCCCTCAAAAAAAAGTTTAACACCGCCGTCATCGAAGGCGACGTCGTCCCCGTCGACGTTGACCGCATCAAAAAACTCAAAGTTCCGGCAATCATGGCCAACACCGGCGGCGCCTGTCACCTGGATGCCGTTATGGTCCAAAAAGCCCTCTCCAAACTTAGACTCCAGAGCCTCGATCTGCTCATCATCGAAAACGTCGGCAACCTCATCTGCCCCATGAACTTTAAACTGGGCAGCCACCTAAACGTCGTCATCGCTTCCGTCCCCGAAGGCGCCGACAAGCCCTACAAATACCCGGGCATGTTCAAAGGTGCCCAGGTCCTAATCCTCAACAAAGCCGATTATTTAAAAACCGAACGCTTCAACCTCAAGTACTTCAAAAAAGGCGTTCGCCTCCTAAACCCCAACGTCAAATTCTTCACCGTCTCCGCCAAAACCGGCGAGGGTATTGATGACTGGATTTCGTGGCTTGACGATCAAGTTATCAACTACCGGTTTCAAACGTAACCATTTCATGTCGCGCCTCTCCAAACTCACTGCCCCCCCCGCCATCGTTATCGCCAACCTTGCTCTGGTTTTTTTTGCCGCCTGTTTTTTTTACCAGCAGCCTGCCTTTATTACCTCCGACCTTGGTCGTCACCTCAAAAACGGCGAGATTATTTTGGCTTCTCACCGCGTTCCCCAAACCAATACTTACTCATATACCAATGCCGATTTTCCCACCATCACCCACCACTGGAGTACCGGCATTATTTTTTATTTAATCTTCAGGCAGTTTGATTTTGCCGGCCTGGCTCTATTTAATTTAGCTATTCTCACCGGCGCCTTTGCCATTTGTCTCCTGCTGGCCCACCGTATTCATCCAGAGCTGTCGCTGCCCATCGGTTTCTTGTCACTGCCTTTATATGTCACCCGCACCGAAATCCGCCCCGAAGCCGCCAGCTATTTATTTTTCTCTATTTTTTTATTCATCTTAAGCTCGGTTCAGTCAAAAAAACTCTCTGTCAAATGGTTGTACTTTCTTCCCCTGTTATCCCTGCTTTGGGTTAATCTTCATATTTACTTCATCCTTGGCATTTGTTTGGTTGGCCTCTTTTGGTTGCAGGCCTTTTGGACTAAATCCAAACTCACCCGAGCTCTTACCCACACTCTTGTCGCCTGCTCCCTCATCAGTCTTATCAATCCTTTCGGTCTCCGCGGCCTGCTGGCTCCTTTTACCATTTTCAATAACTACGACTTTCCCATCGGCGAAAATCAAACCATTTTTACTATTCTCCGAGTCATTCCCAATCCTCGCTACGACCAATCCGAAGCCTTGGCTTTTTTCAGCTTTGCCGCCGTCATCGTCTGGCTTGGCCGCCGTGGTCTTGGGCGGGCCAATTGGCACCTGGTTCTCCTGGTTGTCTTTGCCGCCGCCAGTCTCTGGATGGTGCGCCACGTCGCCATATTTGGCCTGGTCTTTCTCGTCTCAGGTACTTGGATAGTTTCGGAATTGGTTAATTTCTATCTTAAAAAGCCAAATAAACTTCTCTTGCTAGCCAATCTCCTCTGCCTCATTCTTATTGCCTTATTTCTGCTCGTTCCTGGTTCTTACTACTCCCCCTGGACTCAAAAATCAGGCTTGAAACTCACTCCCGAAGTCACCGGGATAGGCAACTATCTGATAACCAACAATGTCGCCGGACCCATCTTTAACGACTTCGATATTGGTAGCTACTTAGACTACTATCTCTATCCAAAGGAGCGGGTTTTTGTTGATAACCGACCCGAGGCCTACCCCCCCGGTTTCTTTCGGGACATTCTTATGCCCGCTCTCACCGAAGAATTTGCCTGGCAAGATCTAGACAACCAGTACCGCTTCAACGCTATAGTGCTATCAACCGAGACCAAATCACCCGTGACCTTGAACTTTATTACCAGAAGACGCGTAGACCCCGACTGGAAAGTGGCCTACGAAAACACTTTGGGCATCATATTTAAAAACACTTCAGCCAACAGCCCGCTTATCAGAGCGGTAGAGTAGGGGAGATCACCCTTTTGCCTTTTGGTTAGCAATTTCTTCTGGTTTGCCCTACAATTATCTTCATGGATAATCAGCCTTTACCCCCCGCCGGCGCCCCTCCCCCCCCCCCCCCCCCCCCCCCC
>CAYMQI010000013.1:19083-22341 GCA_964392715.1 uncultured Pseudomonadales bacterium | reverse complement strand
CTATTTCAACGTTTGAAATAGAGCTTGGAACGTCAATTTCACCTGCCATTTTGTACTGAGATTCGTCAGAGGGAGTCGCCCTCCGAGACCAGTGAACACCATCAGTCTGACCAAAGATCATCGCTATCCGCCGCTTGCGTTGATTGACGCGTTTCCCCAAAATTGGATCATAGACTTTCTCGGTTACAAATTTTGCATCTTCCTTCTTGAATTCATGTTTGCACTTCGGACAACAACAAACATTAGCTATATTGGCCGGCTTTACGGTAACCGCACTCTCCCAAAAAGAGACTTCCTTGCCACAATTCGGACATAAATAAAAATCAGTCCAAATTGAATAGCGTATTTTCCCAGTTTTTCCGCTGTCATCATCCGCGTCATACAAAAATCCGCATTCTTGTTCAACCTCGGATATTAATTTATTTGCGTACTCGACAAATCGATCAGGATCGGGAGGATTACAAAGATTCTCAGAAACAAACGCACCCAAAACACTTAATTCATACAAAACTACGTTTCGGGCTCCCCATGAAACCGATAAGTCGCGGGCAGCAGCCAATCGTTTCATTTCTTGAGTTGGTTTCGCGCACAATATTGCCGCCAATCCGGTTGTTCCACTTCCAGCAAAGGTATCCAACACGGTATCCCCTGGCTTCGTGTGGATGGCTATAAACAACGCAATTGCTTCAGCAGATATTTTTGTGGGATATGAGAATGCTCTATATAACGTCCCCCCCCTGGATGACGGGAGTGGTTTTTTGTACAGGTCTAAATAGTTGCCGGTGGCAGCGTGTTCTCTTTGCTTCATTTCATCCTCAATCCAATATAGAGGGAAACCTGCTCGAATGGAATGACTTGCGAATCCGCATTATAGTTGCCTCCAAATACGAGTGCTCGCAAAAAACCTATACGTGAATCCGTAGGCACCGACTGTTTCAACTTGGATTATACGGCACATTTGTTCTACTCGTATGAGTTTTTTACTTGAGGTTTCCGAGTTTGGCGAATAATTCAGCTAAGGTCTTTGGTTCATAATGCAGATCACGCTCTACCTGTAACCCCAGGGGGCCGCGCACCGATTGCAGCTCTGATAGTAGAAAATATCCAAGCTCGACATCAAATCCGGCGACCAGCCCGAAGAACGTATCATCGCCGTCGAACTCGCTGGCATACCATGTCCAGTTGCTATCCGGCGTAAAGAACTTTACGAGCGCAATTGCCATCAAGCCAAGTTGCTCATTGCTATACAAAGGCGGCAATTTATCGCGGTTTGCTTTGTCCAGTAGATTTTCACCAAATGGATTTTTATCCACTTCATCATTAGCCATATATCTAGACAATAGCAAATCATGGATTCGAATTCCAGTTGACAATCCCCTTCTCGCTGTGCTTTGATTCATTTGCATCAATTGCTACATTTGACGCAAATAAACTATGCAAACATATTTAGGGGTTAGTACCATCGCACGGATCACCGGCAAGCCAAGAGCAACCATCCTGCGCTGGATGAAGGACAAGAAATTTGGCAAAGCCCAAAAGATGGGCAATGAGTATCAAGTAAGCCACGAACAATTTCTCGGCTGGTGGCGAAAAAACATGAAGGCCGTGAAATAACATGCCATCACTCGAGGGGGCAAAAACCATCTCTTTCACGATCTACAAAGGCGGCACCGGCAAGACCACTTCTGCAGTCAATACGGCCGCTGCCTTGGCCGAACTCGGCAAGAAAGTCCTCTTGGTTGATTTGGATCAGCAAGCTTCGGCCACTCGACATGTCGGCATTTCACCTGGCGATCTGCAATACAACCTTTATCACGTTTTCTATCAGAACGTTCCTGCTAGCGTAGTTCGAAAAAAGACTGCTTTTGGTTTTGATCTGCTACCCTCTTCGTCACTGATGGCCGCCATCGAGGAAAGCCTAGAGCCAGGCGATGAGCGCATCCTGCGAGACCGGCTTTCGCCTCTCAAGGACGAATATGACTTTATCCTGGTTGATACTCCACCTGGCAAAGCGGCTTTAGCTTTTAATGGAATTGTAGCCGCCGATATGCTGCTGGTGCCTGCCAGCGCCGAACGAATGTCGGTCGATGGAATTTCTGATCTGGTCAATCATGTGCAGGAGATATTCTGGCATAAGTTTCGAGATGACCTGAAAGACCAGGAAATTCGCATTCTGTTTACGATGTACAAGGCCAACACCAAGCATTCCCCTGGTGTCGTGCAGGCTGCCAAACGTATCTATCAGGAAAACGTGCTGGACATTCTGGTCCCTGAAACTATCGAATTCCCCCGCTCTTTTGACAAGCGCGTTCCTCTGACGCGGTTATTACCGCGCCATCCAGGAGCACTCGCTTATAAGCAATTAGCACAATGGATCTCTGACCATGCGTAAACCCCGTCCCACGGCTTTTGACCCAACGTACAAGGAAAGCACGGCTCCCAAGCCGGAAGCGGTGGATTTGGGCGATGTAGTGCCCATCCAGCCTAAACTGCCAATAAGTCAAAAAGATCAGTCCCCCACCCCAGAGGATTTGCAACCAAGCCACCACGATACCGTGATACCACGACACCATGACACCACAGTAGAAAGCATTCGCAAAGCAGTCAAGCAATTCGGAAAAGAAGCTGCCACCCACCGCTTTACCAGGGAGGAAAAGCAAAAAATTGCCGAATTGATCTTTGCCTATTCAAGCAAAGGTATCCGCACAAGCGAAAACGAAATTGCCCGGATCGCGGTCAACTTTCTGGTTGAAGATCATAACCACAACGGAAAAGACTCGATTCTCGATCAGGTTCTAACACTCCTCAACGAATAGATAGCAACTCGTCGAATTCTCCAGCGAACGATAAACCCGTTCGCTTTTTTTGCCTGGAATGATGTTACTTAACCAGTGTGTGATACCACGATACCGTGATACCACGACACCATGCAACCATGCCACCGTGATACCACTCAACCACGCTTGGTATCGTGGTGCGATTGTCTTCTTGACGATCGCTTGTCAGGCGCGATACTTGAAACCGCACATTCAAATCCACTTACTGAAGTAGAGATGACGACAAGCAAACAATGCATCGTCCTAGGCTGAGGAGCCGAACGAAAGAGGTAGATGGTCGCGCCGCCGGAGAAAAAAGAACGGCAGGGGAGAGGAGAAGCACAAACGCCTCGGTTCCCCAAGGCGTCGTTACAAGTCTAATGGTTAAGCAAGGCAAACCTAAAATGTAGCTTTAGCTTAACGATTTCGCGTAGCGAAATAA
>CAYMQI010000013.1:10263-19073 GCA_964392715.1 uncultured Pseudomonadales bacterium | reverse complement strand
AGAGTCAGTTAATCTATCTTATTGTCCAAAAGTTAGAAGTAATGCAACAAATCCGAGAGATTTAGCAAAAGCAATTTTTAAGTTATCCACAAACAAAAAACGGGGGAAAAAGCGCAAAGACTCAGATTGCTTGATATTCCAAAACCAGAAACGGAAAATCAAGCACTCAAGGGCAAAGAAAGCACATTCAAAGAAACCTGTAACAGAAAACCAAAGACCCACCTTGTTGGAGCAGGTGTTGATAAAAGCGTTGGACGCTCCCAACAGGTGGCCTCAAGCCTTCGGGCATCGAGCCACTCGGCCTGAGCGGGGAGAGCCGCCTTGTTCGGATAGGTGGCGGGGAATTCTGCCCGCGCCTGGAAATCGTGTGCCTTGGAAAACAAAAGCCCAAGGAACGGCACACCATTTCCGGCATCACCTACCGCTCACCAAGGCGGTGCGTGTCGGGTTGAGCCCGAGGTGAAGCGTTACGGGTCGACCCCGACTGCCAATCCTGCGCCCCTGGTTGACCGTCCTATATTTGTCCGGTCATCCAAAGGACGCCACGCTTGCTGCTGGCTTACGCCTCCATCAAGCTAACCTGTTGGCAGTCGGCGTCTACAACGCCGACACGCAAGCGCGGCTGGCGGCATCTCCCCGAAACCCTCTGCCTGGCCGCGAAAACCAAGGAAGCGCCTAGCGGCGCAGATCACCCCAATAGATAAAAGCTAAACCGTTGCCTGATCGAAAAGCTTACCAGCCGCCTCGCCCCGTCAAGGACTGCGCAAGTCCGCCTTCGGCGTCTCCTTGACAAGGCTACGGACTGGCTGGGTTATTTCTTGAGCCAGGCAAGGAAAAATATTTGTTGGGAAAGTAATGACATTATTTAGCTAGGTAGATCACCCAAGTAGCCCGATCAAACCTTGAAAGATCAGTAATCGTAAAATATAGCTCAGTTACATCCCTTGAGAGAATGGTATCTTCGCCGTCATACCAGACTGTGTAACCAACGCCAGAGCGGGCAACTTTCTCAAAATCACCCGGTTCTAGCGTGATGGAGAACTGGTCGTACATGATGTCTGTTCGCGCTTCGGAATACACATTTCCCAAGTTATCTCTTAGAGAATAATTTTGTGCAGAAATCCAAGAAAAATGTATTTGGTCCGAGGTTTGATTCCAAACTTCCATTAAGAAATATATCCAACCATTGTTTTCTAGATCATAGGCTGTCAGGCGAATCCAAAGATCGCCCTCCTTATGCCATTCTTCAAGGTTGTAAACCGAACCAAGGTCATAAGTAGGAGAGGGTTTTGGAGTGAGAGTTTTTGTAGGCAGGAGCGTTGCTGTTTTGGTTGGAATTCTCGTGGCTGTTGGAGCCTTGGTCGGAGCCGTGGTGGGTCTAAGGGTTGGTGAGAACCCGCTCGCCGCCTCGTTTGGATCATTGGCATCCTGCGTAGGCGATGCATTCACGCTTGCTAGCACATCTTGTACTACCGATAAACCGTCAAAATACCAGAACGCCGCTGCGCCAGCAATAAGCAGGATCAAGAGAAGGGAAAAACAGGACAGCCTCCGTCTTGGTCTGGGTGGTTTTGGTGGTGGCGTCAGTTGCACAGGCCCGGCAACCACCAATGCCTTCATGTTTGCCTGGTCTTGTTCGATCATTTCCTCGACGTCGGCTGGAATAGGCTCGATAATTTCTGGCTCCGACTTTATTTCTTCCGGCTGAGAAACATTGATCTTCTTCAACCGCGACTTGACAAGAGGCCAGTATTCTTCCTGGAGCGTAAACGCTCTGGATCTTGGTGGTTGATCTATAAGCCCTAGCTTCACATAAATGTGATGCATGTGCGACTTGACGCTTTGGCGGGCAATAAACAATTGTTCGCCAATCCGCTCATAGGTTAAGCCTTGGCAGTAAAGGTCAAGGACTTCGCATTCCCTGTCCGTTAGGTCGTTAAACCGCTCGATGTAATTCATTTGCTCTCCCTATCCATTGGTTTAAAGAGTAAGTGCTTTCTAGAAAATGTCGTGGTGTGAAGTTAAACCTAATTTCAACCCTATGTGGGATGCTTTTTCGCTTCGGGATTGGTATCTTCCAGTCACTCTGCGATCTCCCTGGGAACGGCAGAGATTTATAGCACAGAAGGAGAAAGCACATGAACCAAAACCCGTTTGAAACTTTGCGGTTTGATCGACGTCTCCGAGTCCACCTTTCGCCAAGAACGATGTGGCTTGTTGGAGTTGGCGGCGGATATTTGGTGGCTTGGTGGTCACTGCCTGCAGCTGGGTTTTTCTGGCTTGGGTTAGTCGCCATGCTTTGCTTTGCCTGGTTTGCCAGCTTTGGTTGGCGCGAAGCTCTACGAGTGATCGATACCGTCATTCACCGAATTGAAAGACTGTGAGGATACATGAAAGCTGTAACTTTATATGATCCGCAAGTTCACCTTGCCCATAGCAAGACAACCAAAACCCTCATGGCCTTGGGCCAGAAGCAGAGCTGGGCGTTTGCTGTGTTGGGGATAGCCCCGATGCCACAAGAGCCAATCTCGCTTTCCAAGTGGCGGATTGTGCCTGCCCACTTGGATACATCGCCAATGCCACAACATGCGATGGAGCGAATTCAGACCATCTATGCCGAAGGCATCCGACCACAAGGTTTTGTCGTGGTACACGAATTGCCAATGCAGTTACCGGCATCAGTACCGGACGTGATTGACGGTGAGGTGGTTGTTCGCCCAGGTTATGACTTCACCATTGATATAGACAAGGCGTTGGGAGTTGGCCTAAAGGCTGTTGGAGCGATTGCCATCGCCGCTGTGACGGCGGCGGGGATCGTCCTGCCTGCCATTTTTGCTGTGGGCAGTGCACTGCTTTTGGATCCAATCTTAATCGCGGTGGCTGACGGCGTATGGATCGAGGTAGACCGCTGGGTGGAATAGATGCTAGCGATGATTTTTAGTATTCTTGGCAACCTGTGCAGCAGTATCTGCTTATCAGTGGTTTCACTACTGCTGTTCAGGTTATTTCTAAGAAGCTCAACAGGCAGCCGATCCAGTTTGTTTCGCCGGATGATGAGAGCGTCTTTTTACTTCTATTCAAGTGTCCTTAACTGGCTGCGCCCTTATGTTGCCCAAATCTCTGGCCTCGATTTACTAGCCCAACTTCCACGTATATTGTCGACAATTGGCTTGTCGCTCTTAATCGGCTGGGGAGTCATGGCGCTTGTGGGTCTATCGCTGCCTACCTGGTTACTAGTTCTGCTCCTGCTTCACGGGGCCTATGTAGGCTGGTCGTGGGAGCACATCATTTTGCCCGATGATTTTCATCTAGGTTCGAGGCTGGAATGAATTCGCTTAACTCTTGGCTCATGGGGCATGACCAGATAACGCTTTCAGAGCGTCAACGCTCGATGCACACCTACGTCATTGGTCAATCAGGTATGGGCAAGTCGAAAGCGTTGGAAACCTGGATCATGCAAGACATTCTCGCCGGAAGGGGAGTGGGAGTCATTGATCCCCATGGCGATCTATTCAATCATCTAACTACGTTCCTAGCCAGGCACCCTGAATTATGGGCAAAGGTCATTTTGATCGATCCGACTGACCCCATTTGGTCGGTGGGATTCAATCCGCTAGAAGCTGTTGACCGCGGCTTTAGCGAGCGCATAGCGCTTTTCATGACTGATGTCTGTATCAAGATGTGGAAACTTGACGTCACCAACGCCCCGCGCCTGGTTTGGCTTCTTACTAATACGTTCCTGGCTTTGTCGAATTTGGGCTTAACCCTCTTAGACCTGCCGCGTTTTCTAGCAGATCGGCAGTTTCGTGAAGGGCAACTATCGCGAACTTCTATTCCGGCTGTGCGAACATATTTTGAACAAGAATTCCCTGTCACGGAAAAGGGGGCGCAACAGTGGATTGCGCCTGTTTTGAACAAGCTCGGAAGCTTGCTATTTGACCCTGACGTGAGCGTAATGTTTTCTGGCAAAAGCACGATTGATTTTCGGGGCATCATGGATAACCGAATGATCCTGTTGGTAAATCTTCCCAAAGGGATTTTGAGCGAAGGCTTGAGTTCGCTACTGGCAGCTTTTCTAGTTTCGCACATCCAGAAAGCCGCCCTCTCTAGAGCGGAAACACCGCACCGGCCGCCCTTTTACCTTTACTTGGACGAATTCCAAAACTACACCACTGACAACATCACCGACATCTTGTCCGAGAGCCGTAAATATCTACTTTCATTGACACTGGCACATCAATATCTTGATCAATTGCCGCCCGACATTAGACATGCAGTGCTTAATACCGCAGGCAGTCTCGTTAGTTTTCGGGTGGGTTTTGATGACGCTCGCATCCTGGCAAAAGAGATTTTCTTATCCGCCCAATCCTTCCGACATTTAGAACCGCGCTTCTACGTTCGTCGCGGGTTATTAACACTTCCACATTTGGAGAAAACAACTTGGGGCGATCTGGCGCGTGAACTGGCGATTTTGGCGCCGCGCCAATTCTGGTACCGGCGGCGCGGCTTGTATCAGCCGGTCAAAGAAATTACTTTTTGGCAGCCCGATAAGCATCCTACAGGAGCCTTGCAAAAACAGATTCAGGAACTAAGGGATTTTAGCGGCAGTCGATTTGCTCGCCGCAAAGCTGACTTGAAACAAACCGAGGACTTCTCAATCCACCAAGAAGATCTTCCGTTGTGGACTGCGTGAGTGCTAGAGTGAAAACATGTTAGTGCAACAAAAACGCTTCGAACGAAAAGTTTCACCCCCACCAATGCGGTTTCAAGACCGCGATGGTCAAATATTGCAAGCTATCCAAACTTATGACGGGGTGCTGGCACGACGGCAAATAAAACAGCTTTTTTGGCCCCAAGCGAGCCTACAGGCTATGGAACGTCGGCTGACCCTTCTTTACCACACAGGCTATCTAAACATGCCAGATTTTGAGCAGCGACGAATTCACCCTATCCCTGAGCCGGTGGTCTGGCTGAGTTGGCGAGGAATAGTCTTTGTAGCATCACAAATTGGCGTTGAAATTGATCCACCAACGCCGGTCAACGAAAACAAACTGCGAAAGCTAGAAAAGCAGCTTCGCGAGGCCGGAGTCCGTTGGCAGCGAGAGCCGCGCTGGAGCCAACTGGCCCACGATGTAGCAGTCAACGATTTTCGCTTGACAGTGGAACAAGCGGCTGAGCACTGGCCTTCACTTTCACTCGAAGAATGGATACCTGAAGGCGAATTTCTAACCAACATGGATACAGTGACGATTTCGGAGAAAGACAAGCAGCGCAAAGGTGTCCGGCCGGATGGCTTTTTTATTCTAGTCGATCACCTGCGACAAATTGACAATTCACCAGCCAAAGCCCGCTTCTTGTTGGAACTTGACAACAGCACCCATCCCTTGAACCGCTTCGGTCGTGATAAGGCGCTCGCAGGCTTGGCATATATCCGCAGCAGTGCCTATCGTAAGCGGTTCAGCTTCAATTCTGGACGCTGGCTTGTCGTTTGTAAAAGCAAACAACGCATGCTGAATCTTAAAATGCAAACCGAAAAAGTGATTGGCAAGCAAGCGGGCAATTTTCTGTTTACGACTTTTGACAAAGTTCAACCTTCCACCGTTCTTAACATACCTATCTGGTTAAAGGGTGGATCAGACGAGCTTATTCCGCTAGTGAGTAACATTGGAGTTTCCCGTTGATTTTTCACAAAGAGTTTTGCATTATGTGGGGGTGTCCCGCACAATTGCTTCAAAAACAAGGAAGCGGTTGTGCAATCTCTTGCGACTTGCCTTCGAGAGATTGGAACACTATTCGGGTGGCAAGAAACCTGAATAGCGTTGTCGGGGCTTGTGATCGCCCCTGCCCACAGCGTGCAGGGGCATTGCTTTATCGAGGTTAGACATGAATAAACAAGCGGCAGGAATTAATACAAACCCTCGACTTTTGCGAGCAAACGATGTTGCGAAGATTCTCAATATCAGCCTAGCTTTAGCTTACCGGCTTTTGCAAACGGGCGAACTACCTTGTGTCCGGATAGGTACCGCCGTGCGTGTGCGCCCCGAAGACCTTGAAGCCTACATTGACGCTAATTTGACGAGAAATTTCTGATGTTGAATTTGCACATGCGACTCGAAGCTCGGTTAAAATTCTCTTGGCAATATCGAACCTTACTAACTGAATATTGCAAAGAGAAACCGTCTTTCCTAGCTCTCTAACCAAAGGAGACTAGGAAAATGACTGCGAAAAGAGGACACAAAGAGGGGACGATCTATCAACGCCCAAACGGCAAATGGCGGGCGCAAATTTCTCTTAATGGCGGCAGGCTCAGTTTCACCGGGGATACTCGGATTGAAGCGCAAGAATGGCTCCGCTCAACGAGAAACCAGGCCGACAACGGTCTGACGCTCAAAGGAGCCAAAACAACCTACGGGGCGTTCCTCACCGAATGGCTGGCAACTGTGAAACAGCGACATGCCGAAAGCACAAGCTATAGCTACAACCAACTTACCAGGACGTACATCCAGCCTGCTCTTGGAAGAACCAAACTTCGCGACCTGAACCCAACAACGATCCAGCGCTTCTACAACCAAAAAGTTACCGATGGCATTGGCTTACGGACGGTGCAAAAAATGCACACCGTGATCCATGCCTCGCTCAATGCGGCGATGAAACTTGGGCTAATTGGACGCAATCCGGACGATGCCACACAACCACCTAAGCCAGTCCATAAAGAAATGCACTTCCTCAGTCAAGAGGAGGTTCACAAATTTTTAACGACTGCCAAAGCCACTGACGATAACAACTATGCCTTGTACTTCACGGCCATTGTTACCGGCATGCGCCAGGGTGAGCTTCTTGGCCTTAAATGGCAAGAGGTCGACCTTGAAAAGGGGATCGTGAACATCAAATTCAGTTTGACCCGTTCGCCAGGTGGCGGCCTGAAACTGCAAAAGCCAAAGACCAAATCATCCGAGAGATCAATAAAGCTTGGCAAAAAATCCGTTGCCGTTTTGCGTCGACAAAAATCACGGCTACTTCTTGAAAAAGAAAAATCGAACGGCTTGTGGCAAGACACCGATCATGTTTTTCCCTCATCGGTTGGAACTGCGCTTGACCCAACAAACCTCAACAAGCAATTCCACCACTTGCTGAAGAAAGCTGATCTGCATAGAGTCCGGTTTCACGATCTGCGGCACACAGCGGCTTCGCTGATGCTCAATAACGGTGTGGATGTGTTGGTCGCTTCAAGACGACTAGGACATGCAAAACCAAGCATTACGTTGGATGTTTACGGGCATCTCATGCCTTCAATTCAGGCCGAAGCAGCAGATGTGATGGACAATCTGGTGGCAAGAGAAAAATAATTGCACCCAAATTGCACCCAAAACGGCTTAAACCGATTCCAATTCACCAAAAACTAACAAAAATCCCCCGATTTACGGAGGAAATTGTTGTGGCGAGGGGGAGATTCGGACTCCCGACCAAGGGCTTATGAGTCCTGGGCGAGTCACTGTAAAGGGAAGTATATAGCAAATTTACGGGCAAAAAAGCTTCCACAGAATGCACTGTTTCCAAGATTTCTATACCAATTGCACCAAATCTGCACCCAACTTTTAGGGCTAGGAAAGAACGCGTTTCTCGATCAAAACTCTATTGGTGCAACCAAGTAAAAAATATAACTGTTTAGCATGAACCAAAATCTAAAAGTCCTTTGGTAGCTTGGTTGGCATTTCTTTTCTTTGCTGGTGGTTTCTTTTATCCAATTAGAATAGTTATGCAAACTCCTCGGGCTACATCCACATTCCAAATTTACAGCCACAATTAGCTGACCATTAACTTCTAAAGATGTGTTGTTTGTGTTATATTGCTCTTAGATATCGAAATTCGATAACAACCATGCTACGAGACTTTTTTTTAGGTTCAATCAAGATCCATATTCTGCACCATGCCTCTCAAGAGCCAATTTATGGCTTGTGGATCATTGAAGAACTTGCCAACCACGGTTATGCCATCAGCCCGGGCACGCTTTACCCTATTCTGCATTCTCTGGAGGCAAAACAATTACTGCGGTCATATGATGAAAATGTTCAGGGAAAAATTCGCAAATACTACACAGTTACCTCAAAAGGTAAAACCTACTTACAAGAAGCCAGACAAAAAGTAAGGGAACTTGTCGATGAACTCTATGAAAAACCTAAAAAATGACAATCTAATCGAGATCTTTAATAACTGGTGGAGCGTTCCTACTGAAGATATTGTTTCTTCTCTGGAAGTCGCCACCGACCATGGGCTTTCTAAGTTGCAAGTAACAAAGCATCGCCAAGCCTACGGCGCCAATACCCTTACCGAAATCAAACCAACAGGTATAGCTGAACTTATCCTGGATGGATTGAAAGAACCGATGATGATTGTGCTGCTCTCCATTGCCGGGCTGTCCCTGCTGTTTGGGAAGCCGGTTGAAGCGGTTGTGATGATCTTTGTTGTCGCAGCGTATATTTCAGTTGAGTTTATTAACAAATTCCGCACCGACCGTACTATGGCTCGTTTGCGGGAGTTGACCCAACCTTCTACCAAAGTACTACGAGACGGCAAGCAACAAGAAATTCCTAGCAGCGAGATAGTTGTAGGCGACGTGGTGATTCTCTCCGAGGGAGTCCGCGTACCAGCTGACATCCGCCTGATTGAATCGTTCGGATTGGTTGTCAACGAAGCCTCCCTTACGGGCGAATCTCAGCCTGTCAACAAAGATGTTGAAGTCTTTATTGACAAGAACACACCACTCGCTGAAAGGCGCAACTGCGTTTTTTCTGGCACCACAGTGTTATCGG
>CAYMQI010000013.1:282-10253 GCA_964392715.1 uncultured Pseudomonadales bacterium | reverse complement strand
AGGTGTGGTGATGGCGGTTGGTGAGAAAAGCGAACTGGGAACGATCGCTACTGAGGTGCAAACCCAGCGGAAAGAAAAGACCTTCATTCAGGATGCCATGACTCGTTTGGCCAAGACTCTGGCAGTCCTGGCAATTATCGTCAGTCTTATTATCCCCACTGTTGGTTTTCTGCGTGGTCAAGGTTTTCAGGAGATGGTGTTAACCTGGCTAGCACTCACGTTCCTGATGATTCCTGGTCAACCCCCAGTGATTATCACAATGTCGCTGGCTTTAACTTCATTTGCCCTGGCTGGCAAGAAACTAGTTGTCAAACGGCTGCGGGGTGTTGAAATCTTAGGGCAGGTTACCGTCATCGTGACGGACAAAACAGGCACATTGACAGAAAATAAAATGAAAGTTCAATCGTTTATCTTGCCAAACGGCACATTGGTGAGTCCAAAGGATCTCCCAATAAATATCCAACACCAGATTAGCTTATGTCTGCCGCAGTATTCTAATGATCCTACCGACAAAGCGGTAGTCGAATCCCTTAACGCAGCAAAGTCAGATATGACATATGTTTCCCTACAAGGTTTTTCCGCCGATAAACCCTGGAGACAATTGAGCTATAAAGACAATGGCAAACACCTTTTGGCAATCGCGGGCGAGCCGGAGAGAATTGCGAAAGCTGCACATCTGTCCAAAGAGCAAAGAGAGAAACTTCTGACCGCTTTGAAAGAGCAAACCAATAAAGGACATCGAGTAGTCGGATATGCGATGAATCATGAAGGGGGAAATACCTCACTGGAAGGAGCCGAGGTAGTAGTCCTTGCCGTCTTGGTTGACCCGGTACGCCCAGGTGTGAAAGAAGCCGTACATTCACTCTTGGATGCAGGAATTACTACCTACATTGTGACTGGTGATCACCCAGCTACTGTCCAAACTGTAGCCAAAGAAGTCGGAATTACCAGTGAAGTTCTATTGGGCAGCGAGCTTGAAAAACTGAGTGATGAAGAAGTACTCAATAAACTGGCGACGGTGAGGGTGTTTGCTAGAACCTCACCAACTCAAAAACAGCGCCTGGTTACCCTTTTGAAACAAAACGGTGAAACAGTCGCCGCTGTCGGTGACGGGGTGAATGATGCGCCAGCTCTGAAGGCTGCCAGTGTCGGCATTGCCATGGGCGAGATTGGCACCGATCTGGCCAAAGAAACCGCTGATTTGGTTTTAACCGATGACAACTATGTCCACTTACCAGAAGCAATTGGGTTGGGACGCAAGGCGCTTGATAACTTCCGCAAGGGGTTGACTTACTACCTGTCTGCCAAAGCTATCCTTCTTTCTATTTTTCTGGTTCCCCTGGCACTAGGTATTCCTTTTCCATTCGCTCCTATCCACATCATCCTCACCGAACTGCTAATGGACTTGGCCTCTTCAACAATCTTTGTAACAGAAACAGCGGAGCCTGATGTGTTAAAGAGAAAGCCTCAAACAATAACCAACTTTCTCAACAGAACCATTGCCTTACAGATTGCTAGAAACGGGGCCTTGTTAGCCATTGGTATCCTAGTAATCTATCTCTGGCTCTATTACCAAACAGATAATGTGGTCTTGGCTCAAACTGCCGCCTTTGTTACCTGGCTATTGGGACATATTATGTTGGCCCTCAACCTCAAACAAGAGAAACTCTCTTTGCTCAAACAGGGGATTTTCTCTAATCGTTTTGCCACTTTTTGGCTAATTGGAATGATTGGTCTCTCCTTGTTTATGACCATAGTGCCCTTTGCTTATCCGTATTTTCACACAATGGCCGTTCCTCTGAATGTCTGGATGGTGCTTATTGCGGTGGTGTTGGTTTCAACCTGGTGGATGGAGATTAATAAGCTTTTTCGGAAACCAGCCACGCTTGGGGAGAAATAGTCCGCTAAAAAATCTTGCACCAGAATTGCACCCGTTTTTTAAGCTAGGAAAGAATGTGCTTCTCAAAATATTTGTATTTTTCCCAAGTTAATAAAGCCCAAGCATCTAGGCAACTCAGAATGGAATATCATCAGCATTGATGCCGTTCTCAGGCGAGATAACACTCGATTGATCGTGTTCGGGTTCTAACAGAAATTGTCGAACCTTCTCGAAGTCTGTTGGAGGTTTGTTGCTTTCATTAGCAGCCCATTCGTAAGCATTTTTAACCTTGTCCACGTTTCTTCCAGCTGGCAACCCAAGGACGTCTTCCAGATTTGGTTCCAATTCCAAACCCTTTCCTGTGGCTTTTGCCTCATCAAGTAATTCTGCTTTTTCAAGGGCTTTATCTTTATCCCAAATAGCAAAATAATCGACATATCCAAGCAAACGACAAACGCCTACGAAATAGGCCACACTACGCTTTCCACCACATTCAATAATAGAGATACCGTTTTCATCTAAATTGATATTCCATATATTTTCACAGAGGGTTGTGAAATATATTTTGTCCGATTCTCCTTCAACAAGGAGTGCCTTTCGCGCAAAAAACAACTCGTTTCTCTCAGGATTAAAATGAGTGTGAATTTTATGCTTATTTTCCTCAACTCTTTCCGTATTTAACGACTGGTCTTTCTCCAACACATAGGTTCCCTTATCGGGGTTTTTGCGAAGTGAAATGATGTCATCCGGCCTTGCAGCGTCAACGAAATTTGGATTGTGCGTGCTATAGATTATTTGAGTGTTTTCAGAAAGACGGATTAGATTTTTATAAAGAGCACGCTGAGCCTGTGGATACAAGTAAATTTCAGGTTCTTCAATTCCAAATATCACCTTTCCACCCATAAGCTCCGCATAGGTTTGAAAAATAGAAATCAAAAGTAAATTTTGCATGCCTGCACCGACTTCCTCACTGTCAAAATGTCGATCAGGATAATTTTCCTTAACATTGATCTGCAATGTCTTATAAAACCAGTTCAAATTATAGATATTAAGAACAGGATCAAAATCGTTGGCTAAACCAGCGCTGTTCTCTTTACAATATTTCCTAAAGGTATCGGAAAACTTTTTGAATGTAACTTCGCTTTCTAGGAAATCGTGCTCCAAAAATTCTTTGGCCGGTTGAATTTTAAGCGCAAATTCATCCTTGAGTCGCTGCTCATCACCCCGGTATTGAGACACATAGTTTTCATAAACCAGCCTCATTAGCTTACCTAACATTGTCCACTGGCTTACCCGTAATTCGGATACAAGATTTCTTTCGGATGGAATAAGTATAAAATGGCAAAGTTTTTTAAATTCGTCTTGAGCAAAAAACTTGGAGCCGCCATTAATTGTTGTCTGCGCTGAAAGTTCCGGCTCCATGCTCATTTCCAACTTAATGCTCTCAACCCGAACTTTGTTGTCTCTCCTGTCTGTAAAAGCAATTGGCTCTGAAAAGCCAACTTCTATTTCGATGCGCTGGTTAGGATCATGAAACAGCTCACGAGCAACCTTTGCCTTTGTCGTCCAACCCTCGCCAATAACAAGATTCAGAGCTTTCAAAATATTTGTTTTACCCACGCTGTTGGGTCCAATTAAGGCGCATAAATTGCTTGGCGCTACCGTAAGTTTTTTTATAGATCGTAGATTCTTTATCCTTAGTGAATTAATTGGCATGGCTTTTCATTCTCCCTCAATTACCTGCAAAACTTTGAGCTATCTGCCTGTCAGTATACTTACAAAATAGAAGCTTATTAACCGCAAGTTCGTGTCGCACAATGTTGCTTTTATGCCTCTCCTGACCAGGCCTGGTCAAATTGGCGACCTTCTATAATTTCTAACTCCAGGTGTGATCTATTCAATGTTTAGCCCATAAAGATTGATAGAACACCCATAATTCTGTTCGGGTTTCTTGCAATTTTTCTTAAAGGTGAAACCCTCATTCACTTTGTTCAAGTCCATATAAGCTGCGGCAAGCTTTCTCGTAATTTGGATACGCTTCAAGCGTCGACACAAACATCCGAATTTTGCGCCGACGCGATGCAAGAGGCAAAGATGGATCAAACATTCCTAGTCCCGTGGTTTTATCTCCCATTGCATTTAACTCTGGAGTTCTTGCCGTTAATTCGGCCAACAGCTTAGTTGTTGTCTCAACCACAGCCTGATGTTGCTTATCCTCAGGGTCATATTCAGGGGTCACTTTGAATGGGAGGGTATGCAAGTGCCGAGGGCCAAACTCACCCTTAGGAATAAAACTTACAATAACATCATAGATTGATTGACTATTAAATAGACCAACAAGGTACTTTGCCTCGTCCAGAGAATTGACTACAGCCCAATATAAAGTTTGATCAATCAATACTTTGCCTGCATCCACGGTTTTCAAGTCAATGTAAGCAGAGCACAGAATCCCTCCACCTGCCCCGGTAAAAACCAAAAAGCCATCTCTAGGTAAAACTTGGTTAGCAAGCTTATTCCTGAAATTAAGCATGTCGTTCCAAATATCGTGCCTGCCGCTCTCCCCTTTCTTTGATCTTAGCTCGTTAATTATTTGGTCAAAGATCGTCCTCGTTGCCCTATCCATTAACACCAACTCGCTGCTGTTGAGCGATCTCCAAACATCCACTTCCTTCTTGATGGGGGCTACCGTCGGCACCCCCAACTTTGAGGCTATGAAGTAAGGTGAAAGATGCTTTGATAAAAGCGTCGTAAAAATAAATTCATTGGCAATTTGACAATTCCCCTTAAGCGAAAACTTGTCATATGGCGGTTTAGAATCCTTCACTGCAAATTCTAATTGGCTTCTCCTGTCAATCGAACGAACCCTGGTGGTCTTGCCGCTTCGACCTATCTCGTCCACAAAAAATAGTCGTCTAGGCAAAATATCAGCACCTTCATGAAAATTGTAGTAGTTGAAAAGTCCACGAGTAGATTGGTTCGGTTTCTGATTTGACCAGATTGCCCGATTGCCCAATTTTGACCAGTGCCAATCTTGAGAAGATTGCTCGGTTTTAGACACTACAAGTCCCGGCAGAGTATTTGTATCAACCTGAGCCTTTGAACGTTGCCCAAAGATGACAGCAGCTCGGTTTTTGAATGTGACTTTACCAACCTCCCAAATTTCCGTTAGCCGACTTGAATTTGCGTGGCGCGGTGCCGTAATCTCTCGAAACGGATTGTGTTGATTGCCATTGAGGACTGTTAGCGGAACAATAAATGCGAATGCTCCATTATCCGAAAGGAAGCGACTAACTGCATGCATTACAAATAGAGTGGAGAGATCGAGATGGGGAAATGCGGAACCCCGAGGTTTTATTCCATACTTGATAGCAAGATTCTCGGTAGCTTGCTTGAAGGGGTTGTTACCAAGTTTGCTCATTGCTAACCATGGGGGGTTTGAAATTACGCCATTAAAATTACCAGCCATTAAGATCGGCCTATAGCTATTTCTGATTACAAAGGCCCAAATTCCATTCCGCCCTTGAACATCCAATGTCGCTAGCCTCATGGAAAGAAGGGCTGCAAATTCCGAAACCTTATTCCTGTACGCTTCGCTCATGCTCTCTAATCCCTTTGTTTTCACAAAGTGATCTTTTAAATTGTTAAGATCAAGGTTTGTATTTGTCGATCCCGCCTGCTTTGCCAATTCACTGGCTTTCACAGCAATTGAATAAGCTTGCTCAACTAAGTCATCGAACGTTGTCATATATTCAGCGCTAAGCAAGACCTCCGGTAGATCAATCTTCTCCCCATCTAGATCAAGTTTTATTAAGGCTCCAGATTTCACCTGTGGTTTCCCCTCAAGTGGTGTTACCAAAAATAATGAATCAGCGTGATACACGGGAATGCTAAAAGGTCTTGAGATATCCGGGATGAATTCCTTAATACTCAAAAGCCAAGTAATCCTTGATAAAAGAACCGCCACCGGATCAATATCGAATCCAACAACTACTTGCAATAAGAGGTCGATGAAATCATCTTTCTCGCCTTCCCATTCATTCAGGACATATGTCTTGGCCGATGCCATTACTGCCGAAATGAATGTGCCTGAGCCACAACATGGATCAACAAAACGTGGTCTCTCACCTTCGGGCAATTGGTGAAACAGTCGGTCTGACATATTTTCCGCGAGCCAATACGGTGTCCATTCTTGGCCAAGCAAAATTCGACGAGTTTGATCGGCCAATTGCGCCATTAATGGGCCAAAAAGGTCTCTATTCCCTGGGATATCCGCAAATGAGTAAGCTAATAAGTCGGATTGCATTTCTGAGGCGATAGTGGAAATTTCAGACAAATAAGGCTCGTTCAATAGCCAGCCAAAATAATCATGCTCCACCATGTTGTCAATTTGATAATTTGAAAAATAATCTCCCGTCAAAATAGACTTTATTTCTTCGGTCGAACTATTTAACGGCTTACCCACAAGAGCGTTAGCACAAATCATCTTTGCAAGCGTCGTAATATAAAATTCCGAGACATAGGTTGCTAAATTAAATTCCTTTTCATCGGGATCCAGATACGCAACTAAGTTTTCCCATAAGGTAGTTACGATTTTGGAATACTCTGGGCTGGCTTCAAAGGCTTGCTGAACGATCTCGTTTAACCTGGATATTCTGTTAGAGTAGAAAGCGCTCTCCAAGCCCAAATCTCGAGCAATATTTTCGGCTGATAAGGCTCTTGCCGCCTCTCTACCCAAATATTTTGTTAGAAAATTAACAAGTAAAGTCCCTTCCTTATCAAGCTCATCATGCAGATTAAGTACTTCTTCCTCTGCAAGAATTATCTGGTTGGGTTCCACTTGTCCTGGAATTGCCTCCTTAGAAATTGCCACTGAGTAAGCATGCCACTCAAGGGTATCGGAAAGCACGCCTGTCACAAAATCTGGATCAACTCCTACATTGATCAATCCAGCGCAGTACTTCTGAACTTGACCATAACCTGTCTTGAACAATGTTTTTTGTCTTAAATCAATCTCGTATTCAATGGCCGTACTGTCAACTAAATTATCAACAAATATCGGAATGCTTTTTCCACCTCTCCTACTGATTATTGAACTTTCAGAAGTATCAATGTGCCGTCTAACCCAATAGGGTCGATCTGGAAAAATGGATGGAAGATAAGATGTAAACACATCCCTAATGGGTTGTTCCTTTTGCTTTGAAGAACTTCCCATTGCCCTGGCAGTCTTCAAGAACTCTCGCGCTTTTTCTGTAGATGGTCTATTGCTTCCGTCGCTCATAAACTCAAGCCCTTTGTTCGGTTGCTTAAATGCTCAAAACTAATGCTATTCATCTCTCTCAGGTATTCTTTTATGATCCGATTTCCAACTAAGACGTTATCGATCATGGAGTTACTTTGCTCCTTGCCCTGATTGGCGCGCAAAAGCAATTTCTTGCCAACAATTGACAACTCTCTGATCTGTTCAAATGTCAACTTAGGCACCGGGATCTCGCGAAGGTGTGTAGCTTCCAACTTAAGCGCGCCCGCCCCCATAACCGATCCAGTTAATTCCATACTAGCTTTTACAGTAACAGAATTAAAGAGAGCAAGCAGTCCGTATACGTCTATCTTCGCTTCTTTCTTTATCCATGCGGTGGAAAAATTAGCATCAACAATAAGTGCTCTGTCCCTATTTAGCCAAGCCCTAGGCGTACGGCTATTGACCCTTGGAATTAGAACATCGGGGACATGCCGATTCTGCAAGGGTGGCAATGTGTACCAAAAGCGTCCCTTTGAATAATTGACATTGGTCCTAACCGCGCTTAGTTCAGGAATAGCTTTTCCTTTTTCTTGCCCTATCCTCGTCTTTGCGGCAGCCGTGACATAGTTAGCTACTTCCGGAATTAATGCTGACAGATCGCGTAGGACTAATGTGGAATTTGACTTATAAGCTCTTTGAATATCATCAGGCAGTGCGTAATCATCCAGATCAAGCAAAATCCACTTTGCAAAATTAATGTCAACATCCGCCCAACTTTCCGGCAGATCAGATTGAAATCGAAACACTGGCTTCGCAATTTCCTTTGGGATTTCTAGTAATGCTGAACCGAATAACTGCGATGTCCGAACCAGATAAGGTTCCTGACGGTCTCTATTTTCAACAATCTTTAAGTAGAAGAAATCATTAGCTCCAGTTCGCAGTCCCTGACCGATATCGACCCCTAGTTCCGCAAAGGTTGTAAAGGCGTCAAAATTAGCCGTTAGAATGCCCTTCAAGCTATGAGGTACAAACGGGCGATTCTTGTGAGAGTTTTGCTCTTTCCCTGTCAGTAGAGTTTTTGATAACCTCTTATTCTTATTTAATCGTGCTAGTGTATTGAGCACTTCATTGCCGAATTGCCGAATTTCGAAGGCGAACGGTACTTGGCTTTGGTCTTTTTCTTTCTGTCCAAGCAATTTATACATATCCTTAGCAAATTCAGCATTCGGATTACTGGAACCTTTATACAATTTGCTAATTGGACTAACATCAATTAGTCGTTCTTTTGATTTCGCGTAAACAAATGACTTTTTCGCCCAAAAAGCTATGGGGTTATCAACAAACTCAATTCTTTGCGCAACCAATAAGGTAGTTTTTACTTGCGTTTCTCCAAACCAAGTCCGCGATGAATCTTCCACAACAAACATTATTCGGAATAGTTTTAGAAGCATCCATGATATCGGGCTAGCGTAATCTCGCGATAACCAACTCTCTGGAACAATCATTGCTAGCGTCCCTCCGATTTTGGTTAACATCCCACACAGAATCCACGCTGGAACAGCTAGGTCGGAGAGACCAGAATATCCTTCTATCAACCTTTTAAACAAAGAGTGCTCTTGATCCCTCACGGAATAGTATTGGTTTAAGATTTTGGACAAGCCAGTTCGAACCGCCTCGATACCTGGCAGACCGTACATTTTTGAAGCTTCTTTTTGTGATTGATATCGAACATATGGTGGATTAGTAATCACCAGATCAAAACGAATATTTCCTAAACCTCTCCACAAACTGGCCTCAAAGGAATTTCCTTGGATAATTTTGCCTGGGAAACCTTTTGGAATTCTATTCTGACTGTTTTTTATGACATCCTTGTCAATTTCAAGTCCTAAATACTTTGGTGTCTTTCCGAAAACCGAATAAGCACCAAATAACATATCCCCCTGCCCAGCCATTGGATCCAAAATATTGGTTGGTCTCTTATCTGTTGCCGCCAAATTTCCCAATAATTCAGCGATATGTTTGTCCGTAAAGTATTGGCCTAATGCTTTTCTTCTTGGAAAAGGTAGTTCCTTTTTATTCTCACCCATATGCTTGTAATTGCAATCTTGCTGCTGAATAAAAGATGCGCGCATCCACTGGGGCTGGCACGTTGTTTTCAAGGCAATAGCCAACATATATCGAGTAAAGCCGTCGTTCGTTAAGGCCTGCTAAATTTCCATCTGCAGTAGCCTCTTTTATCAAATGATCCAAAGTTGCCTGCATATCTCGGCTCGGCAATGACTTTTCTTTCGCTCTATTTTCCTTTGAAAGAAGAATAACGGGATCTCCCTGAACTGAAATAAGTGAATTAGTTTGTTTGAAACTTGCCTGCAATTTGTCAAGGACTGAGGACGTCTCAACGAAGAGACTAGCTTGCCTAAAAGCATTTATTAAGGCCTGCCAAACAGCGCTCTTTGCGGAATGGAAGATAACAGTTGCTTTTGCTGAAGGTTTTGACACTCTAGCGATTTCCTGGAACACCTTTGCCATTAATTCCCCATAGGTATTGACGGTTTTCCCTTGCGCTTGGCTGACTATTATTTCTTGTTCTGACTCAGTTAATTTTCCAAGCCACGACTCATTTATCAAATTTATTTCGGCATATGGAATAAAATCACCGAAAGGCGGGTCAGTGAACACATAATCTATGCTCTTATCGTCAAGTTTAAGCGCTGTGCTGCTCGCATTAATCACATCAATGTTGCCTTCGAACCCATTGGCAATATGAAATGCTTCCGAGATAGTTTTAATTTTTCGTTTCAAACCTTCAAAAATGTTTTTCTCAACGGGTAGACTGCTCACATAGAGGACACC
>CAYMQI010000013.1:0-219 GCA_964392715.1 uncultured Pseudomonadales bacterium | reverse complement strand
ATTATTGTCGAATGCGAGGCGTTATAACTTAGGGCTAGGAATTTCAAAGCTGATTGAATCTCGATCGGATAAGTCTTAATCTTGTCAAAAATCATTCCGGTAACTATTAGATTCCTTAACGAATAAAAATGATGGACATGAGAAATCCCGAAATGGTAGCCAGATCGGAGTAAATCCCCCCACTCTATTTCAACGTTTGGAATAGAGCTTGGAACGTCA
>CAYMQI010000012.1:0-22361 GCA_964392715.1 uncultured Pseudomonadales bacterium | reverse complement strand
CACGCTCCCGTATCGCACTTTAAGGCCTCCAGATCAATCTCCTCCTTCACCCTTCCGTCCTGCTTGGCAATCTCATACAACACCGCTTCAAACTGTGCCTTGGTCACCGGCTCCTCCGGTTGATACTCATAAGCCGTCGCACCCTGCTGGGGCATCACACTACACACCTTCACCAACGACTGATACTTCTTGATCATCTTCTTGTATGCGGCAAAGCTCACCTTTGCCTTGTCGTACTTCAAAGTATACGACACCTGGTTGCCCGTGTCCTCCGGCAGCGGATTGCCATAGACATCCACCCCGCGGATCCAGTATTTCTCCAGTAACATCAGCCACTTGAACTGCTCCTCGGGTGTGGCCTCCGACGCCGTCACCAGCTCCCCATTCATCCCAAGCCGGCAAATCTCCGGCTGGGTAGGAAAGCCAATCACCGTCGTCCCCGAGTAATTTTTCAACACTCGGGTCGGATACTTCAACTTCTTGTACTTTTTGATCAACGGATCGTCGTTTCTAAACTGTACCCAGCGGATATACTCGCGCATCGCCGGCAAGTGCGCCCCCTCGGACAGGCCAAACAACTTGCTCGTCGTCCCCGCCGGTTTGATCGTCGTATTGGTATGGGGCACTGATACACCCAAAAACTTCGAGTACTCCTCCGCCTCCTCCAACACCACTCTCTTAAACCGCGCCAGACTCATCCAAAAGTCCAAGGATCTCTCTTCATCAATCAAGTCCCGGAACCCATACCCAAACGCATTCCAGGCAAACTCATGAATCCCGGTCATTCCCACTCCAATCCGGTTCGTCCGTTTCACTTCCCTCCGGTACAGGCTGTCCATAAACGTGTTTACCCGGATCAAAGACCGCGTCGCCACCCGGAACGCCTCCTCTGCCGCGTCCATATTCGGGGCAAAATAAGGCACCACATCAGCAATCACGCAGTAACCGCCAAGCATATTCAAGGTTATCTCTCCGCAAGGATTGGGAATCTGCGTGTACAGTTTGCTCGAGGCCACGCGGGCCAGGTGCGACAACATCTTCTTGGTCTTTTTGCCCGGCTCGTACTTATCGCTATGGGCATAATCACCGTCCAGATAGCCGTCGTAATTGGCATCGTTTTGCACCAGCCGGTGTTGGTTAATAAACCCCGGCTCCCCGGTATCGTGATGGTACGACGCGCCCAGCACCGCCCTCAACACTTTCTTGGCATGCTTGGTTTTCTGCAGCCAGAACTTATCGTCAACCGTCACGCTGTTATTGGCGCTCCACAAAAACCCGCCCTTTTTGATATCCACAAATTCAAACACCTCCGGATCACTCCACGTCTTGGTCGCAATCCGCGCCGCCCTCCTGGCCCCCCCCACCAACACACACTCCGCCAGATAATGGTCCACAAACATCGCCTGTTTCCACTGGCTCATCCCCGCGTTCTTGACCGTTGCTACTTTTTGGATCGCGTGCATCAGTGGTTTTGGCCCCGACGCCGGCCGCGACTGCATTCCCCCGATTGGTTTGCCCTTCTCCCGCACTTTCGTAAAATCCAACACCAACACATCATCCCTATACTTCTTCTCATAAGCCATCACTTCCATTTTTTCGACAGCCTTCGCCCACCCCTCGCGCGAATCCGGCACCTCAAACCAGTACACCTTATCGTATTTATGCCGCGCCTCTTTGACCGACTCGTCCTCCCCCCAAACAAAATCAGGATGATTCTCATCCAGCACGCACCGGATTATGGGCATATTGTCCCAATTAACGATACACATATCGTCATCATAAGCCCTGCCCACTCCCGAACCGTTCAACAGTAGGTAAAACACGATGTAGGAAGCCGACGCCGTCGCGCAGTTAGTAAACACTTCCATATTCCGCTCTTTTTGGGTGACATCGCCATGCTGCAAGTGCCGCCCGCTCATCAGTAAGGACCCCGAGGCAATGTACTTTCTCATCAGCTCTTCCTCTTGCTTTCTGTGTCGGACATACTTCTTGCCTGGCAACAATCCGCTGTTTCCCTCAGCCACCCTCCGGGCCACATCTCCCCACGTCTCCTCACCCCGCAAGATCGTCCTCTTAGCAACCGCTTCCCCCAAACCGGGCATTAACTTGCGCTCCGCCAACTTCATCCTCTTTTTCATTCTCTCAGTCGTAAAACCATAAGGCACCCTCTCTGCCGCAACCACGGCAATCCCCGACTTCCTCTGACCATTGCTCTGGCCGTTTGTGTGCCCATTACCATTGCTCACTTTTGTCTTCTTCCGAGTTTGGCTGCTCACACCCACTGCTTGTAGTCTTACTTCGGCCATGATCGCCTTTATCTGTTTCTAATTTCTACTCAAGCCCGTTTTCTTTCTCTACTTCCTTCAACATCTGCTCGTAATCGTTTATATCGCGAAAATTATGGTAAACACTGGCAAACGCCATGTAGCTTGCCACATCTAGTTTCTTCAGCCGGTTCAACACTAATTTACCTACTTCCCAGCTGCGCACCTCAGTTGACTTCCTCTGCATCAACTTTCGCTCCACATCATCTATTAATTTTTCAATGTCGCTTATCGACACTGCCCGCTTCCACGTCGCCTTAGTTAGTCCTCTCTTTAGTTTCTCCCGGTCAAACACTTCCCTTCTGCCATCTTTTTTAACGATTATTAAGTCTATTCCTTCTACTCTTTCGTAGGTCGTAAACCGCTTGCCGCACCTGTTGCACTCCCTCCTTCTCCTGACTGTCGTATCGTCTTCGGCTAGCCTTGACTCCAACACCCCCACGTCTATTACTCCACAGTACGGACACCTCATCTTCCCTAGGTTGGATTGCTGTCCCAACCCCTCCACATTTAGCCTTAATTTTTCAAGTTTGCTCGAGTGCGTTAATCACTATGACTAGTGTGGGTCTAAAGGTGCAAACACTATCCATAGTGTTAGAGCCTGTTTAACTTAGCGCGTCAGCCAAACCGCTGTCAATACGACTCAATGTATCAAAATATCCCTGCCTCCACCCACCAGAGCAAACTGCCCCACCAAATAATTTCAGCAATTTTTGCGCCTTTACAAGCTCTCAAAACTGTTTTCCTGCTTCTTATTACTTTTACCCCAGCCACAAAATGTATACAGTAATGCAGATTTTTACCTGTTAAGCTGCCAAAGTTTCACGGTTATTTTTTTCGGATTCTCTCGGTTTACACTTTGGACACGCATCTCCCCGATAATCTTCTTCGTGTACCAAACAGTGCTTAGTGCCTTCACTGCTTCCACTCTCATACCAAGTTTTTGCCACAGGATCCCAGACCATCTCCCCAAACCCACCAATCTCAAACCCTATTGGTATTTGGCCAGTTCGGATCTTCCAAATATGTTGATCGGGATCAATGTTTTGCCTCACCGCCCACTCCCGCTGACTGCTAAACATCATCTCGGAAAGCCTCCCCACAAACTCATCTCCTCTCTCATCCAATAACATCTCCACCAAATCAACAACATTATCATCAACCCTCTTTTTGATCGCCCCATACATCGAAAAATCAGTTTCCCCCACCAACTCTCTTCCAAACTTCTCATAAAAAGCTGCGTTTAATTTTTTGACATGCCCAAGTGTCGCGTCTCCTTCCACATTCTCATAAACAAACCATTGCGGATTCATCACCAGAGCCTGTGTCGAATAGGACACCTCTCCCCCTCCCATCGTCACCACACCCTCACTGCTAGCCACTCCAGCATGCCAGTTATTTACAAAACACCTTTCCTCTCTATTCATGGGCCGATCCAAAACCAAATACCTTCCCCGTATTATCCGAGATCCATCTTCGGCAAAACCCTCAACCAACTGCAACTCAATCACGTCATATTTGGAACCGTAATTAACATAAAACTCTGTCGGACTTACTCTCGCCACACCCTCTCCAGGTTTGGATCTTCCCAATGTTTCATAAACCAACTCCAAACCTTTTCTCACAGGCTCTGCAATCCCCTCAAAGCTGGTATATGAATCTTTCTGATTACCATATTCTGGCAAATTAAAAGAATTCACTACTACTCCACCGTCATCAAAATACAAATTTGCCCTATAAGGAGGTTGCACTGGCAAAGTTTTCCCGGCCCCAAACTCAGCCAAAAAGAAAAACACCTGCGTCCCCACCCACTCTTCAACTACTTCCCGAAATTCACTCCCACGTCCTTCCATTTCTAGTCTTTGTCGCACCTTCTTCATCCCCTCCGATTCTGCCCACGCCGGATAGACTCTCCCAAACCACTCCCCACTCCCCACTTCCATATTTACGCTTCTCAATTTTTCAGTCATAAAACTATGCTCCAAATCCACAAAAAAACTTTCCGAGGCGGAAAGTTTATCTAGTCAGCTACTAGTTACCAATTACCAGTACTAATTACCAACTTGTGTCCTGCTCGGGATCTTTACCCGTCCAACTTTTGCCAATAATCCAAAAATTAGTCGGGATACCAACGCCAAAGTATCTGGCTTACCTAGAAAACTAGTTACTAATCACTAGTTACCAATTACTAGATTTACAGTTGCGGCACAGCCTGGGACTCCCTCTATGGCTAAAGCCTTCCAAAAGCTTTAGCGCAGGAGGCCACCCAGTTCCTTTACCGTTGGTCTAACTTGTTAAGTATCCCCAAGTTACAACTATTCAAAAGCGCTGTCAAACGAAAAAACACCCGAAAGGTACAAACATCCTACTGATTCCGCAATCACCAACCACAGCCAAGTCGTGCTAATTCGATCTCATTCGAGCAATTGGGTACCTACATCGTCACTCTCAACGGCTCTCCGCCGCTAGGCGACGCTTGAGGAGACTCCAACCCACCGTCTTTTTCTCCATTTATCTGTCCGCCGCCATTCACCACCCGCTCCTTCACTTGTCCATTGATCTCCAGCGCCGATTCCAATACGTTCCTGTCCTCGTCCTCGAGTTGATCTCGTAGTCCAGCCAACACCTCTTCGTGCTTCTGCCGAGCCTTCCCCAACTTTTCCCATAAGGAAGCATCATCCACACTCGAGAGCAAGTCGCTCGTCTCAAACAGATACTTTTCCGCTTTCAAGGCTGTTTCCACTCCCAAACTGTCCTTCCCCCCCCGCACCAACACCGCTGAAGCCCCCACTCGCTTATCCGCAAACAGTAGCATCAACTCGGCTTTATCCGGCTTACTTCGCGTTAGCACTAATCTCACTTTATCCCTCACCATCTTCACCACATAAAGCGGATGATCCGGCAGGATCCCTGGATAAGGCAAGTAATAATCGACTCCGCCCTCACCGGCCCCACCTTCACTCTCCTCAGTTTCTTGGCCGCTTTCAACCTGCCTCCCACCCACAGGCGCTGGGGCCGTGTTCTCTTTCGCAATAGGCCCATCCCCACCTTGCTTCGCCTTCTCCATCACTTCTACCACCTCAGGAGAATCCACCACCCCCTGGGCGGCCGCTTCATCCACAGCCGAGGCCACCACCATCAACAAACCGATAAGCACCAATATCGCCGACAACAAAACTCTCTTCAACATACTTACCTTTCTGTTTACCACTTCCCGTCCCTGTATTCAACTCTTAAAATACCCGAATATCATCGGTCTTTTTCCTAATTATTGATAACACTTTTACCTTCATCCTTTGGCAGTTGTTAACACTTATTACCCAAACCCCACCCGTTTAAATCTACTCTCCCTCTGCCCACTTCGGTTGGTTACTTTTTATCTTTATCCCGCAAACCCAAATAGTCAATGATCGTCCTTGCATAAATCGCCGTCACTTGCTTTAGCGACGACAAACTCACCCACTCGTCCGCTTGGTGTGGATTGGCTCCATCCGGCCCAAACCCTCCAATTGCCGGAATATCATGGGTAATATACATCCACGCATCATTCCACGGCCCCACTCCCCTGATCTGCGGCCTACTCCCCAACACTTCCTTGGCATTCTCCGCCAGTTTACTTACAATCTCTTCTTTGGGATCAATCTCCACCGCCGGCACAAACAATAAGTCCTCGATCTCAAACTTAAGCCCTGCAATCCTGGCCAGCCGATCACAAACCCAAATCTTTACTTGCTCCCCAGAATTCCCCGGCATCAACCTAACGTCTCCATAAGCCGAGCATCTATCCGGCACCACATTGATCGACCTGCCTCCCTCAATCAAGGTCGGGAAAGTAAACACCGGCTTCCTGCCCGGAAACATCTTCGCGCTCTTAAACGGAATCTCCATCCGCCGCAACATTCTCACCACCTCCATCATGTCCACAATCGCGTTCCTGCCCATTTTCTTCTTTTCCCACAACGACAGCCCTGTATGCACCGCTTCGCCGTAGGTCGTCAGCTTAAACCTGTACCCCCCCCGATGTCCCACCGCAATCGTATGTGTCCATGGCTCGCCTATAATCGCCGCCTTCGCCCGCACCCCCCTGGTCAATAAATACTTCGTCCCCCACTCGCTGCACGCCCCCGGCTCTTCATCCACCACAAAAGCCATCGTCAATTTACCATCCAGATTCACAGCCAGATCCTGAAGCGCCTTCACTGCATAAATATAAGCCGAGATCGTCCCTTTCATATCCAACGCTCCCAGGCCGTATAGTTTGTCCTTGCGCACCGTCCCCGACAACGGGCTCCCCTTGCCCTTATCGTCAATGGCCAGTGTGTCCATATGAGCATTCAACAGCAAGCTTTTTCTGTAGCGCCTTGGCCCTAGGTTACATACCACGTTCGGCCGCTTCGCCGACACCCCCATCTTCCTCGGGAAAAGCTTCATGCTTTTAAGTTTCGCCGCAATCACCTCCGCCACCTCCGCCTCTACCGGTTCCTGCGCCGAAGACATTTCCGGTGTAAACGGATTTTGGCTCGACGTCCTCACCAGTCGCGACAAGAACGTCACCTGAGAATCAAAATTCTTGGCTATGGCAGCATCAACAGAGCGCAATACACCGTCAGAAATCACGGCGCAAATTCTACCACACCACCACTCGATTTACCATCCTCCCAGAGGGGAATTGTCTAAAATCATCTACCACAGGCAAACTCCACAATTTTTCGTTTTGCTTTTTAACTTTTGCATTTTTACTTATTTGGCTACCCAAATAAGTAAATCACACTCCCCCACACCAAATGCGAGAATACCGGCGCCGCCAAATTCTTAAACCGCAAGTAAAGCACTCCATTTCCCACCGACAACATCAGCAGCAAGGTGAGCCGCGTCACTATCTGCCCCGCTTGAACTTGGGTTGCCAGTTGGATCGGCAAATGCAGTAGGGCAAACATCACCCCCACGCTCACCAAGCTCAACAGCTCGCTCTTTGTGTCTTGGACAAACTTTGGCAACAAAAACCCCATAAACAACAACTCTTCCCAAAAAGCCGTAAACAGGGAAACAAACATTAACTCTCCAAACATCTTCACACCTACCTGCGGATTCAACACCAGTCCCCCACTGGCCACAAACACCGTGATCTTGCCGACCACCACCCACCACAAACCGAGCAATACCCCCAAATATACCGACGACACCAAGCCCTTAGTGCTCATCCCCAAACTCGCCAAACTCTTCTTCTGTTTTATTAGCGTTACCCACAGCACCGGCCCCCCAAACACCACCATCTTCAAGAACACTTCCTCTATCCACTCCGGCAATCGGAAAAACAGCCGGTACACTCCCCACACCAAAAACACCAACACATACACCCACACCGCCTGGTGCAAATCACCAAGCTCCGCTTTATGCGTCTTTACAAACAACTTTTCTCTCCAGCCGCTCATCATCCTGTCCCTATAATATATTGTGCCAATACCTAAATCATAAAGACTTAACTTCTGGAAATCAATTTCTCCTTTCATGTCAACAAACTCTTTAAAACAGGGTATAATCCTCCCATGGAAAACACCAATTTTTCACTCGTTATCACCGGTGAGTGGCCCGGCGCCGGCCAATCCACCACCACCGCACTACTTGCCAAAAAACTAGCTTTCACCCGCGTCTACGCGGGTTTTTTATTCAGAAAATTCGGCTACATTTGGAACCTTGAGAAGGCCCACCTCTCTTGGCAGGAGTTCGAACGCCAAGTCGCCGGCAACCAGCTCGACTTGGATTCTTACCCCTTTTCCGAAGCCGATTTTAACGAAGACTTAAACCACCAATTTCAACATCAACTAAAAAACGTCAACACCCCGGACATTTGGGACAAAATCATCGACACCCAGTCCCTCCTCGCCCTCCAAAAACCTCGGGTGGTCGTCGAAGGCAAAGTCGGCGTTCTCCTGGACAAAACCGGCCTCATCAACAACTTCAAGCCCAGGCACCCCGTCTATAAATTCCTCCTCACCTGCCCTCCTGAAATCTCCTCCCACCGCATCATCCAAAGGAAAATCAAAAACGGCGAACTCTCCCCCCTGAATAAACAAGGTGAAGCCTATCTCGAATTAGTCCGCCAAACCACCACCCAGACTATCAACCGCCATCTGCGCGACTGGGAGCGCTACGAAAAAATCTACGGCATCTACCGAAGCGACATCTACAAACGGGGTATCACTGGCATTAGCACCGCCGACAAACCGGCAAACGAAGTCGCTGCGGCCATTATCTCCTGGATTACCAAAAAACAATCTTCAAAAAAACGCTGATTGTCCGTCAATCTAAAAAAGAGTCTGGGGAAAATGCCTGACAGCACTCTATCGGCAAGAAGCCAAAATCACGAAACTACCGCCGCCACTCGCTTCATTACCGCCACAATTCTCCCCATAATCCCTTCTGCTTCAGCCAAGGCGATAAACCCTTCGTGTTCGGGAAAATAATGGAACAACAAATTCCGTCCCTCCCGCCACACCACCCACAACTCCCCCGCCAGCCGGTCATCACCCCGCAGGTCAAACCGACCGTCTAATTCTGCGTACAACCAATCCTCTCTCCTAAACTTCTTCGGCAAATCAGGGTTCAAGCTCTTGCCGATCCTGAAATGCCGCCCGTAGACCGTCTCTTTATCCGAAAAGCCCATCTCCACCAACACTTTCTTCAAAAATCCCTCATAAGCCTTAGCCAGGGGAAACACCACAAAACTATAGTCATGATAACCATTATTCTGCTCTTTCTCTCGAGACAGCAACCCAAACGCCTGGACCACCAAGTCTTGCATCGGGTGCGTCAAGTACAAAAACCATTCCTGGTCCACATAATTGTGATCCATTTCCCCTCGAGCCATTTAATTGATAAAATCCTCAGGCCGCAGATATACGCCATTCTACCAAGAGACTCGCCCATCTTAAACCAGCCATCTAACCATCTAGCCATCATCCATCCCATGTCTCTCAAATCCAAACTCAAACTCCAGAGTAAGCAAACTCTCCTCAAAAAGAAGCTCATCTTGCTCAAAAAAAGCTACTCCCACGCCCTTCCCCTCAAATCCCCCAAGTTCAAACGCCTTCCTCCCTGGGCCCGCCGCAAAAAAGTCATCCTTCCCCTCCTGGCTCTCACCATCACCCTGATTATCGGCCTGTCTTTTTATATCTTCCAAGACCTCCCCTCTCCCACCCGCCTCAAGGGCCAATCTTTTCCCGTTTCTACCATTATTATGGATAGAAACGGCCAGGTTCTCTACGAAATCTACGCCGACAGAAACAGGACTCCCATCGACCTCGACGACCTCCCCGCCTACGTCAGCCAGGCACACCTGGCCATCGAAGACAAAAGTTTCTACTCCCACGCCGGCTTCTCCCTCCAAGGCATCACCCGCGCCATCAGAAACAATCTCTTCGGCGACCGCCTCGAAGGCGGCTCCACCATCACCCAACAACTCGTCAAAACCGCCCTCTTGACTCCAGAGCGCACCGTCAGGCGCAAAGTCCGCGAAGCCTTTCTTACCCTGGCTACCGAACTCATCTACACTAAACACGACATCCTCGAAATGTACCTAAACCACATCCCCTACGGCGGCACCGCTTGGGGCATCGAGTCCGCCGCCAAAACTTACTTTGGCAAAGGAGCTCGCGACTTAAGCCTTGCCGAAGCCGCCCTCCTGGCCGGCCTCCCCCAAGCTCCAACTTACTACTCACCCTTTACTAACCCCGAACGTGCCCAAGGCAGACAACAAGAAGTCCTCCGCCGCATGGTCGAAGACGGCTACATTTCACAGAAGCAAGCCGACGCCGCCAAAGCTGAATCGCTCAACTTCGCCACCGGCTCTATTCCCATCAAAGCCCCCCACTTTGCCCTCTACGTCAAGGACTTGCTCACCGAAAAATACGGACAGCAACTAGTCGAACGCGGCGGCCTGCGGGTCACCACCTCTTTGGACCTAGACCTCCAACAAGCCGCCGAAGCCTCCCTTTCTGCCGAGATCGAGCCCCTCGCCAAGTACCGGGTCAGTAACGCCGCCGCCCTCGTCACCAAACCTGCTACCGGCGAAATTTTAGCCATGGTTGGATCCAAAAACTACTTCGACCAATCCATCGACGGCCAAGTCAACGTTACCTTAAGACTGCGCCAACCCGGCTCCTCGATCAAACCCCTAAACTATGTCACCGCCTTCGAGTCAAAGCTCGCCACTCCCGCCACCATGGTCCTCGACATCCCCACTTGCTTCCACACCGCCGGCCTCCCCAAATACTGTCCCAAAAACTACGACAACACTTTCCACGGCCCAGTCCAGCTCCGTTTCTCACTCGGTAACTCCTACAACATTCCCGCCGTCAAAGTTTTAGCCATCAACAGCGTCGAGAAGTTTATCTCCACCGCCACCGCCATGGGCATCACCACCTTCACCGACCCCAGCAACTACGGCCTCTCTCTCACCTTGGGCGGCGGGGAGGTTCGCATGATCGACATGGCCGTTGCCTTCGGCTCCCTGGCCAACCTTGGCGTGCGCGTCGATTTGCACCCCATCCTCAAAGTCACCGACTGGCAAGGCAATGTCTTGGAGGAATTTCACCAGTCAGACGCCCAAACCGCCGTCAGCAACTTAAACTCTGCTTCCGACTCCGCCTCTTTAGAACCCGAAACCACCCCAGAAGACTACTCCATCAAGCTCGACTTGAACCCCTACAAGGACCTGGGCAAAATCTTCTCCAAAGACCAGCCCGCCCCCGCCACACCTCCCCCACCCCTGGCCGTGCGCGCCCCCCCCAAAGCCCCCGCCTACCTTATCTCCCACATTCTCCTCGACAACAACGCCCGCTCCTCAGCCTTTGGCCCATCCTCACTGTTGAACATCAGGAACCAAGTCGTCTCCGTCAAAACCGGCACCACCAACAACCTGCGTGACAACTGGACTATCGGTTATACTCCCGAATTCTTGACCGCCGTTTGGGTTGGCAACAATGACAACACCCCCATGAACCCCTATCTCGTCTCTGGCGTTACCGGCGCCGCCCCTATCTGGCACGACATCATGGCCTTTGCTCTGAGGGACCAGGAGCCCCTCTGGCCGGAAAAACCAGCCGACGTCATCAGTCGCACCGTTTGCACCTCTACCGGTCTAGTTTCCCACCCCGACTCCCCCTGCGACACCAGAAACGAATTTTTCTGGGAGGGAACACAACCCGGCACTTTCAGCCAGATCAGCAAAGAAATCTGGGTCAAAGCCGACACCGGTTTTATCCCCGCGGAAGGCGACACCGACAACTTAAAGCTCGAAGCCCACACCGTTCTCTCCGATCCTTTCGAACCAGAATACTGTCTCGATTGCGCCCGGCCTCTAGACGAGCAAGGCAAACCCGTCGCCCCCCCCACCATCGTCAACATGCCCTTTATCTACAATCCGCCCGGCACGACCGATAATCCTCCCCAGTAAACCAATCAGCATGCTCACTCCCAATCAACCAGGCCAACCTCCCAAACCCCGTTATCTTACTTTCAAGGCTTTCCTCATTCTCCTCTTCGTCGGTTTTTCCGTCGGCTCAGTCATCACCATTGTCTCCCTCCGCGCTTCTCCAAACCCTACCTACCTAAGCCCCATCTCGGCCCTGACCCACATCCTGGGCACCACCTCCCGCCAAACGGACAAAATCATCTACGGTTTTCTGCCCTACTGGCAATTCAAGTCGGCCGACACTCTTAGCTATGACCTCCTCACCCACCTGGCCCTCTTTGGTATTGATGTTGGTCAGGACGGCAACTTCATCACCCGCGAGCTAAACTACACCGAGCCCGGCTGGGCCGCCCTCCACTCCGACACTTTCGCCGCCATCAAAACCAAAGCCAAATCATCTGGCACCAAACTCATCCTTACCCTCCGCGCCTTCGACGCCGACAACATCGACACCCTGCTTTCCAACTCCTCCGCCCAAGACCTCCTTATCACCAACACTCTCGATTACCTCGAAACCGAAGGTCTCGACGGCATCAACCTCGACTTCGAGTACGTGGCCGAAGCAAATGACACCACCCGAGCCGCTTTTACCCAGTTCGTCAGCCGTTTCACCCAAGCCCTCAAAGCCAAAAACCCCGCCTACCACGTCAGCCTCGACGTCTTTGCCGACGCTGGAGACAATCACCGCATTTGGCAGATCAATGAGCTCACTCAAATTGTCGACCACCTCATCATCATGGCCTACGACTACCACCGCCCTTCCTCCCCCCTCGCCGGCCCCGTCGCCCCCCTCTACGGCGCCGGCCAGTTCTGGGACGAGGACATCACCAGCGCCCTCTCCATTTTTGTCTCCCACTCACCCCCCTACAAATTCCTCCTGGGCATCCCTTTCTACGGCTACGAGTGGCGCACCACTTCCTCACAAGAACTTAGCCAAACCTACCCCAAGTCCGGCTCTCTGGCCACCTACCACCGCGTCAAACAATTCCTAGAGAATCACCCCGAAACCATCGTCAACTGGAACCTTTACTCCCTCTCTCCTTGGTTTAGCTACCAAGAAGACGACCAAACCTGGCAGATCTACTACGAAGACACCCGCTCCCTGGGCATCAAATACGACCTAGCAAACCAAGCCGGCCTGGGCGGCATCGCTATCTGGGCTCTGGGCTACGACGCTGGCTCTCCCGAACTCTGGGAGCAAATCCACCAAAAATTCTACTAACTGCCCACTCCCCAGGGTAACCATTAAACCATCCAACCATTCAGCCGAGGAAGCTTGCCACGTTCTTCGTGGTCAATTAGGTTAATTTATTATAAGAGGGATTTTTATCTTCTCTTACTTTTCTCCTCTTCCTCTGGTACAATTCACCCATGAACTCCCGGACAGGAAAAGGACCCACGAGTCGAAATATTTTCTACTACTTTGGTCATCCTTTCGTTCAACTGATCCTCTTTCTGTTGCGTTCCATCGCACGAGTTTTTTCAACCCTTTCAACCCTACCTTCGCCCCCATCCCCAAACCTTCTCCAATTCCCTCTGACAAAAAAACGCGGTCGCGGTCGCCCCCGTCTTCCTTTTTGGGTCAAACCGATCAGACACCTCCACAAACTTCTCGCCCAAATCATCCGCGCTCTCCACCGCTTCTCCCACCGTCTCCACCCAAGCTCAATTCGCAAACACCGCCTCCTCTCCCGCAAATACCGCCTGCTTAGTAAATCTTACCTCCGCGCCCAGAACACCATCGTCGTCTTTCAAAGCACCCGTTTCCAGTTCCTCAAAAAATTAAAACCCCGTCGCCGCTACCTCGCCCTCCTCGCCCTCATCACCGTCCCCGCCATCATCGTCTTCTACTTCGAGATCCTCAGGGACCTCCCCAGCCCCAGCCGCTTGGCTACCGACCGCCCCATCGTCTCCACCAAAATCTACGATAGGAACGGCACCCTGCTCTATAAAATCTTCAAAAACGAAAACCGCTCTATCGTCGCTCTCGACGACATCCCGCTCGTACTCCAACAGGCCACCATCGCCATCGAAGACAAAAACTTTTACCAACACTCCGGCTTCTCCATCCAAGGTATCGCCCGCGCCTTCAAAACCAACTTGACCGAGGACTCTCTCCAAGGCGGTTCCACCATCACCCAACAGCTCGTCAAAAATACCCTCCTCTCCCCGGAGCGCACCCTCTCCAGAAAAATCAAAGAGGTCATCCTCTCCGTCCTCACCGAGTTTTACTTTAGCAAAACCGAAATCCTCACCATGTACTTTAATCAGGTCCCCTACGGTAGCACCGCCTACGGCGCCGAAGAAGCCTCCCAAATGTACTTTGGTCAATCGGTCCGTCAGTTGACTCTGGCCCAATCCGCTTTCTTGGCCGGCCTTCCCGCCGCCCCGACCCGTTTCTCACCCTACGGCATCCACCCTGAACTGGCCGTCGTCCACCAACACGAAGTCCTCCGCCGCATGGTCGAAGACGGCTACATCACTCTCGCCCAGGCTGAAGACGCCAAAAATCAAAAAATCACTCTAAGACCCCAACAAAACGACATCCTCGCCCCCCACTTTGTCATGTATATCAAAGACCTCCTCGTCGAAAAATATGGCCTCCCCTTGGTCGAGCAAGGCGGCCTGGAAGTCTATACTTCCCTGGACTTAACCGCCCAAACCCTAGCTCAACAAGTCGTCACCAACGAAGTCGCCACCCTAAAACGCTTAAACGTCACCAACGGCGCCGCCCTCGTCACCAATCCCGCCACCGGCGAGATCTTGGCAATGGTCGGCTCCAAAGACTACTTCGACACCCAAAGCGACGGCCAAGTCAACGTCACTTTAAGGCCCCGCCAACCCGGCTCCTCCATCAAGCCAGTAAACTACGCCGCCGCTCTCGAAAAAGGCTTCACTCCCGCCACCCTCATCCCCGACACCCCCATCTGCTACCGCCTTCCCGGCCAACCTGACTACTGCCCCAAAAACTACGACAACCGCTACCACGGCCTCGTCACTTTAAGGACCGCCCTGGCCAGTTCGTACAACATCCCCGCCGTCAAGACCCTCTCCCAAATCGGCGTCGAAACCATGCTCGAAAAAGGCCGTGAAATGGGCATCACCACCTGGGAAGACAGCAGTCGCTTCGGCCTCTCCCTCACCTTGGGCGGCGGCGAAGTCAAAATGGTCGATATGGCCACCGCCTACGCTGCCTTTGCCAACGGCGGCCTCAAAGTCAACCTCCACCCCATCCTCGAAGTCCGCACTTACGACGGCCGCGTCCTCGAGCGCCTATCTTGCAAAGACTTAACCGGCCAATCACTCTCCCCAATCACCTCCATCGACGCGGCTACACAGGTTCACACTTGCGCCGGCACCCCGGTCATCACTCCCACCATCGCCTACCAAATCACCAATATCCTCTCCGACAATAACGCCCGCGCCCCCGCTTTCGGTACCCACTCCGTCCTCGTGATCCCCGACCACCAAGTCGCCGTCAAAACCGGCACCACCAATAACCTGCGTGACAACTGGACCATCGGCTATACTCCCGACTACCTCGTGGTCACCTGGGTTGGCAACAACGACAACACTCCCATGAGCTACATTGCCTCCGGCATCACCGGCGCCTCCCCCATCTGGCAGAAAATCATGCTCAACCTACTCAAAGATCGCCCCAACCACCCTTTCACTCCAGGTAGCGGCCTCACCAAAGTCAGCATCTGCACCCTCACCGGCACTCTTTCCTGCACCGGTTGCCCCAGCGTCGAAGAATACTTTGTCCCCGGCACCGAACCTAAAACCCACTGCACCAAAGAACAGATCGACACCATCCGCCAAAACCAGGACAGCCTAAACCGGGGCCGTGACCGCCTCCTTGAGGGCATCTCCACCCAAAACTAATAGTCCCAAGACCACCCCGTACCAAACTCAGTAAACTTGACTTAAACCAGTATTACCAAACAACCTGTAACCTTTCCTACTTATCCTATCTATCCATTTCTATCTGCTTTTCGTCTGCCCCAAATCAGTTGATCAAAACCCCTCCACCGCCGGTCCTTCCGCTGGCACCTTGAGTATCTCTCCCTGCTTTCCCTGAGTACTCAACACGTCTCCTGCTTCTTCCTGTGCGCTTTTCACCCTGCCCTTGCTTTCCTGCGACTTCTCGAAAATAATCACTCCCCCATCCTTACTCTTCTCCACCTGCCCGGGAGTATTTGTCTTCACCTTCACTTCCACACCCTCAAAAGCACGGCTCACCAACCCATAAATCCAAAACAAGAGAGACACTACCACCACCGCCAAGAACAACCCTACCGCCGCCCACCTCGACCCTTCCGCCCTCTCCCCCCTTACCTTCCGCTCCTTCTTATCCTTCTTGCCTTCCCTCTCCGGTTTGTCGTCTTTCCCCACCCTTTTCTTCCTCGCACCCAAGAATGGCAATTTCACTTCTCCTCCTTATCTTTCATCATCTCCCGCGCCCTCCCCACAATTGTCTCCACTACCTCTTCTATCCCCATCGTGCTCGTGTCCAAATACCAAGCGTCGGGCAAAATTTTCAAAGGATCAGTTTCCCTCTGGGTATCTATTCTATCCCTTTCTACCAAATCCGCTTTTACTTTCTCAAAACTCACCTCTTTGCCCTGGTCCAACAATTGACTGAACCTCCGCTTCGCCCTCTCCTCGACCGCCGCGTCCAAATAGATCTTCAGCGCTGCCCCCGGCAGCACCCGGTAAGTAATATCCCGCCCCTCCATCACCACATCATGAGCACTGGCAATCTGCTGCTGCACCTCAACCAACACCTGCCTGATCTCTGAGATCTTGGCCACCAACGCCACATTTTGGCTCACCCGCTCGTCCCTTATTGCCCACGACACGTCCTCATCATTTACCACCACCGTTATAAACCTGCCATCTTTCTTCTCTCCTTCGGGCCGCGTCAACATAATTTTGGCCGCCCTCACCTGCCCTACCAACTTCTCCACTGCCTGTTCCTCCTGCCCATCCAAAGCGGCAAACGACAACCCCGCCCTCATCGCAATCAGCGTCGCTACTCTGTAGGTCGCCCCTGTATCCACATACAAAAACCCGAGCCTCTCCGCCACCAACTTCGACACCGTCCCTTTTCCCGCCGCCACCGGCCCATCAATAGCTATTTGGAAAGTCTTATTCTCATCATCCATCCCTACCTCCAAAACGTGGGCTTTCCCACCCAAAAACCCAATTATATCACCCACCATCGCCCGCATAACTCGTCGTAAATGATTGATACCTCTCCTCCAACCCCCTCATCCTCCCCTCAAACATTGCTCGCGCTTCTTTACTGTCAATCGTCTTTCCCTTCTCAAAGACCAGATAGCCATCGCTGGCATGCACCACTCCATAGTCGCTCCTTCCAAACATCGCTTCTACTTGAGAACGATAATCCGCCAAGCTCATCCCCGTAATATACACAAAATTTCTCTGCCGCGGGCTCACCCTGACCACCTCATATGGGTCAGCCACATCCAAGACCACAAACTCTGCCTCTCCCACCCCGTAGGGAAAAGTAATAATCCTTCTTCTCATCGCCAAACTCGCCCCCAAATTGTTCTGCACCGACACCGACGCTTCCTTTGGGACCACTCTCTCCACTTCCTCAAACAAACGGGCGTGCTCGCTCACTCCAAACTCGCCTCGCGACGACACTCTCGATCCGGGCACTGGGCTATAAAGCCAAGACAATAACATCCCCAAGGCCAACATCCCCCCTCCGGCCATTTTCCACTTTTTTGGTTTATCCTCACGCAGTCTTCCCAGTCCCACCACTGCCGCCACCATCACCACCGCCATAATTACCGCCGGATAATAATATCCATAGGATTGATACATCATGCTATTGCTAGACAATAAATTGATTACCAGGCTGGGCAGCGCCATCGCCACCACCGCCGGCGCCCACAAACTCATAAATCCTCCACTCATCAACAACCCCAACACGTAAGCCAACTTTTCCGGACTCAAGATCAATCTTGCCACCAACCCCGGCTTCGTCACCATCCCCACAATTACCCCCCATATCCCGTTTCCCAATTCTCCATACCGCATCTCTACTACACTCACTTGTCCTGCCCTCAAAACCGGCATTACCACACCCACCATCAACACAAAATAAATTAGTGACCCCGCCAGCACTCCCATACCCTTACGCTTCTCCCCCAACACTCTCCACCAGTAAATTCCCATCATCGCCACCACCAGTGGCATATCTTCCTTACACAAAACCAACAAGGCAGCCGCCACTACAAACCACCCAAACTTCTTGGTCAACATCAAATACATCGCCCAAATCGCCAAAGGCATCGCTATTACTAATGCATGAAAATCAAACAACACCGCATCAGCAATTATCGGGCTCGTCGCATACAGGACCGGCACCAATAACCTCCACCACCCCTTTGGTAAATACTTCTTCGACAGTAAATACAGTGGCAACATGCCACTTCCCGCCACCGCCGTCTGGACCAAAATTAACACTCTCGGGTCAGGCACTAGAGCCAATACCGGTACCAACAAGAAAAAAATCCAGTTTGCGTGTCCCCCCAGTCTATTTGTCACTGGGTTGTCATACACATAAGCATTGCTAAACTCCATCACCCGCCCGGCAGTCGTGTTATAAATCGCCTGCACTACATTACCCATATCGTTCATCTGCATCTTCAAGCCCTCATACTCCCGCCACCCCAAATTCGCAAACAGGACAAAGTAAGCTAAAATCAACACCGCCACCACCTTGGCCTGGACCGACCAACTTTTTATTACCATTATCTTCATGCCCAAATTATAGCCGATCCTCTCCCAAACATTATGCCCACTCCCAACAAAGTCCCTTGGCTCTACAACCACCTGGATTTTCTCATCCGCTTCCTCTACTCCCGCACCCTTTTGGGTTTTCTCGCTTCCCGCACCTTGGCCGCCAAACTCTACCGCAGCAACCCAGAAACACTCAATCAACTCTTCCAGGAGGTAAGCAGCGTTTGGCACAGCCACCACCTCTCCATTCAGGGGAAAACCATTCTTGAACTGGGTCCCGGCACCAGCCTTATCCCTGCCATAAATTTTTTAGGCCAGGGTGCGGCCAAAGTCTACCTGCTCGACAAATACCCGCGTTTAAACCCCAATAAACCCCTCACACCAACTCCTGAGGAAATCACTTTTTTCACCACCCACTATCCCCAAGTCGCCGCCAAAGTCCTCTCCAAGCACCACACCCTCCGTCGCAAATTCGTCACCCTCCACCCCAAGGATCTCAACCACTTTCGTTACAAAGTCGACATCATTTACTCCACCTCCGTCCTCGAACACGTCACCCATCCGCATCAATTCATCGCCACCATGTCGGCCCACCTCAAACCGGGTGGTTTCATGTACCACGCCATTGACCTGCGCGATCACTACAACTTCGACCAACCCTTCCTTTTTTACCGCTACTCCAACTTCATTTGGCATCATTTCCTCTCAAAACCAGGCCGCTCGTTCACCAACCGCTTTCGCTACCACCAGTTCATCGATTCCTTCACCCACCAAGGCCTCAACCTTACCTGGGAGAAAAAGACCAGCCAGAGTCTTCCTCCAAACCTAAAACTCCACCCCCACTTCGCCGCCATGCCCCAAGACAGCCTGCAAACCACGTCTCTCCACCTCTGCTTAAGAAAACCAAAAACTTGACATTCTTCATTCATTATTCATCATTCTTAAATGTCCGACCCCCTCACCCACCCCAGCCATTTTTACAATCGCATTTGGTCCAGTGACTGGGATCAAATGAAAACCTACGGTCCCGCTTCTCGCCACGTCGCAAACCACGTTATAAGTCTCATCAAAGGTCTGCGTTTCCAATCAGTTTTTGACGTCGGCTGCGGCGACGCCGTCATCCTTTTCCACCTCCACCAACTCTACCCGACCAAAACTTTCTCTGGTTCTGAGCTCGTCGGGCGTCCCCTTATCGCCGCCCAAAAACGTCTGCCCCAAGCCACTTTTTACCAAAACAATATCACCCGGAAACCCCCCACCAAAAACCGCCACGATCTTGTCCTTGCAATTGACGTCCTCGAACACATCGAAAACGACCGGAAGGCCATCGCCAACTTAAGAAAACTCACCCAAAAATACCTCCTCATTGTTGTCCCCCTTGGCCCCCTTTGGGAAATCGAATACCAAAAAGTCGGCCACGTTCACGGCTACTCCAAATTTGAGATCGACTGGAAACTCAAACGCACCGGTTTCAAGCTCGTCCAGTATCACCAATGGGGCTTCCCTTTCTACAACCTCTATAGAAGGCTCCTCCACCATCTTCCCTCTTCCGCCCACGGCGGCCAACCCACTCTCCCCAAACGCCTCGCCTCTGAAATCTTCTATTTTCTTCTCTCTTTAAGCCTCACCTCCCACCCCTGGGGAGAACGCTACATCGCCCTCTACCAAGTCATCTAGCCACTTGAACATAGACTTTCTTATACTCACGCGCCACCCTCGCCCATCCAAACTTTAAGGCTAGCTTTCTGCTTTTTTTACCCATCAACCTCCGCCGCTCCTCGTTCTTGCGTAACTTCACCAACGCCCGGTAAATACTTTTTGCGTTCCTTTTTGGCACCACCAGGCCATTCTCTTCAAACACTTCGCTCCTGCCCCCCGTATTTGTTATCACCACCGGCAATCCACAGGCCATCCCTTCCAACACCGCATTGCTCATCCCCTCATTCAACGACGGCAAACACAACACCTGGCACCGTGGGAGATAGCGCTGTATAAATCTTTTGGACCTCCGCCCCAAAAATTTTACCTGCCCCTCAACTCCCAACTGTTGTGCCAATTGCGCTAAATTCTCCTTCTCATCCCCATCTCCAACCAACCACAACCGACTCGCTGGCCACTCTCTGGCAAAAGCCGCAAAACCCCTGATCAGGTACTCAATCCCCTTAATCTTCCCCAAAATCGTCCCCCCCGCCGTCACCGTAAACTTTCGGTACTTCTTCCGCTTGCTCACCGGCTTATACAACTTTGTTTCCACCCCGTTGGTAATCACTTCATAGGCAAGACCCGGCCAGCTCCTCCGCGCCAACTCGCCTATCCCCTCGCTGATTGCCACCACGCGACTTGCTCTCGACCACACCAACCGTACCACCAACTTATAGACCGGATACCACCTTCTGTATTTCTCGCTATATCCCGGCACTTCTATCCCCCACAAACTCACTACATACTTCCACTTCCAGGAAAACATCCACGACACCAACCCTCCCGGATAACCCATAAAATGCGTCAAGTCATAATTTTCCCCCCCCAGTATCAATCGCCAAGTATATCCAAACGCCACCAACGTATAAAACGCCATGTCCCAAACTTTCTGCCTTTGCAGACTCCGCCCCCACCCCAACCTCACCGGCAAAAAATGCAGCCTAACATTTCCATATTTTTTTGTCTTTCTGAAATAAAATCCGGGAGCCGCCGTCACAAAATCAATTTCCAATTCCTTGTCTTTTGAAAATTCTCGAAGTAAATAATCAGCCGAATTCGCCGCTCCACCCCCCAAAGGCGGATACTCATAACCATAGATCAACACTCTCACTTTTTTCCTTTTTGCCATCTCTCTCTCACGTAGTAAGTTTTTTTATTCTGCGACTCAAAGTAAACCCTCATCATCATCTCCGCCAAAATTCCGATCGTCACCAACTGCACCCCTACCAGTATCAAAAATATGCTCACCTGAAACAAAGGCCTCTGTGACAGCGGCCGCAACATCACTAATTTTTCATAACTAAGCCAGCCGAAGATCGTCGTTCCCACTCCCGCAACTATTAATCCCAAACCTCCAAACAACCTCATTGGCCGGCTCTGAAACGACAGCAAAAATTTAAGAAGCAGCACATCCAAAATCACGCTCACCACCCGCGACAATCCATATTTCGACTTACCGTATTTTCGGCGCTGGTGTCTCACCGCTACCTCGGCAATTCTTGCCCCTTGCCCAGCCGCCACCGCCGGAATAAACCGATGCATCTCCCCATACAAATTTATTTGAGAAAGTAGCTCTTTTTTATACGCTTTAAGCGTGCACCCGAAATCATGCAAAGGCACTCCAGAAATCTTACCAATCAACCAATTCGCCATCACCGACGGCAGTCTTCGGCTTAGCCATTTATCCTGTCTTTTTTTTCTCCACCCACTCACCAAATCATAACCCCCATCCATCTTTGTCAACAGCTTCGGGATATCCCTCGGATCATTCTGCAAATCCGCATCCATCGCTACCACTATTTCTCCTTCTGCCGCTTCAAATCCTGCCGACAGCGCCGCCGTCTGCCCAAAGTTTTTTGCAAGCCTCATCACCTTGACTCTTTTGTCCTTTCTCACCAGCCGCTTCATTTCCTCAAAGGTTCCATCACTCGACCCATCATCAACCATCACTATCTCGTGCTCCCGCTCAAGCCCAAGCAGCACCTCTTTTAGCCTTTTATAAAGAATTGCCAAACTTTCCTGTTCATTGTAAGCCGGTATCACTATCGAAATTTTCGGCCTTTTCGCCGCTCTTTTATTATTCATTA
>CAYMQI010000011.1:7577-22866 GCA_964392715.1 uncultured Pseudomonadales bacterium | reverse complement strand
TCCGGATTGGAGATTACGTATTAACAGGCGGCGAGTTGCCGGCGATGGTGGTGGTAGATAGCGTGGTGAGGCTACTGCCAGGAGTGTTGGGAAATGAAAAAAGTGTGAAAGAGGAATCACACAGTGAGCCGGGATACTTGGAGTACCCACAATACACGAGACCGGAAGAATATAAGGGTTGGAAAGTTCCTGAAGTGTTGCTGGGAGGAAATCACGCGGAAATTGAGAAATGGAGAGGTGAAAATAGCAAAAAGGAGGAGTAATGCTTAAAGTTGGGCAGGCAGCACCGGAGTTTAGGCTGAAAGATCAGGATAATAAGGAAAGAAGCTTGGGTGGGTATAAAGGTAAATGGCTCGTCGTTTATTTTTATCCCAAAGATGATACGCCTGGGTGTACTAAAGAAGCGTGTGGAATCCGGGATAATTTTGAAAAGCTATCAGAAATGGCCGCGGTGGTGGGCATAAGCCGCGATAGCGTGAAGAGTCACAGAAAATTTGTTGATAAATATAAGCTGCCGTTTGGGCTATTGTCTGATCCGGAGGCAAAGGTAATAAAAGCATATGGGGCGTGGGGACAAAAGAAGTTTATGGGGCGGGAGTTTGAGGGAATTTTGCGGATTACCTACCTAGTAGATCCGCAGGGCAAGATTGCCAAGGTTTACCCTGATGTGAAGCCGGAGGGACACGCGGAAGAGTTAACGGCAGACTTAAAGAAGTTAAATCTGGCTTAGAGTTGGGTTTTCATGATTTGGAGGGCAGATTCGACCGTGAGCATGGGGTTACCGAGCTCTTCCTGGAGCTTGGCGTTGCTCAAGTGGAGTCTTTTCTGATAAGGACGCTTGGCGGTTTTAAGAAATTCTTCCAGACTCGCCTGTTTGATTTTGCCGGGTAAATCGAAGGTCTTTTTGATAGTGGTGGCCAGTTCAAAATCAGAAACGGCGGAGGAGCCGGTGGCGTGAAAGATGCCTTTGGGGCGTTTCAAGGTAAACATAAAGAAGACTTTACAAAGATCATCCACAAAAGTGGGGGTAATGATGTGATCGGTAAACATTGGCGGCAAGTTGTCGCGGGTCAGGCCGTCGATGATTTTGCGGACCAAGTCCTGCTTGGGTCGGTAGTGGGCACGGAAAGGAAAGCTTAAGCGCAGGATCGCCCAGTTGTCATAAGTGGCGTGGATGACTTTTTCGGCTTCGGCTTTGGTGGCACCGTACCACTCGATGGGGTCGGTGGGGTCACCTTCAGTGTAGGGTGTTTTCTTTTCTCCGGAGAAAACAAAATCGGTGCTGGCGTGGATTAGATATTTATTGTGTTTTTTGGCGGCTTCGGCAATGTTTTGAGTGCCAACAACATTAACCAGCCAACATGAACCAGTTTTGTCGCTTTGTTGTTTATTGGCCTCGTCTACGTTGGTGAAACCGGCCAAGTGGAGGATGATATCTCCAGCGGCCTTGCCCACGGCTTCGGTCACTTGTTTTTTGTTGGTGATATCTACACCAGTGGAGAGGTCCAGGTTGGTGAAGTTATATTTGTGGCCGTAGAGCTCCTCAAAGCGGCTGCCGATCATGCCGGAGAGGCCGGTCGCAATCAGGTTGGATTTGTTGTCGGGCATTACTTGCTCCTTTTGTAGGCAGTGACTACTTGTTGCCAATCAAAGGTGGCGCCGTCGGCGAGTGGATATTGGGCAAAAGGCAAACGCTTTTCTTCATTTGGATCATAAAGTCTGGTGGGGTAATTAAACATGACGGCCTGGGTGTCGGAAACAACGATATAACCATGATAAGTCCTCTGGGGTACGAGGAGAAGGTACTGGCCTTCGGGACCTTGGGACTGACCCATGGCGAAAAGATTGAGAGTACCTTTGGTGGGTGAATCGTCGCGGTTGTCGTAGATAACGACGACGATGTCGCCTGCGATAACGCCGAAACGGTCCTCTTGGCCGCCCGGGTGGTAGTGCCAACAATCGACGTCACGGGCGGTTTCCGGCAAAGTTTTCGAAAAATACATCTGGGCGAAGGGTCTGTCCTTTGAATGGTAAACGTCGTCCCAAGTGGTTTTGAGGGCTTCGGTCAAGGTGCCACGGGGATCAGCGTTGACCTGGAGAGAGTGCATGACCACGCCGGAGACAAGCTGGTGCTTGCGGGCATTGTTAAGGGTGATGATTTGGTAGTTTTCCATGATGTGTGTCTAGGTACGTTTTGACCTGGTGTTCCAGGTTTTTGAGAAAAGCGGCTGCTTTGGGATCATCCTCTCTGGGAGACCAGTCGGGCCAGTGTTTGTGGGTTGCTCTGTGGTATGGTCCTTGAATGATTTCGAGGAGGGCAGAAGGCTTGAGGGCGATAAAGCCGTGGTAAATACGAGGTCTGATGTCGACGATTTTAATGGGGCCTGATTCGTCGAGTAGGTGTATTTTATCAATTTTTCCGTCAGAAGTGAACTTGAGGGCGGCAACTTGGCCTTTGAGGATAGCAAAAAGCTCGATTTTGTCGGGATTCTGGTGCTTGTGGGGAGGGATGTAGCTGCCCGGCAAAATGGCGTTGACCATGCGTTGAACTGGGTCTTCCGGTTGGTGGAGAATAAAATGGGCACGTTTTCTGGGGGAAGACCGGGCGGCGCGGATGGTTTGGTCAATGATAGCGTCGGTGATAACCCTCATGAGGAATGGTACTGCTTCTGATAATAGTCCTGGTACTCCCCCGTCTTGACGCTCTCCCACCAGGAGCGATTATCTTGGTACCATTTGACGGTTTTTTTAAGGTAAGTGGCAAAATCGTGCTCAGGTTGGTAGCCGAGTTCGTTTTTGGCTTTGGACCAGTCGAGGCTATAGCGGACGTCGTGGCCCGGGCGGTCTTTGACAAATTCGATGCTATCTTGGTTTTTGCCCATAATTTTGATGATTGTTTTGACCGCTTCGAGGTTGGAGATGTCTTTGGTCAAACCGCCAATACAGTAAGTTTCTCCGATTTGGCCTTTTTCTAGAATCAGGTCGATGGCTCGGCAGTGTTCGGTAACGTAAAGCCAGTCGCGAACCTGAGCGCCATCCCCATAGATGGGTACCTTTTTATTTTCTAATAAATTGGTGATGGTGAGGGCAAAAAGTTTTTCCGGAAATTGGTACGGACCAAAGTTGTTGGTGCAGTTACTAATAGTAATGGGTAAATTGTAGGTGCGGTGATAGGCGCGAACCAAGTGGTCTGAGGCGGCTTTGCTGGCCGAGTAGGGGCTACTGGGGTCGTAGGGGGTGCGTTCATTGAATTGTTGTTTGGAATTAAGGTCTAGGCTACCAAAAACTTCATCGGTAGACACGTGATGAAACCGGGTGCCGAAACGCCTGGCGGCTTCGAGTAAAACGAAGGTACCACGAATGTTGGTCTCGATAAAGGCTTCGGGGCCTAAGATGGAGCGGTCGACGTGAGATTCGGCGGCAAAATGGACGATCAGATCGGTCTTTGAGACTAAGCGGTCGACGACGTCGAGGTCGCGGATGTCGCCTTTGACGAAGGTGTAGTGGGGGTGGTTTTCGATGTCTTTGAGGTTTTCCAGGTTACCGGCGTAGGTGAGGGCGTCTAAGTTGACGAGGTAATCTTCGGGGTGGCGGGCAAGCCAGTAGTGAACAAAGTTGGCGCCGATAAAGCCCGCGCCGCCGGTAACAAGCAATTTCATAGCCTTATTTTAGCAGACGGAGGGGTTAGTTGGAGAAGAAGTAATTGAAGATAATATAGGAGAGAAGGAAAATCAGCACTAAGATTCGGTTGATGTTTTTGGATTCAAGTTTGATCATAGAAGTTCATTGTGATGGTCAAATGGTTGGATGGTTGAAAGCGGTGTAACCACACGGCTATTTAACCATTAAGCCATTAAACAAACCAAGGATTAAGTGTGTTTATCGGCGACTTTGGAGGCGGCGAAGGAGTCGGGTTTGGTGCGGGCGGTATAACCGCTACCGACGACCATACCGACGACCTCGCGAATCATGGCCCGGGTCGGACCCGACTGGCCGACGTCGATGTGTATTTCCAGCTCCCAGTTCTTGGAACCGTTGAGCTTGTTGTTGAGCATGGGGACGAGTCGGCTGGCTAAATTTAAAGACAGGGTGGTTTCCTGGTAGATTTTGTCCCGGAGCGACTTGACCGGCAACTTGAGGCCGTTTTGCCAGAAATAACGGCCGCCGTGGCCTATCCGGTGGACGACGATGGCGGTAACATAATTGGCTACTTTTTGACCAGCAATGACGCGTTCGTGGGAGTCGCTGCCAATAACTAAGCGATAGTGGCAGCCCGCGTCCTCGTAGAGAAAAGTGGCGATGTGGTTGGTGACTGCGGCCAGATTTAAGTTACCGTAAGTGGGGCTGTGAAATTTGAATCTGGCTTGGTTGGTGGTGTGCATAACAGCAAATTTTAACACACAGGGGGTTATGCGTGAGAGGTAACCAACTTTTTGCCGGTGATAATAGAGAGGATTTTTTTGAGAAGGATTAAGGGAATGAGGGCGATGAGGTTGATGGTTAGAGCCAAGAGCAGTGAGGCGCCGGTGGTTTGGGCCAGGACGGCGATGGCTTGAACAAAGGCTTGGCCGACTCTGTTGAGGGCGCCGGAGAGGGTCAGAAGCAGGGTGATGATGGCCAGCAAAATGCCCAGAAGAGGCCAAGCGTCACGGTCCTGGCGGCTGGTAAACATGGTGCTGGCAATGGTGAAGATTAAATAAAGGAAAAAAATTTGCAACCAATCAAGGGGAAGAAAGTGGGTTTGCAATAGCTGCCAATAGACGAGAGGGCTCTCGGGTGAGAGAAGGAAGGCAAAGTTTAAGGTAGCCAGGGCGTAAATGGCGGCGATGCCGACGATGGTGGGGGCGGCGCCAATTAAACTTCTTCTGACAAAATCGGTCTTGGCGATTTGGACGTAGCCCAACTTAACTTCGCCGGCGTCGTGGTCGAAAGTGGGGAAGATCTCGATCTTGCCGGCGGGAACGCGCAGAATCAAGGCAAAGAAAAGGTGAGAGAGTTCGTGAACGAGGACGCCGGGGAGGAAAATCAAGCTATAAAAGTAGATGCCGGGGCGGGTATGGCCGGTGAGCAGCAGGCTCAAGTGATGGACTAGGGTGATGATGTGGCGGCGGGTTAAATCGAGGAAAATAAACAGGAGAAGCAGAAGTAGGGAGGTGACGGTGGGCATGTTGGATCTTAGATCCTAGATGGTAGATGTTAATTGGATGATAAGTGGGTACTGATAAATTGGTTGATTTCTTGCCAGGTGGGGTCGGCTGGTTCGAAGACCCATTGTTGGTACTTTTGGGTAGGAGGGTGAAAAATAAGACCGCGTTGGCCGTTTAACTCGGCGGGGATTTCCAGGGAAGTTATTTTGGGGAGGTGGGTACCGTTTAATTTGGCCAGGGCGACCAAGTCACTGACGCCAAGGTTGGTGATAAAGTCGTGATTGTAGATGTAAAGCAGGGTGCCCAGCGTGCGGGGGTTTTTAAAGGATTGGGAGGAACTAAGCTTGGCGATGAGGGCCATGATCAAAGTGCGTTGGCGGTCCTGGCGGGCCAGGTCATTGCCCTGATCGGTATCGCTACTTTCCCGGGACCTTATATACTTGAGAGCGGTGGCTCCGTCCATGTGCTGAAGGCCTTGGTTGAAAGTAACGGTCTCGTAAAGCTCGGCTTGGCTGGTGGCGGTGCGGATATCGACGTTACCTCTGGGGAAGCGGGTATCGGTAAAAGTGGTGGGGACGTTGAGGTTGATACCCCCCAGGGTGTTGATAATGTGTTCGAGGGAGTTTAGGTTGACGACCAGGCTGTAATGGATGGGCAGGCCGGTGACCTGGGCAACGATAGAAGACACGAGTTTTGGGCCGGTAGTTTCACTGCTTAACTGCCCATAGTAATAGAGGGCGTTTATTTTGGTTTTGAGAGCGGCGATCCATAAGTCGCGGGGTAGAGAGACTAGGGTAAGGTCGTGGCTTTGGTGGGAGTAGCTGGCCACTAGGATAGTGTCGGTCAGCAGCGAGTCTTTTTGGCCGGCGATCTCATCAAGGCCCAAAATCAAGATGTTGGTGCGATCATTGGTGGCGGCGAGGGTGCTACTCAAACCGGAACGAATCTGGCTAGTGAAATCGTCCAGGGAGATTTGGGCGGCTTGGGTGAAGCTGGAGAGGTACCACCAGATGATGGAGGAAACAACCATGACTGTGCCCGCGGAGAGAAGCGCCAGGCCGATGAGGACTTTGAGCGAAGTGGAGAGCCGACGGGACCTTTTGCCGGTTTTGATGGGCTTATCGACAAAACCGACCGTGGTTTTTTTGACATTAGTTTCTGCTAATGGAGGAGTGGGTGCTCTCATAAAAAATTTGGATTTGACTATGGAGTAGCCAGATTATCCGCCTACGCAAACATTGCTTCGGCGGATTTCAAGGCTATTTATTATCTGATTGATGAGTTTCATTTAATCGTGTCGCGAGGGTTTTGGCAATAAGCCGATGACCGTGGGCGTTGGGGTGGAGCCAATCTTGGCCGGTTAAGCCGTTGTAGTCATACTGGTAAGAGTAAATTGAATCCAAGTCTTGGCCTTCAAAGGCCTGCCAGATGTCGATGAGGGTGAAGCGCGGATCTGGAACCCTGAGTCTTGCCAGTAGTGGTTTGTACCTTGATTGCTGGTGGGGGTCGGCCACTTTGTTGGGGGTAAGGATCCAGACCTTGGTGTGGGGAAGAGTTTTAGTTAACTTTTGGATAAGCAGATTCAGATAGGACTCAAAATGATCAACCGATAGCCCTCTGCCCAGTTCGTTGTGGCCAAACATAATGGTAACCAGACCGGGTTGGTGAGCAATGACGTCACGGTCCAAGCGGTAATAACCATCCTGGGCGGTTTCGCCGCTGGCGCCGGCGTTGATTAATTGATGTTGTTGACCGGCTTGATCGATCAATTCCTGCCAATAATCGACGTAGCTTTTGCCGTTGCTACTGTCCCGGTTGTCGGTAATGGAATCGCCAAGGCAAACAATTTTCATGGCAAGGGGCTGACAATTTACTAGGGTAAATGGGAAGTATCGCTGGTGGTTTCAAGATAATACTTGTTGCCGCTCCTGACAATAGTGGTAAGGCTGGTGTTGCCGAGGTGAATTTCCGCGGATTCTTGGTGAAAACCCAGATGGTACAGAATGTTCCTTTTGGTGCCGCCGTGGGTGATGACGGCGATAGTGTGACCGGGGTGGTGATCTTTGAGGTAGCTGATAAAATGCTGGATCCGGGTGCCTAACTGCCTAAAAGATTCGCCCTTGATTTTGTTCCAATCGGGATGAAACTGGCTTTGGTGAAGTTCGTCCAATAACTTGGGGTGATCAAGGCGCACTTGGTCCCAGTTTTTGCCTTCAAAAATGCCCAGGGAACGCTCGCGCAAGTCAGGGGTGGTAATAAGTTTAAGCTGTTTGAGGCGGGCTAAGGGCCTGGCAGTTTGGGCGGCGCGTTTGAGGTCGGAAGAGTAGATGGCGTGGATGGGGGTGTCTTTGAACCTCTCGGCCAGAAGACGGGCTTGAAGGCGACCGGTGGCATTAAGGGGAATGTTGAGCCAGCCTTGGACGATACCGTTTAAGTTGTGGTCGGTTTCGCCGTGGCGGATGAGAAAAATTTTCTGGGGCATAATAGTTTTTACTATAGTTATCTTGGGCTCGCCCACGTCAGACACGGCTGGGTTTCAAAGGGGGGCTGGGACAATTTTAAGAAAGTTTTTAGATTGTACTTTCTGGTTTTGGAGAATACAAAACGCCTTTGGTGGAGCCGAGCTTATGAATAAGTCCTTGTTTGATGAGTTGAGTGAGATCGTAGCGGAGAGTGCTCTGATTGACGGCCATAAAACGACGGTGAATTTGGTCGAAAGAGAGATATTGATGATCTTTGATCAGGAAATAAATTTCTTTGCGGCGGGGCAACATGGAGTCTAAGGGTGATGGGTTGGATGTCGATTTGAGAGCGTTAATGCTCTGTTTGGCAGAAAGTGATAAGGTTTCCAGGAAAAATTCGATAAAGGCGGTGATGTCGTTCGTGTCCTGTTGAAGGAGGGAGTAATACTCGGAGCGGAAATGGTCGATTTGTTCTTCAAAAGCCAACAGGCCTTTGAAGCGTTTGCCGGCACGATCAAGTTGAAATTGAGTGATAAGTCGGCCAACGCGGCCGTTTCCATCGACGAACGGATGGATTTTTTCGAAAGTATAGTGGGTGATGGCGGTTTGAATATATAGGTTAAGACCGGAAGTGTTGGCGTCTTGGATAAATTGACGGAGCTGTCGGTGCATTATGTCTGGCGGTGGAGTAAGAAAAACGGCAACGCCGGCTTGGTTGAAGATGGCGGTTTGTTCGGTGCGAAAACGGCCAGCAGTAGGAGAGATGTGGTTGATGACATAGTTGTGGAGAGTTTGGATCAAATTGGTTGTGAGTTTTTGCGGTGGCCTGGATGAGTAGATGTAGTTGAGGGCGGTGAGGATATTGGTGACTTCCAGTTTTTGGAGATCTCGGGTCGTACCAATAGGTTCGATGGTGACTTGGTCAAGGGTGAGGAGGTTGCCTTCGATGCGGGCGGAGAAAAGGGAGCTTTTGAGCGTTGAGGAGCGGCGGATGTTTTGTGACTGGGCGGAGGTGAGGGAAAATTGTTGGATGAAAAAGCTTTGTTGATCGAGGAGTTTGGTAAGTGAGTTGATCTTGCTGGAGGTTTGAAACCGGTAACCCATGACTCTAGACTACAAGATATTGTAATAAGTTGCAAGATATTGAAAGATAATTTGGGTTATGTATGGTTAATCAATTCTCACATCAATGAATTCGGTTTGGGCGGGGGTGATTTGTGGGCCGATGTGGTGGGCGACAGTGCGAACGCTCGCGGTAAGGCAAATGGGTTTCATGATTTACTCCTGTAGTATTTCTTGCCCTTTAGTTTATCAGGTAACAAACTCTCTTTGGTGTACTTGTCGTAGCCTTTGCCGTAGCCTAATTCTTTCATCAGTTTCGTGGGGGCGTTACGAAGATTTAAGGGGATTTCGAGGTTGCCGTGCTGTTCGACGTCGGCGAGGGCGGCAAAGTAGGCGTCGTAGGCGGAGCGGTCTTTTTTGCACTGACAGAGGTAGGCAGTACCGTGGGCCAGGTTGATTTGACATTCGGGGTAGCCGATGGTTTCGCAGGCTCTGAAAACTTCATTTGCTACAACTAAGGCGGTGGGGACGGCCATGCCGATATCCTCGGAGGCGAAAATAACCATGCGCCTGGCGATAAATTTGGGATCTTCGCCGGACTCGACCATGCGAGCTAAGTAATACAGCGCGGCATCGACATTACTTGCTCTCATGCTTTTGATAAAAGCGGAGATGGTGTTGTAATGTTCTTCGCCTTTGGTGTCGTAGCGCAAGTGTTTGGATTGGAGAGTGTTTTTGAGATGGTCTTTGGTTAAGGTCTGACCTTTTTTCGAAAGGTCAGACCTTTTTAGATAGAGGCTGGTTGCCGTTTCCAAGAGGTTGAGCAGGGCGCGGGCGTCGCCATTACTAAACTCGACGATAAAGTCACGGGCGTCATCGTCCAACTTGACTTTGAGATATTGTTCACCTTGCAAGGATATTTGTTGCAACTCCTCTTTGGTGAGGGTGCTCAAAACAAAAACTTGGCTGCGGGAGAGAAGGGGGGAGATAACTTCGAAACTCGGGTTTTCGGTGGTGGCGCCGATCAAGGTAATGGTGCCGATTTCGACGTATGGCAAGAGAAAGTCTTGCTGGGCTTTGTTGAAGCGGTGGATTTCGTCCAAAAAAAGGATGGTTTTGCCGGAGTAAAGCTTGGCCGATTCAATGACTTTGCGGACGTCGGCTTTGCCGGCGGAGACTGCCGAGAGTTCGTGGAAGCGGGCTTTGATGGCGCCAGCGATGACGCGGGCGAGGGTAGTCTTGCCACTACCCGGCGGGCCCCAGAAAATCATTGAGTGGATTTGGCCAAGCTCAACGGCACGGCGGATGGGCTTATCCGGGCCAATCAAATGGGGTTGGCCGATAACTTTGTCGAGAGTTTGGGGGCGAATTTTGTCTGCCAAGGGTGAATGGTGAGAATCGCTGATCATACTATTTGGGTTAACTTTGGGTAGAGTATGGCAGAATTCAAACTGAAGGTCAATCGAAGGGTTATCGGTCTTCTATCAGGGTGATTTGGTAGTCAACCGGCGGCGGAGCAAGGCCTTGCTTGGTGGGGTCGGAGTCGGTGATTTGGGTTTTGAGAGTTTGGAAACGTTGGCCCAGTTCGGTCTGGCGAGAGGTGGTCTTGGTGTCAAATTTGAGAACAGAGTTTATAGGCTCTCTCTGTGGACTTTGATTGATAAAAAAAGTCAGGCCGAGGAGGAGGGCGGTAACTAAACACAGGCCAATGAGGAGGTTTCTTTTTTTGTGGGAGGGTTGGACCGGCAGGGGCGAGGAGGAGGGTGCTGGAGCAGGGGGAGCTTGGAGGACTTCCTGGTGGGCGGTAAAGGTGGTTTGGTCGGAGTCTTGGTTCATTGGGAAGTTTTTTCTAGTTCAACTAAGTAGGTAACGCCCTGCTGGAGAGCGGTGTAGGCCGGATCTAGGGCTTTGATGACATTGCCGTGAATGTCTTCCGGGTCGTCGGACTGCTTGGCAGAGTTATACTCCGCAAAGTCGGCGCGGGCTGCGGCGATACTGGTGGTGGCATCCTGTAGTTTGAGAGCAATCTCCTTGAGGCCTCGGCTCAGGCTGGCTTTTTTGGCCTCGTTTTCCTCCAGAGTGACGACTTGGGACTCGAAGTTGCGGCTTTCTACCAATAATTGATCGGCGCTTCCTTGAATTCTGCCGATGGCCAGTAAGGAGAGGCTTTGGTAGGAGGCGGCAAAGAAGGGGGGTAGGTCGAAAGTTTCAAAGCGGGAGAGTTCGACTTCCAGGGGGGCTCTTTCGGCGATGGCGGCGAGGGCTTGCTGGTGGGCGGCGAGGCCGGCAGCAGATTGATCGATCATGGTCAGGACTGACTGCTTGTCGCCGATGTCGACGCCTTCAGTTTGGTCGAGAGTGACCCGTAGGGCAAAAAGATAGGCAGATAAGACCCTGGCGCGGGCGGAGGCAAAGTCGCGGGCGGAGGCGACCAACTTTTCACCGGTTGCCAAGGTGCCAAACTTGGTATGCTCCCCACGGTCGAGAATAAATTGGTCGTGAGTCTGGCGGTACTGCTCGAGTTGGTAGAAGTAATCGTTGTTGAGCTTAGTGGTTGAGGTAGCAGAGGAACTGGCTGGTTCTTGGGCGAGAACCACGGGAATGAAGGACAGGGTAAACAGCACAAGGGCGGTGAGGGTCTTGAACATACACCTTAGTATATAGTATCTAGAACCAAGTATTAAGGGAATGGAATTTGACTATTTAGTCAGTTGGCGGTCGCGGATGAAGTTGGTGGCCTGGTACATGGCCTCGAAAGTGCCAGTGTCAAACCATTGGCCGCTGACAAAGGCAACATCAAGTTGGCCGTCGCGAAGATAGGCGTTTTGGATGTCGACGATCTCGATTTCGCCGCGGGCGGAAGGGGTGAGTTTTTTGGCCTTGGAGACGACGGTGTTGTCAAAGATGTAGAGGCCGGTAACGGCGTATTCGGATTTGGGTTTTTGTGGTTTTTCGACGATGGAGAGGACCTTGTTATTCTCGCCAAACTCGACGACGGCAAAGCGTTCGGGGTCGGGGACCTGTTTGGCAAAAACGCGGCCGCCGGACTTGAAGGACTGGATCGCCTGCGAAAAATCGTCTTCGTAGAGGTTGTCGCCCAAGATCATGGTGACAGAGTCGTTGTCAATAAATTTCTCGCCGACCAAAAAAGCATCGGCCAAGCCGCGAGCCTCTTCTTGGACCTCGAAGCTAAAGTCGCAGCCGAACTCTTTGCCGGAACCCAACAGTTTCAAGAAATCGCCGGCGTGATCGGGGGCGACGATGATAAGGATCTCTTTGATGCCCGCTTGCATCAAGGTCTCCAGCGGAAAGTAGATCATCGGTTTGTTGTAAACCGGTAACAACTGTTTGCTGGTGACGAGGGTGAGGGGGCGAAGGCGGGTGCCTTTGCCGCCGGCTAAGATGATACCTTTCATAGGGATGCGAATTACTCGAATAAATTGTAAAAATTATTTGAATACTCGAATGATGCGAATAATGTGTGTTGATTTAAGCGGATTAGAAACGGAGGTAAACGAGGCGGTTATGTGTGAATTTTTATGAATACCGGGCTAGTTTTACAATAAAGAGAAGATGATAGCAAGCGAAAGCAGGGACAGGCCCAAGTATTCGAGAACGATTTTGCGATCGATGTGTCCGGCTTTTTTGTGGTGCACCACGCCCCAGGTAAAGTAGGCGACGGCCAAAAAAACGGCGTTAAGCTTGGCGGAGAAGGGCGTAAAACGGAATAGCCAGATGGAGAGGGTGGCCGAGGTGAGAAGAACGGCCAGGATCAAATAGTCGAGGGTGTGGCGGTGGGAACGGGTGAACATATTTTTTTGAACTAATTTACAGTTATCAATTTTACAATTTCATTGAATTTTCAATATTCAATGTTCAATGTTAAAAAGTTTGAAAATTGAGTCTTAAAAATTTTCTAAAGTATACCTCCTTGGCGGAGGCTAAAAATGATAATAAAAAGGGCGGCCAAAAAGCCCATGTGAGCGAGGTTTTTGCCGACCAGGCGAATGGTTTTTCTGTTTCTGACGATGATCTCGTCAACGGCGAAGACGGCCAGCAGCAGACCGACAAGAGAGAGGGAAAGCGACTGTTTGAGTTCGAGAGGTGAGACGTAGATTTGGGCCGAGTTTTGGTTTTGGGTGTTGGCGAGCACCGACGGCTCAAGTCGAGGGGTGGTCTGGACCGAGGGAGAGGTGGCGGCGGCGGTCAGTTGAGGGGAAGTGGGGGTCAGGGCGGCGGAAGTGGGCAGGCCAAACATATTAACGACTAGGGTGGTTTCGATGCCGTCCAATTTACCGTTGACCACGGCGATGCCGGCCTCGGTGTATTTGGGGTGGACGATGTTGGCCCGATGAGTAGGTGAGTTCATCCAGGCCTCGACCATAGAAGGAGTGTCGTCGAAGTCGCGGGCTAAGTTTTCGCCGGCCACGGAGTAGCGGTAGCCGGTCCCCTTGATAAAGTCCCAAGGAGTGGAGCCATCTGGAGCAGTGTGGGCCCAGTAGTTATTGGCAAACATATGGGCGGCTTTGTTCTGGGCGGCTTCGGAGAGGCTGGGGTTTAACTTGAGTGCGGGTAGACCAAGTTTGAGACGCTGCTCATTGGTGGCTTCTAAGACTTGGGAGGCGGTAATGTTGCTTGCATACCCCAAGATCATGCCCCGAGGGGGGTGGGCTTTGACGAGGCTGACCGAGGCATTGCTAAGAAGGATAATGGCAATAAGGGTGGTCAGACCGGGAAAGTGGAGAAGGCGGGGCCGGTGGTTATTACTATGTCTGGGGGTAAAGAGGTGGGCAAGGGTGGAGAGCATTGGCAGGGCTAATGGCTAATGGCTAATGGCTAATGGCTAATGGCTAATGGCTAATGGCTAAGAGCATTATGGCAGCCTAGTTTTCACAGATCAAGTTTGAGGGGGTTATTTCTTGGGAGATTTGAATTTGGGCCCGGAGGGGGCGATGTAGGAAGTCAGGACGTGGAAGATGCCTTCCTCGGTAGCTAAGAGAACCAGGGCCACTAGCCAGTACCAACGACAGAGGAAGCCGAGGATAACGTTGGCGTCACAGTCACATTGCCTGAGGATATAGAAGATGATGATGCCCATAATGGTCAGGGCGGTGGTGAGAAGGTAACGGATGAGGCCGGTTTTGGCGGCGGGCATAAAGAGTTCCAGGACCAGGATGATGACGATTTGTAATAAGAGCAAGTACCAGGGCAAGTACGACCTCCAGGTGTTGCAAGTCGTCTCGCCGGCGACTTGGCCCTGTGTTGATTGGGAAGCGGCACCCAGGACTCCAGGGCTGGTTGGGGTTGGCTCTTCAATGCCCAAGATCTCGCCGCCGGGGCCGGTGGGACCGGTTAAAAGGAGAGGGCCGGGGACTTGGCCGGAACTGACCGAGTTAGACAAGGGCCCGGGAGCACAGTCGTTGACGGCGAAAACCTGGAAGGTGTAGCCGGCGGCGCCGGATAAGTTGCTGACGGTGTAGGAAGTGACGTTGCCGACGTTGGGGCTGCCGTAGGTGGCGCCATCGGAGTTACGGGTGAAGGTGAGGCCGTAGTGGGTGACGGGTGAGACGGGTGTCCAAGAGAGGCTGACGGTGTTGGTGCCGATAGCGGTGATGGTCAGAGTGGGGGCAGAGGTGGGGACGGTGGCGTTACAAACGGGAGTGGAGACGGCGCCCAAAGTGGTCCCCCCTCCCCCATCGGACGAGGGCGAAGAGGTTGGGGTTGGGGTGGGAGTGGGTGATGGAGGTAGGCCGCAGGCAAAGATCATATCAAAGTCGAAAACGGTGGAGGCGAGTTGGTATTGGTTACCGGCGGCGGGGCTGAAGGCGACGCTCCAGTCATAGGCTTGGATGGCGCCGGCGGGAACGGTACCCAAGGAAACGGGCCCGAGGCCGAAGAGGTTGTTGAGGCTTGAGTTGAAGTAATTGGTGGCGCCGAAATCAATTGAGGTATTAAGTTGTGAGGCGAAATCGGAAGGGGTTTGGACTTCGTTGCTGGTATCGAAAGTTAGGTTGCATAGATCTGGATTTTCTGAGTTGTCGACGGTGACGGTCTGGGTAACCGAGTCGCCGGGAAGCCAATTGGTTTCGTTAAATAAAATAGAAGGACTGGTTGGGCTGGTGAGGCAGTCTGAGCCATCGCAGGAAACGGTGAGGTTGGCGGCGGAGACACTGGCCGGGGCGATGAGCAGCCAGAAAAAGGTGACCAGTAAGCTGATGAAGACAAATTTAGTGTTCATTGGTTTCCTGCCTCTAACTGTGCAGATGGACTGGCGGGGGTGGCGTCGGGGATGATAATTGTTTGGGCAGACTCGGTGCTGGCGGGCGTTTCCAAAACCTCGTAAAGGGATTGTAGCATGGGGGAAATAACCACCGGGCTTGAGGGATCGTTTTCCGACAAATTGGCGGCTTTGGGAGTGCCATAATCGTCGCTTTCACTGTCCCAGTAGGTGGTGTCGTTGCAGGCTGTGTCGAGACAGGTGTGCCAACCGGTGTCTGGATCGTCGTTTCTTTCCATAGACTGATTGAGGCCGCTGCCGCCTTCGTTCACTCCGGCAGCCCAAGCGCCGGCAGGAGTTTGGTCAATGGTGTTGCCGATGGCGTCTTTGAGGGTGAGCTG
>CAYMQI010000011.1:4846-7477 GCA_964392715.1 uncultured Pseudomonadales bacterium | reverse complement strand
CCTCCCGGGATGACTAAATTGGGGGTACTACTGTCGCCAGCATTCTCGATGACCCAGTTTTTGAGGATTATGGGGCTAGCGGTAGTGTTTCGCAGTTCGAGCCATTCGTCGGCGTCGGAGACAGATGAACCCATCCACATAAGTTCGTTGATAACAACATCTCCAGAGTTGGCCTCTTGGACGGTGTTGTCCACGGTCAGGCTCCAGACGCTGCTCCAGTCACCGCAACCCCAGATCAGATCGCAGGCGCGGGTGTGCCAGAAGTAGGTACCGTTAGGGGTATCTGGGGCCGGGATTTGGGAGGCGGCGAGTGTTCCGGAAGTAAAGATGGGAGTAGTGAAGCTGCCGTCGGGGTTGGTGGTGTTGGCCAATGAAGATTGGTAGATGTAAGTGAGTGGATCGTTCCAAGGCACATCGGACCAATCCATGACAGGACTGGCGGTCCAAGGACTATTGATACCGGCCAGGGTGCCGTCGGCGGGAGAGACTAAAGCGGGAGCGGGGGGCGGCCAGTTGCCGCTTCCGACAGAGTTATTTAAGATTTCCTGATCGTAAAAACCACTACCGTAGGCGCCGCCGACTTGCCAAGATTCGGCAATAAGATCAAAGTCGCAAGTCTTGTTTCTCAAGGTGCTGCTGGCCCCTGGTGGGAGGGTGATGATGTAGTCAAACTGGTCGGACGAGGCCAAGGGGGTGGGGTGGATGTAGGAGAAGCTAGTTAAGGGGCCGGAATAAATAAGAGTTGAGGAGTTTAGGGTGACTTGGAGGTCCAAGGCGTTGCAAAGGTCGGCGTCACCAGAGTTAAAACTATATTGTTGATCATACTCAAAGGGCAAGTCGCCGACGTTAGTGAGCGTCGCGCTTCTGGTGGCGGTAGCGGTAGGGGTGAGGGTAGGGCCGATAAAATTAAGCTCTGGGGAAGTAAATTCCATGTCAAGGCTGGTGGCGGTGAAGTTGTTACTTTGGGAGGTTTCTATATCGGAATAGTAGGAAGCGGTCAGACCAATGCCCGAGGCAAAAACCAGGATTGCCACTAGTGCCAGCTTGAGAGCGAAGGTCCTAAGCTTTTTGGTCATCGTCCTTCTTTTTTTTACTTTTTTTGGTAGGTTTGTCTTTGACTTCTGTTATTCTGATCCCACGGTGTTTCAGGAGCTTAAAGATTTCTTTTTTGATGTTGATGACTTCGGAGGCGACGATGAGGGTGGCGGGGATGACGACCAAGATGATAAAGCCTATTTGGGTTTGGGCAAAACCGACGACGTAGCCGACATACGGAAGGCTAAAGACAACTTTACCGATGACACGACTGCCGGGCACAAGCTCGCGGTCGGGATCTTCGTTGGCGTCGCCTTTGGTCTGGTATTTGGTGAGACCGTCTTCTTCTTGGATGTCGTTGATACGGTGAGTGACGGTTTCTTTGGCGCTCCGCTCGGACCGGAGAGTGATGATATCACCTTTTTGGTAGTTGGTCTGGGGCAGATTGATAACGATGCTGCCTACATGAATAGTTGGCTCCATCGAGCCGGATTGGACACTAAAGAGGCGGACTTTGAGGGGGGTGTTGAAAGCCGAGAGGATGACGGTAGCGGCCACGAGGACCACTACTATTAATATAAGCCAATAAATTAGGTTGAGTGTTTTTTGCATGTTGGTTACGGTTTCCAATCAGTGGTGGGGCAAATGCCCACACCACTGATTGGGATTACAAACATTGTTATGGTGCAGGAGTTGGAGGTGGTGCACAAACAAAGCTTGTGTTGTTTCTCTCTTGAACTGCGCTGAACGCAATGGTTGCGGTCATACTGTCAGTTTGGGAAATATTTGACACCAAACTGCCATCACAAGAGAATCCAGGATCCACGGTTGGATCTACTCCACCGTTAGCCAGAACTGGTGATAAGGCAAAATTGCCGAAACACCAAGCTTTGCCGATGTAGTAATTTTGATCACCAACAAATCCATTTTCAGATGTTAAATCGGCTGGATCAAAAATGCTAGTTTGAGAATCAGCTATAGTAACGTTTGCTGAACCGCCAATCCCTAGCACGCCAAGAGGTCCGCCAGGAAGAATGGTTTCTCCCTCTTCGAGGACATTGTCACCGTCGTCTGCCCACCAAATGAAATTGATTTCACCGGCGAGTTCTCCGACTGGAGCTGTATCGGCCATATCTGTTTCTGGTTCTACCAGTGTGTTTTCATCACTAGTATTGAGAGTTACGTCTGAGCAGACATATGAGTTATTATCACTGACACGAAGTTGAATCGTGTCCTCTCCCCAGTCTCCTGGCTTGACATCGATGAAGTTGAAGAACAAATATGCACCTCCAGCTGGACCACTGTCGTCTCCAAGATCAGATGTTAGTGACCAACTGGTTCCAGGATTGATTGCGCCATTGTAGTAGCTATCGTTGCCAACGGCTAGATCAATAGCGCCGGCTACAAAAGTATTGCCGGATGAAGTCTCGGTGTCGCTGAAGAAAGCGCGGGTACCGAGAACGCCGGCGGCGGCGACGCTACTAATGATCACTAAACTTAAAAGAATTTTTCGCATGTATTTTCACCCCCTTTCAAACAAAGAAAAACCCACGAATGGTGGGTTGGCTAATTGTTGCGGCAATGGTGTAGGCAATA
>CAYMQI010000011.1:0-4746 GCA_964392715.1 uncultured Pseudomonadales bacterium | reverse complement strand
TTATTCACGCGAGAGGGGCAGGGCAGTAAAGACTGCGGGTTCTGTCTTGATAAGCAAGGTGAGATTGTCGGAGGGTTGGCCCAAGACGAAACCGAGGGTGGTGGTGAGGTTGGTGTCCGAGGCGACAGTCAACGGGTCGTTGTGAAACTGGGCAGTGACGGGTTCTTTGGTGATGCCGGCATTGAGTTTGATGGTATCCCTCAGGTTGGTAGAAATTGTGTGGGGGGTGTGGTTGGTGAGGGTGGCGGTGATGACCAGAAAGTTTTTGTCGCCGACGGCCGTGACTTTTTGCTCCCCGATGACAATCTCGTCGGCAAGCTGGGCGGAGGCGATGGTCAGGTCCAAGTTGGAGGCGGCGTTGACCGGAGTGAGGAAGTGTTTGCCCACAGAGATGTAGCGGGTGGTCTTGCCCAGAATTTTGGGCGGGTTGGGGTTGATGGAATTGAAAGCGAAGTACTGCTGGCCGACAACGGCAAGGGTAAAAAGTGCGAAGCTGACTGAAGCAAGTTTGATGATTTTTTGGTATTTTTTGAGATTGAGTTTTTTGGGTTTGGAACGTGGCATGGTGGAGGGCGAAAGGCCGATCGGGCGGGTTAAGATGTTAAATGCAAGCGCGAAAACGTGTGTACATTTATATAGCCAAAATTTGTCAAAAGAGTCAATGGGTAAAAACCGTAAATTTTCAAAACTTGTCATCCTGAATTTATTTCGGGATCTATGTGTTTGATGTCATTCTGGAGCGAAACGAAGTGGAGCGATAGAATCTGAGGAGAGGGATCCTATCGGCAGAGAGATCCTATCGGTCGCTGACGCTCCCTCCAGGATGACAAGACAAGGATATGGAGGATGACGAGGCAATAGTGATCCTATCGGCGTAAACTCCTCCAGGATGACAAAATGTAAGTCCAGGATGACAGGGTTTGACTCCAGGATGACAGGAATGATTTGAGGTTGTAAGTTGCGGCAAAAGTCTTTAATATGAGTTCTTGCTATGAGCGATGCACGACAAACAGACGATAATCAATCAATGCCAGATAATATAAGTTTGGGTGATGAGGGGGAAGAGCTAATTCCGGAAAGTGATATTCCCGGGGCTACGTTGGTGGGTGATAAAGAAGCGGAGCAGGCGGTCGATGAAATGAGTTTGGAAACGGTAGAGCGGGATGATGGTGATGATTTGACCTTGCCGGCGGTAGAAAGTTTGATACGGCGCAAAGTGGGGCAAATTGGAGAGCTGAAGGAGAAATCTACTCAATTGCGCGAGATGGTGGATGATGTATTGATAAACGATGCCGACTATACCCAAGCAATGGAGGCAGCCAAGGAGGCAGTCAAGGCCAAAACTGCAGCGAAGGTAAAAATGATGAACCAACCGGAAGTACGGCAAGCGGTGGAAAAATTGAGAGACGTAAAGGATCAGACGAAAGATTTGACAGAGAGTTTGTCGGCGAATTTGCGGGAGTACGAAAGGTTGGCGGGGACAAATCAAATCGAGTTGGGAGAAGGCGATTTGCGGCAGATTATTTTCAATGCTAAGTTGGTGAAAAGGGCCCAACAGTAATAATTAGATCATAGATTGTAGGACGTGTTGTTCTTTTAAAAAAATGTCAGATTTGAGATAGATTCTATCGTCCCTCGATTTGACTCGGGACTCCAGAATGACAAGACAATAGTGAGATCCTATCGGTCGCTGGCGCTCCCTCCAGGATGACGAGGTGGTGTAAAAGGATCCAATCGGCGTAAACGCCTCCAGGATGACAAAATGTAAGTCCAGGATGACGGGGTTTGGATTGTCATTCTGGAGCGGAATGAAGTGGAGCGATAGAATCTGAGGAGAGGGACTCCAGAATGACAAAAAAATGACGTTTTGTTTTGGGTTATTGATACGGGTTGGATGTAATTTTTAATGTTTGTTGTTGAGAAAATTGAGACGCTGGATACATCTTGGCTTCTTGTGGTACTATGGGTGTCTATGCAAATTGCTAGTTGGCTGGTCGATTTTATTTTGCATCTGGACGTACACTTAAACGAGATTATTTTGGCGTATGGGCCAGTGACTTATCTTTTTTTGTTTGGAATTGTGTTTGCCGAGACCGGGTTGGTGGTGACGCCGTTTTTGCCGGGCGATTCGCTATTGTTTGCCGCGGGGGCGTTGGCGGCGCTTGGATCGCTGCATTTGAGCGGATTGATGTTAGTGCTTTATATTGCGGCGATTGCCGGGGACTCGGTGAATTATTGGATCGGGCAGCTCTTGGGCCAAAAAATTGTCGATAATCCAAAGATCACCTTTATCAACCAAGAGCACATCGACAAGACCGAGGAGTTTTACAAAAAGTACGGAGGCAAGACGATAATTTTGGCGCGGTTTGTGCCGATCGTGCGCACGTTTGCGCCGTTTGTGGCGGGTGTGGGTAAGATGCATTACAGCAAGTTTTTGGTCTACAACATTGTCGGGGGAGTGCTGTGGGTGAGCTTGTTTACGCTGGCCGGTTTTTTCTTTGGCAATATCCCCTCGGTCAAACATAACTTTACTTTGGTGGTGTTTGGGATAGTCGGGGTGTCGCTGGTGCCGATACTACTGGAATATGTCAAAAAACAAAGACGGGTGCATATCCCCTTTTTGCATAAGCCCGGGGCGATCAAACAGAAGGAATTGGAAAAGATGGTGAATGAATAACTTCGGGAAGTAATGGGAAACAAAAAGGTCTGACCTTTTTGCAAAGGTCAGACCTTAATTAGTTTGTTTTAACAAAAAGTTTAGTTTCTGTTGAAACCGCCTGGTCTGAAACCGCCTTCCCTTTTCTCTGGGGGGCGAGCTTCGGAGACTTTGACTTGACGATCACCGACGGTTTTGCCGTCCATGCCGGTGATAGCGGCTTGGGCTTCTGCGTCGGAGCTCATGGTAACGAAACCGAAACCTTTAGAGCGACCGGAAAACTTGTCGGAAATCACGACGGCGTCTTCGACTGTACCGAATTCTGAAAAAATCTGTTTGAGTTCATCAGAAGTGGTCGTGAACGGAAGATTGCCTACGTATAATTTATTTGCCATTAATTCTCACCTGCTTTCAAATGAGGTCCTGATACGCCCTAGGGTCGTTTGTTTATAGTAGGCGAGAATCTGGAAAAGAGTGACACTCGAAGTCCACACTAAAAACTTGAGAGACGATACAGATAACTTGTTAAATTTCCCTAGGTGTATTATACCATTTTGGAGAAGAAAAGGGGGAATTTGTCGGCTGTACCATAAGCAGGGCTTTAAGCATTGACGCTGGCGTAAAGCGGTGATGATGGAAGCGGAGCGATGTGGGGGCGAATTTTGTCTTCCTGGAGCCTGTCGAGGCGGGTGGCTGCCGTTCGAAAAGCCAACTCTTTAACAATGGCCCTGATTAGCTTTTTGGACATTTGCTCATTTTTCTTTAGCTTAAGGTTCCAGTCTAAACCGGGGCCGATATTGCCTTCGAGAAAATAAACGTTGCCTGTGTCGCTGATGATAAAATCGAGAGCAAATAAGGAATTGTTTTGGTTAAGCTTCGAGATAATTTTGTCGGCAAACTTGATTACTTTGCTGGGGATATCTTTGATATTTACGTAAAGAAGCGTGGCCCCCTGGTGCTCGTTGCAACGAAAGTCGCCGGCTTTGGCCATGCGGATGTAGGTTTGGATGATTTGCCCATTTTGGTAAATGAGGCGGAGGTCGGTGGCGGCGGTATGGTTCTGATAAGAATAGCCCTTGTTGAACTTCATGAAGGGTTGGAGGATGTAGGACAAGCTCTTTTTGGCTTGAACTAGCGAATAAATCTCTTGTTGGTAATTTTTGGTGACTTTGGAGATGTTGTTGCCTCCGGCACCAAACCTGTCTTTGACGACAATTGACCGAGTAAAATCGTTGAGGGACAAGCCTTGCCCGGTTAAGCGTCGCAACAGGCGGATTGATTCCCTGACAGCCTGCCGACTGGTGCCGCCTATGGCCACTGTGGGGATGGCAAAGTCGCCGAGCCTGTGGTAGGTTTCGAGTTTGTCGAAAAACAGAAAGGAAAGATGGGGGTCATTAAACGGTTTGATCAAATCTGAAGAAAACAGCAGTTGACGTTCTTGTTTCTTTTTTTGGTTGATCGGCGAGAATTTGTCAAAGATCAGGCGGGACGAGCAAGGCCCGTTTACTTTTTTCCAGACTTTGTGCTCATACAACCAATAGCGACTGGCGGTGCCGGCATCGATGATGTCGTTGGAAGTGCACAAAGCCGCAGTTAGGCCAGCGCGCTTACAAGTCTCGAGAAAATAAGCATAGGCGGTGTTGTAATTGGCGCGGGAGTTTGGAAAAGGGCAGGAGATTTTGGACGATCTGTTGGCGGGGCTCTTGGCTATGCCGTTGGTATAGACGACGAGCACGTCAAAAACATTGGTGTGTTTCATATTGGTGACGAATGGGTGATGGAAGTACGAACTAAATCTCTTTTTGGATAGAGAATCTAATCAATGCTTGAATCAGAGAATTCGTGAGTTCTTGGCCCCTGAAAACTATCAGGTTAAAGGCTATTATACCCTATTATTGGGGAAAAGGCTGGTTTGGGGGAAAAAGCGGGAAAAATCGTCAAACTTATATGGCAAATTTTGGGAAAGGGAAGAGAAGGAAAAAGAGTAAACAGGGACGGGGTTGGGGTTAGTTGGTGTGTTAATCTGTTTCAGCTGCTTAGGGTATAGGTGAGTCCGCTGAGCGGACTGGTCACCTCGCTAAGCGGGGTGA
>CAYMQI010000010.1:4633-25922 GCA_964392715.1 uncultured Pseudomonadales bacterium | reverse complement strand
CCAATACACATATTGCCTGGTGGTGAAATGGTATCACGCCTGACTCTGAATCAGGCATTCTAGGTTCGAATCCTAGCCGGGCAGCATAAACAAAAAAAGGCGATAACTCGCCCTTTTTTGTTTATATTGCGTGGTTGGTATTATGAGACACCTCTGGTTCGCTGTGCCCTCCAGAGTAGCCAGATTTGCGATCTGGCCGAATAGGCCTAAACAGCGCAACATCTGGTACGAAAGAGGGAATCCTAGCCGGGCAGCCAATCTTGACGAGACGCATGCATGTGGATTGTATCGAATGGTTTTTTCAGGGTAAATTGAAGCTTTTTACCTTCCAATTTGCAGTTCGATAGTAGGAAACTCAAAAGCTCTCTTTTTTCGTCAGCTATCGAACTTTCGTACAATTCGGCTGCTCTTGAAGCTAGGGAAAGCACCTTTTCAGCCGTGAAATAGTAATCTTGGTCCATATCTGGGCTTCATATAGGATTTCTGAAGATATGACAGCATGGGAAATTGCTGATGAATTACTGATGAATTACTGAACAACCCTAGTTACTTTGGTTTTGATGCGTACAACTATATGTTTATGCCTTAATTACAGCTAGGTTAGACCCGATAAACTTTCTCAATGGAGTGATTCGCTGCTACTTGCAAATTAAGACTTACTCCAGGTTTACTTTTGATATATCTTTGCTCAAGATAACTAGATACTTGAGAGCGGTTACTTAAAGGATGCCAACTGTCATTCTGAACGATATAAATATTATCGGTAACTCTATCAGGATTATCTTGAGCAAACTGATGTGCAGTTTTTAGAATTCCTTCCCAAAGAGAAGGAACATTAACTTTATCCACCCAATCTGCGTTTGGATTAACAGCTCTAAGAACTATGCTTGGTTTACCTTTAACATCAACGATTCTTGCCTCAACCATTCCGCGAACCACAGCTTCGTTTTCTACAATCGGCATATTAAATAAATTCTCCCAATCGGTAAATGGATCAATTTGTTCTTTTGTGCATAAACCTGCTGATGCTTTTGCAAAGAATGAGGCTGCATTTTTTGTTACAAAAAGTTTCAGTTCACCGTGTCTTACAACTTTACCTTCATCTGTAGTTGCAACGAATTTGTTCATTTCAGTGTGTACCTCTTTGCGAACTGTCTCAATATAGCCAGTTTTAATTAAGCGAGTTACAGTGGTAGCCATAAATTGCTGTGCAGTTTCTTGACCTCTATTACCCAAAAAGCGTGTGAGGCCGCGACCTTGTTGTAAACTTCTTTCAAATACATTCCAGTCAATTCTCTCTCCTAATGTCTGCATTTTTTGAGATAGTGCTTCACGAAATTCTGTATTACTGAATAACTTAGTTAAACCATCGGACAACTCAGGAACTTGTCTTAAATTTTCAGCAATAGTTTGTTTAAAATTATCATCAAAAAAGATACCATAAATTTCTCCTAAGCCTTGGAGGTATCCATAAGCATCTTGCTGTGTAACCTGTGGAAATCGATCAAGGAAGTCGTGCACAAAAGAGGCCTGTCCACGATGCTCTCCATTCAAAATTGAAAGAATAACTCCTAATTCTTCTTGACCAGGATTTCTTACATTGCTGCCCTCCGTCTGCTCATTTAAAACAAGCTTTTGTAGAGCTTGGGTAAAGTTTTCTGCATACGGCTTCTCTCTATCCACTCTTTCCCCGGCAAGTAATTCTCGAAAGTTTCGCAACCGTGACATATCAACTGATTTTCCTTTTTCGACCACGAAGTTTACTGGACCTGTAAGATTCAATTCATAACCATCTTGTGGAAAATTATATCCATCTAAATGTTCTGTGCAGTCGGGGATATTGCGAAGCATCTCGGCGACTTTATCATAAGTCATGTCGACTGGTTTATAAGCGTGATAAACCATTTCTGCCAAGATATCTTGATCGTGCCTATGAAGAATACTTTTTATAGGAACATTTCTAAAAAATTGAGGCTTGAGAGACCGTATCTGTTCTGCAAATTTTCTTCTGTCTTCTGGGCTCTTAGAACGATACCTGTAATATATTCTTGGAGTTAGGGTTTCAAGATCAGAGAGAGCAGCAAAAATCTCCAACTCGTTGTCTGCTAAAGAGTAGTTAGGAATCTGGTGCAGCGTATCAATTATTGTATTAAACTGCGTTCCATATTTCCCCATAACTTTTTTGAGAACGGATATATTTCGACTGTCGGTCAAATAGTCAGCCAATTGTGGGGTGAAATATTCGCGACTCACTAATTTTTGGCAAAAGTGATCGAACATTTCAGGAGGAAGCGCTGTCATTTCCAAAAATCGCATCGCTAAAACTCCGCCTCGGATACTTTCATCTGTATCAACTAACGTGTCTAGAACCGTTGCAGTAAACCCAATAAATTCAGCCATTTTGGGATCATTTTCTGCTTTCTCTTGCAAAAGTTTATCTCTCCACCGACCTCGAAGTTCTCTTATTGTTTCATCAGTAAGAGGCAACTCTGCGTCCTCTGGAAAATCCAACTTTTGCTTTAAAAAGGCTAATTGCTCGTCTTTCTTTTTACCTTCCAAAGCAGGATTAATAACTCCTTTATTAATTTCTTTTGTAATCTTCTTATTAACTTCCTTAAGGTCTTTTGTAGTACGCTCTGACATACTACGTAGTAGTCTCAAACTATCATTCCCTCTTAGATTTGAGAGGGTTTCCGTTATTTGTTCTGTAGTCCATTCGTCACCAAATTTAGTCTCAGATCCGAGATATTTTTCTCCAGATAAGGATTTAAGTGACTTTAAGAAAGCCTTAGTTGTCCGATATTTAACTAAGTCTCTCTGATGGGCATCGTCTTCCGTGTGAACCGATGCTGTTTCCAAAACTGCACTTACGGCTGTATCCAGACGAAGGGATGCGGCTATACGATCTTCTTCTGGAAGATCTCCAAGAAATTGTGTTCTTTGGTTTTCAGGTAGGACTAACGCATAGTCATCCAAAAGATCTGGGTCATCAATAATGACTCTCGCCACTTCATTAGGAGCGGGAAGTACTGTGTTTTGTATTATTTGACGTTGGACTCCTAAAACAAGAGCGTCTGGTAAAAAATCCCCAGGAGTTGTTTTGGGAATACCTTGACTCTTACCCTCATCTATAAAATGCCTTGCTTCTGCTAACAAACTAGATGGGTCACCTCCAGATAACTGTTCTAGTTGTGCTGCGCGAGCATAATATTGAGCGGCAAGATTTGGAGCTGTGTCTACGTATTTAGTCGCATAATCTGTATAATCTTCAACCGAAAAATTTTGTGCTTCCAAGAAAGATTGTCCTTTTAAAGCCTTTATAACTTCGCCATAGTCAGTTTTATCTTCATCGCTTATAGTAGATAATTCTTGATCAAACGCCAACTCACGCCTCCGCATATCAGCGCGAGCAGAAATTGCGAGACGAAATTCATCTGAATTATTTGCGTAATTTTGGTTTTCAGTATTAGTCTCGTTCATTGTATTTGCGTAATAGTATCGGCTATTTTCCAATCAATCCATTTTACCTTATTTGAGATAGAGTTAGAACTCTTTTTCTTAGTATGAGTAAGTATCAAGCTTCTGTAACTAGCACAATTTATAAGGTTTAGTCGACTGTCAATTCTTAGATACATCTTCTTTCTCAGGCGTCTACCAGTTGGATAAATATCACAACCTAAAAAATGAATACCGCGCTTCACTGATATTAGTATATTATTCTTTTTGTTTAAAGTTAATTTTAAGGTTTGTTCAATAAATTTTGTTACCTCTTTTTTTATTTCTTCCAATTCATCCCTTTTTTCAACAATTACTATAAAATCGTCACCGTAGCGCAAATATCCTTTAGGTCTAATGGTGTGGTTTATATAATGGTCAAGTTCATGCAAATAAATATTACAAAATATTTGACTTGTTAAATTGCCTATGGGTATTCCCTTGCCTGGGGCATCTGAGGTAAAACTATCAATAACGTTATCTATTAGTTTAAGATCATTAACATTCCCTACTCTGCGCCTAACGCATGACTTAAGAACATCGTGATTCACTGAATCAAAAAACTTAGTGACATCAGATCTCCATATGTAGGCATGTCGATTGCTTGCAAGTAGTTTTTGAGTTCTTTCGATAGCTCCCAACAGGCCCTTATCCTTGCGGCATGACCAAACATCAAAAATAAATCTCTTGTCAATAATGGAAACTAAGTAATCATAAATGAGGCGGTGAACAACCCGATCTCTAATTGTGGCAACAGAAATTACTCTCCTTTTTGTATCTGTGAGAGAAAACGTACGATAACTTCCATGTTGATAACTATGAGTTAACAATTCTTGGTGAAGTTTTGATAAATTCGATTCAAGGGAGTAAGAAAAAGTATCGAGTTCGCGGTTTTTCTTTTTACCCTGTTTGAATTTATACCAAGCACGCCAAATGTCTGATAAACTAGCGCCTATGTCTGATTCATTACCAATAATCATGCGTTCGTATGATACCTATAAGCGTATTGTAGATGTAACTATAGATTTACCCAAACGCTGGAAGTATGGCATAGGATTAAGTATAGAGCAATCAATACTTAGCTGTTTAGAGGAGCTTGTTATGGCTAAAAATGCACCAAGATCTCTTAAGGCTGCATATCTTATTCGTGCGAGTAGCCATCTTGAAGTTACTACTTTAAAAATGAGATTACTACTTGAACTTAAATTAGCAAATGAGACAAAAATATTTCAAATACAAGCAAACTTAGAAGAAATTGGTCGAATGCTCGGAGGATGGCTTAAATCAACCCAGAGTTTATAAACTTCTCACCGTGGAACGAACACCCCAATTCTCATTCCGATTGACGGGATCATTCGCATTGACATTCAGCTGACTATTACCACGATTCCAGTTCCCATTCGGGACGTTAGCCGAACGAACTATGTGACACAGTGCATTCTTGCTTTGAAAAGTCGCAACCTAACAAGCATAACCCATAGCAATTAATGCCATAAATTTATTTCGTCCCGATCAAATCGGGATCACTATGCTCATCGGTGAGAAGTTCAATAACCAGTAATAAAACTGATTCTTAAAACTCTAAGGTAGCCAGAGATTACTCTCCAGTTGCTATTCACCTTATAGATATAATAATTCAAATGAAGAAAAAAAGAAAATGAACAAAGAAAGATTAAAGTTCAAATACCAAGTCTCACCGTGGAACGAACACCCCAATACCCATACCGATAGACGGGATCAAACGCACCGACATCCAGCTGACCATGACCACGAAACCAGTACCCAATCGGGACGTAAGCCGAACTGGGTAAATATGAGCCTACAAGCCAAACTGCGCTATGTTCATAGGACTCGTGACTTACTTGATTTGTGTTTTGAAGATTAACCATAAAGTCAGATAGAAAGTCTTCATATGTCCAGCCTGTTTCTCCATTATACGAACCACCTTGGAGCGTTTTTAAGTAATCTTTTGGTGTAAGATTTGTTTCGAATTGTTTTCTGCCGTCTACAGTTCTGCCTTCACCTTGTTGATGTAATATTGTTGTGTCTTCCACCAAACCAACACTCCATCCAGGAATTGCACATATTTTGGGGTCATTAATAATCTCACTTTTACTTTTCCCTTTATGATTTCCTTCAAGCTGGTAGGGGAAGTATACAATTTCATCAGTTTTAATAGCTTCTCTCACTGTATCCCATACCCAAACTGGCTCATTTGCATCAACTCGTATAACGATATTTTGATCTTGAGCTGAGTGTTTAGTTTGAAAAATTTTGCCTTCCTGCGCATGTCTTACTATTTCTCTTTCAGCACGAGCAATAAGTAAAGGAATTGGCATAGCCATTGGGGTAAGTAGTACCCTACTTTTTCTGCCAAACTGCTCATGCTTTTTTTGTATCAATGCTTCATTTAACTTATACAAATGTCTTATTTCTTCCTCTTCAGGTAATCTATACTCAATACCATTTTGATCTTTTATCCCTAAAGTCTCTCGTACCCTGGGCTTAACAATTTCTAAGTGTTGCCTAACAGGATTTTTACCCGGCAAAATCCTCAATACACCCGTTTTGTTAAGAGCCGTCCATGATTGATTAAAACTCTCAACGAATTTCTTCTCGTCTATCTCGGTTGGCTCCAACTCGGTGTTAGGTTGGCTTTCTTGAGAAATGGCTCGTGAATCAACTTCTTCTTGCATGGTACTTGAGTTTAGTATAGCAATATTCAGGAACTTCGTCTTAGTATGTTTAGTTTCAAGTTTTAAATATCTCTTCTTAGCTTATTATGGAAACTGCTTCCCAAGAATCAGCTTGAATGCCTCTTTTTTGTATATCGTCTTTAAAGCTTAAGAAAAAAGAAATATCGACATCTTCCTCATCTAAAATTTTAGGAATAGAGTGCAAGAGTGACTTTTGAACCCGGAGTGTTGGGCAAACAAGAAATACTTTTGGGAAGGGAGCTTTGTTATGATCCTGCCAAAAATTACCATTGTAGTACCTGCAATATTGATGGATTCGCCTTCGAACTGCAAACATTGGCATAGTTACATAAAAAGTGTCCAGAAAGTAACGCTTTATTTGTTTCTCACCGCCTTTCCTTACTTTGTTTCCGCCCAAACCCAAATTTGGCACCTGATCCCAGTCGCCGCCCCGGCCTCGCTGCTCATCCCCCTGGTCATCTACCACCTCTTCCGCGCCGCCGCCAAATACCACCCTCAAACCCTGCCGCTGGTTAATCGGGCCACCCTATTCATCGTCGCCGCCATCAGTCTGTTGATTTGGAAAGATCTGTCCAAAGAACACTACTCCGGTATCAGTTTTGACTCGCCCGCAGTCGTTTTGGCCAAAGCCGCCGCCGCCTACCGGGAACCGCTCTACCTCGAATCTCTCAAGGATTTTTCCACCACCATCGTCTTCTACTCCAACCACTACCAAATCGACCTAAACCCTTATAACCCCAACGAAAAAAACGCCATCAATACCGTTGCCCTTCCCTACTTGCTCATCACTTCCCCAAATTTTGTCGCCAACCACCTTGATCTTTTCGATTACCAAATCCTCGCCTCCGCCCAAGCACAAGTAATGGCCCGCTTTCCCCCGGCCGCTTCTTTCCAAACAGTCTTACAATATGGTGTTTTTTACCGTCACCACAGCGTATATTGTACCTAAGCCATTATGCCTGGACTCAACTGGTCAACAATCAAACAGCCATCACTTTACGGCCTAACTGCTCTCTGTGCAACCACTCTATTCTTTTGGCTCGCCCTCTCCAAAGTCGGTGGCGACATCAGCTACTTTATTTTCGCCGGCGACCGCTTTACTCATCCGGCCCAAACTCCCTCCGCCATTTTTACTCGCCCCCACTCCGACGGCTACGACGGCCAGTTCATCTATCGCCTCGCCCGCGAGCCCTTCACCAAAGCAATTGATCACAATGGTGTCATCCTCGACAAACCCACCATCCGCCAGCAACGCATCGTCTATCCCCTCCTCGTTCACATTGCCTCACTCGGCATCGCCCGCCTCGTCCCCATTATGCTCATCGCGGTCAATTTAGCGGGTGTATTTTTAGTCACTTTTTTAGCCTCGCTTTATGCCCAAAGCACCCATCACCATCCCGGTTGGGGCCTTGTTTTTGGCTTTTACTGGGGCTTTCTTTTTACTTTAAGTCGTGACCTAGGCGAGATTGTCACCGCCGTCTTTATCCTGGTTTTCCTCCTCGCCCACCACTTTCAAAAAAATAGACTTTTACCCCTAGCCCTCACCCTGATGCTTTTTTCCAAAGAAACCACCATTTTTATTCTCGTCGCCCTGGCTGTCAGCAAACTCCGCGGCCAGCTTAAATTTATTGCTTGGCCTCTCCTCTCCTTACCCGTTTTTGCCTACGGCTTGTGGTATCTCTACCTCCACTCCGTTTGGCCCGCCGAGGGCAACTTCTATGCTGCCAGCGTCTTTGTTTTCCCCTTCACCGCTCTCAGTAGTTTTATTAGTACCACCCTCGCCAGCCCTTCTCACTACCAAAACCTCTGGACGGTCCAGTTAATTTTTTACGCCGCTCTTGTCCATTTAGTTATCAGCTCACTCAAAAAATCTTCAAGCCCCTATTTTGCCAAAGTCGCTTGGGTAATTTATGCCCTCTTGGCCGTTTCCTTTTCCAGTAATGTTTGGCAAGAAGACTGGTCTTTCGCCCGGGTTCTGAGCGAATTTTTTATCATGAGCCTCGTCGTTATCTTAGGCTCCCAGAAAAAAATAACCCATCTTCTAGTCCCCGTCCTCTTCCTTTGGCTGTGGGTCGCCGCCGACATTATCGGTTACCGCCTTGGCTAAGTTCTCTGCCGCGACACCCTACACCAGTGGCAACTTGATCGTAAACGTCGTCCCTCGGCCCACCGCGCTTTTCAAGCTCACACTACCCTTATGCTCTTCAATAATTTTCTCCGCCACCGACAACCCTAGCCCATAACCTCCCGGTGAATTTTTGGTCCGGGCCGAATCTGCACGGTAAAACCGCTCAAAAATATGTCTCTGGTGATATTTGGCAATCCCCATCCCCTGATCCTGAATACTTATCTTGACCACTCCGCGGCCTTTGGCCACCTCCACGCTAATTTTGCTCTTGGCTCCGGAATACTTGATCGCGTTGTCGATAAACACATTAAACATATCGGTCAGTGCCCCCCGATCGCCCCTGACCTTTATCTCTTTATCGCTTTGATTTACATCAATTTTGATCTTTGCCGCCGCCGCCAAAGGCTTCAAATGTTTTACCGACTGCTCAACTATTGGTGCCAGGACTACGGGCTTAAGCACCAGTTTGTTATCAGTTACACTCGCCAGTTTCACCAAACTATTGGTGAGAATCCCTAGACTTTCCACGTCCTCCAAGTTTTCGGCCAAAATCTTCCTGGCTTTCCTGTGCAAACCTTTGTCCATCAAATTTACTTCCAAAGACGTTTTCAGCGCCGTGATCGGCGTTTTCAGCTCGTGGGCCGCATCCCCCACAAACCGCTTCTGCTGTTCCAGCGCTTCCTGGATTGGCTCCAAAGTTTTACCGGCCAGAAAATAACTGGCCACGGCAAACGACCCGCCGATAGCCACATTGATCAACACCAGCCTTTCGATCAATTTTTTCCGGTTCTCCTCATAATCTGCCATCAACTGATTCACAATTTGCTCTTGGGCGCGAGCCCCCAAAATCCCCAAAAAACCCTGTTGCGACAGCCGATCGTAAATCCGCACATGTTCTTGCCGGATCACTCCATTGGCCTGCCGGTAGATCAAGCCGCTAAACGACGCCGTGATCAACACTACAAATAGTGTGTACAAAAACGTCAACTTCAGCCGAGCCGAATTAAACATCGGAATCGGTTTTAGGTTAAAGGCACGAGCGACTGCATCCTGAATTTTCATTTGAGTAACAGTTATTATCTATCCGCTGATTTTGTATCCAAATCCCCTGACAGTCTGGATCAACCGTTTCGCCTTCGGAAACGCTTTGTCTATTTTATTCCTCAAATAGCCAATATACACTTGAGCCGTGTTGGGCAGCGCTTCTGAATCATAACTCCACACCTGCTCAATGATCTGCTCGGCACTCATAATTTTTCCCTTGTGCCGCAACAAAAACTCAAGCAGGGCAAATTCTTTTTTAGACAGATCAATTTTGATCCCCGCCCGCACCACCTCATAATTAATAGTATTCAGCTTTAGATCTCCAACAGCCAGCACCGTCTGCTCCAACTGTTTTGGCCGCCTCGCCAACGCCCTTACCCGCGACAGTAGCTCGGCGAAAGCAAACGGTTTGGGTAAGTAATCATCTGCCCCGGCATCCAACCCCTCCACCCGCTCGGCCACCTCCACTTTGGCCGTAAGCATCAGTATCGGCGTGTGAATTCCCTCACTGCGCAAATTTTTGCAGATGCTCACTCCGTCCATCCGCGGCAACATCCGATCCAAAATTATCACGTCATAACCCTCGCTGCTGGCCAAGTCATAGCCCTCCTGGCCGTCATGGGCCACATCTACCACATTGGACTTTAACTCCAAGCCCTTCTTTATATAAGAGGCGATCCTGTGCTCGTCTTCGACCACCAGTATCTTCATACCCCTATTTTACCCGATAGGTTGAGAGCAAGTTGAGAAAACTGCTCATTTTTTCTCAGGCCTTTCTCAACCCCACCCTTTATATTCGGCTTATTCATCAATTAATCGGACCACAGAAAGGAGGTGATTATGAATCCAAAATTGATTTTTCCGGCGTTAGCTTTGGTAGCCATAGGCGGCGCTATCTATGGTATCGACAAAGCCTCGGCACACGGTCTTGGATTTGCAGGACAGGAAAACTTCGTTGGTCGCTTGGCCGCCAAGCTTGGCAAAAGCGACAGTGATGTTCAAACAGCCATCGGCCAAATTAGACAGGAAAACCAAGCCGAAAGACAGCAGCAGCTTGAAGCAAGTCTTTCCCAAGCTGTAGCCGACGGCAAGATCACCGCCGATCAACAACAGGCTATTCTCACCAAGTTTTCACAACTTAGCGCTCAACACCAGGCGGACATGGACAACTTTCAAAACATGACGCCCAAGGAGCGTCAGGCGGCTAGGCAATCTCACCACGACGACCTCACCAACTGGGCCAAAGACCAAGGCATCGACCTCTCGGCCTTACCATTGGGGTTTGCCATGGGTCAGGGCATGCATGGCATTGGGCAGCACATGTATCAACCCTCCCCCGGCAACTAATCTTTCCCCCCCAAGACACACTCTATTTTCATGGAGTGTGTCTTGCTGGTTGTCCTTGGCTTGGCTTGAAACCTTAACTTCCCCTTCCCCACTACTGTACAATAGATAGTAGTCATTAAATTATCAGGTTTCCCCGTGACGACTCTCGGTTACATCATTTTAGCGACTTTTCTCGTTAGCCTTGCTTCCTTAGTCGGCGTTATTACCCTCTCAATCAAAACCAAAACTTTGCAAAAATACCTACTGTATCTGGTTTCTCTTTCAGCAGGTACCCTTATCGGCGGCGCCTTTATCCATTTGCTGCCGGAAGCCATTGATCAACTTGACCCCACCACCACCGGCCAAATCATCGTCACTGCCTTCATTGGCTTTTTCTTCATCGAAAAAGTCCTGCATTGGCATCACTGTCATGACCGGGACTGCCCCAACCATTCCTTGGGCTACCTTAATCTCATCGCCGACGCCATCCATAATTTTATCGACGGCCTGGTCATCGCCGCCACTTTCCTGGTCGATATTAAACTCGGCGTTGCCACCACCATCGCCGTTGCTTTGCACGAAATTCCCCAGGAATTTGGCGACTTCGGCGTCCTTCTTTACTCGGGCTTTTCCCGCACCAAGGCCATCCTCTCCAACTTACTCGTCGCCCTCACCGCCATCACTGGCGGCGTCCTGGGTTTTTACTTAGCCGGGCGGATCGACCATTTGGTCGCTTACCTGCTGCCGCTGGCCGCGGGCTCATTTATTTACATCGCGGCCTCAGACCTCATGCCCGAAATCAAACAAGAAACGTCACTCAAACATTCGATTATCTCCTTTACCATTTTTGTTTCTGGTATCGGTCTAATGCTTCTCTTAAAGGAATAGAATATGCCGGCTCCAACCCTACCCCTTTTTAGCCTCGATCAACTGCTCCTAGTCAAGCAGAATTTTCTCGCCGAGCTTCAAGCCTCCAAGCAAGGCCAGTCAACCAGCTTAGCCTACGTCCAAAACCCTTTTCCCCAAAACCTTCCCCTCAAACTCGGTCAAACTTTTCAGGTCATGGTCATTGGCGGCAGAATTTTCAAAACCGCCCTCGCCCGCCGCAGCGAATCGGGCATCAGCCTGGAGCAGCTGACCCAAGATACCCTCCCCACCCTCGATACCAAAGAGATTTTCTTCAACTTTTTTACTGCCCACCTAAATGAACGCGTCGATCACGTCGCCCTCAACTTTGCCTACCCTCTCCAACCGGTTGCCAATGGCAGTTATCTTGACGGCACCCTCTTCAAGGGCACCAAAGAGCATGCTTTTGCCGGCCTGATCGGCCAACTCGTCGGTCGGGAACTGATCGAAGCTGTCCAAGCTACTCTTGGGCGCACCATCCATCTCTCTTTGGCCAACGACACCGTTTGTCTCGTCTTGTCCGGCACCGATCGTCACGCCACAGAGAGACTGGTCGGCGGCGTCGTCGGCACTGGTATCAACTTTGGTTTTTTTGCCGACCAAAACACCATCATCAACCTCGAATCTGCCAACTTTAATCGCGCCTCCCAAACCCAAACCGGCAAACTTATTGACCAAGAGTCTCTTACGCCCGGCAACGCCCTGTTTGAAAAAGAAGTTTCCGGCGCCTATCTTTATAAACACTACAACCTCACCGTCGGCACTCAAGGCGAGCACATCGCCGACTCGGACTCACTCAGCCAGCTTGCCACCGATACCAACCACCCCTTTCATGATCTAGCCCAATACTTATTAAACCGCTCGGCAAGCTTGGTTGCCTGCCAAGTCGCGGGCATCTACGAGTTCAAGCGCCAGCCCCACTTAACTTTCGTTATGGAAGGTAGCCTCTTCTGGAACGGTTGGCACTACCACCAGACTGTCGAAGACTACGTCGTCAAACTGGGCGTCGCCTCGGACGCCGTCGATTTCTTACACATCGACCACTCCGGCCTCGTCGGCGCCGCCCACCTGCTCGTTTAACCCGTTTAACCTGTTTAACCCCCAGAGCCTTCCACGGACCCGAACCTATGAAAGGTTCCCAGCCTTCAAAAAATTAACTAACCCCCTATCCCTTGTCGGCCCTTGGCCGAAACCATCTAACCATTCAACCTTCTTGGTATGCTATACTAGTCGCACCTGTCCGACACCTCCGTCACCTCTTTGATTATTGGACATTGGTGATTGGGATTTGTTTAGCCTGCCTGCCGGTAGGCAGGAAATTAGGAATTAGTGCTTAGAAATTTTCTTGTGTCCTCTCCCGACGTCTTCGACCACCTTGAACGCTTCGGCCTCTCCGACACCGAAGCCCAGATCTACCACCACCTCATCCACCACCAAAGCCAAAGCGTTCTGCGCATCTCCCGCGAGCTGCGCATTCCTCGCACCTCCATCTACGACAACTCCCAAAAACTCCTCGAAAAAGGCCTTGTTGAACGGGTGTTTAAGGGCAGCACCCAGCGCCTCAAAGCCCTGCCACCGCTAGTTCTTGAAGACTCATTGAAAAAACAGCAACAAACTCTCAAGGATCTCGAGGGGAGTTACCAGTTTCTCAAAAAAGCCCTCCGTCCCGAACCCGACCCCGAACTCGAATTTACCTTGACCAGTCTCCTCGGTCGGGACGGCGTCGAAACCGTTTTTCGTCATAGCCTCGAATCCACCTCGATCTGTCTTTACGACAACCTCACTTTAGACCAAGCGATGCCCTTTGACTACTATAAGATCTGGATCAAGGGCGTCAAACAAAGGCAGATTGCCATCAAAATTATTGCCCACTCCGACACCGATACTCTGATCCGCGCCCAGAAACAAATCCGGCTTCTAAACCATTTCAGCCTCGATCAGATTAAACTCATCGACCCAGAACGCCTGGCCAATCGGGGAATTCAACTTATTTATGCCGGTACTACCGCCTATGTTTACGTCAAGGGCGAAGACGCCAGAAGCATCGAGATCAAAAACTCCGTTTTTGCCGGCCACCACCAGCAGCTCTTCGACCAGCTCTGGCAGTCCGCCAAGCCTCTTTACAAAGCCCTCCCCGACAAACCATGAACCAAACTTTCATCATCCGTTACGCCGAGATTGGCCTCAAAGGCGGCAACCGTCCCCTTTTCGAAAAATCCCTTATCTCCAACATCAAAGCCCGCTTAGGGCCGGGAGTTAATTTTTCAAGACAAAGGGGCCAAATCCTCCTCACTTGTCCAAGCCGGGACGTCATGGCAGTCTCCCGCCTGCTTACGCAAACTTTTGGTATCGCTTGGTTTTCTCAAGTTCAAACTATCAACCCCGAGCTCGACAGCCTCAAAACCTCCCTCACGGCCTACGCCAAGAGTTACCTTAATTTAGCCACCTCCTTTGCCCTGCGTATCGTCCGCCGGGACAAACACTACCCGCACACCAGCCTGGAGCTCGAACGCCTCCTGGGCCACCACGTCCAAACGCTTACCCACTTACCCGTTAATCTCACCCACCCCGACCATACCATTCACCTGATCATCGACCACCCAAACGCCTATCTATATACCGAGAAGACCCCCGGCCCCGGCGGCCTGCCCGTGGGCACAAGCGGCCGCGTCCTCTCTCTCCTCTCCGGGGGTTTTGACTCCATCGCTTCCTCATATCTTCTAGCCAAAAGGGGAGCAGCCGTCGACTTCCTGCATTTTCATATCTTCACCGATCACCAACAAGTTATGGCTACCAAAATCAAAGCCATCCTCGACTCTCTTTGCCAATTCACCACTAGTCACCATCTCTACTTGGGAAGCTACCTGCCTTTTCAAATGAAAGTCATCAACTTGCCCGCCAAATACCAAAAGTATGAGCTTATTGTCTTCAGGCGCCTCATGCATCTGGTTGGGGAGTCACTCGCCGCCCAACACGGCTACCAGGCTCTCGTCACCGGCGACAGCCTCGGCCAGGTCGCCTCCCAAACTATGGACAACTTAACCGCCGTTGACGCCGCCCTCGACCTGCCCATCTTCCGCCCCTTGATTGGCTTTGACAAAATCGAGACCATCGCCTTGGTGCGCGCCATCGGCCTCGAGGACCATGCCACCGCCCCCTACAAAGACTGTTGCTCCCTCGTCGCCACCCACCCGGCTACCCGCGCCAACTTGAAAACCATCCAAGCACTCGAGGACCATATCAACATCGGCAGTCTTGTTGCTCAAATTGCCGCAGATATTGCCGTTGTCAACCTTGCCCTTTGACCCTAAAATTAACCCATGAACCCCAAGCTCATCATTCGCCTCTTTCAGATCGCCGAACTCGTCGTGGCCGCCTTTATTGTCATCTTATTTAGCCTGGCTTTGAGTAACCAACCCCTGATCCTCCTTTCATACGACCTGGGCCGCAAATTTGGCGTGGCTTCCTTGCTTCTCCTGGGGGCCACCCTCACTCCGGGCATCCTCAAGCGCCTGGGGATTATCCGCCCGCTCATGATTCTGTTAAATCCCTACAAGCGCCATTTGGGCATCTCCACCTATATTTCTGCTCTGGGTCATTATCTGCTCGTTACCCTTCTGCCAAGCCTTGCTTTTGGTTCCTTCCCCCCGCCCCTAACTCAAGTCAGCCTCTTTGGGCTGTTGGCTTTTCTGACCATGACCCCCTTATTTCTTACCTCCAACGACTACTCCATCCGCCTCCTCAAAAAAAACTGGGCCCGCCTGCATAAACTGGTTTACTTGGCCGCCCTTTTGATCCTTTTCCACCTCATTTTTCAATTCAACAACAAGGCGGTTATTGCCCTGACCATCCTCATTTTCGAGGCCGTTTCCTACCTTAAACTCTGGGCCCAAAAACCTGCTAGCCCTCCTCCGCCTCCACCTGCTACAATAGGACCATGATCAAAAGCCCGCAGACCATCGCCGCCTTTTTTATCAACTTCCTTTTTGTCGTCGGCGTTATTCTCTTGGTCGTTGGTTTTATCCGTTCTTTACGCTTGGCCGCCTACACCCTCTTGTTCGACCAATACCCCCTGGGCCCCTACGAAGACTGCAGTTATATGGTCAAGCCCGTCACTGCCCCCGGTTCACAGCTTGACACCGAGACCTCTGACTTGGCCCGGCAGGAACAGGATCGCTGTCAGAAGAGCTTGGCCAGCCGTCGTAAAGTCCAACAGGTTGACGAAGCCGTCCAAGCCATCGGCCTCCTCCTTTCCGGCGCGGTCTTAGTTTGGCTTTTTAACCCGAGAAGCAAGCTCACCAAATCTTATCTGTAACCCGCCCGCCAACCGTCCCCTCATGTCGTCCATTACTACTCACAAATATCACGTTCTGGATATCAACTTAAACGTTGCCGAAACCGGTTCCGGTCCTGCCCTGGTTTTCATCCACGGCTGGTCCAACAACTGGCAGGGCTGGACGCTTTTGGCCCAGATCCTCTCCTCACGCTATCACCTTTACATGATCGACCTTCCTGGTTTTGGGGATTCAGACCCGCTAGATCGTTATTCTCTAACTCAAGCAGCCGCGTACCTTAACGCCTTTATTACCACCAACAATATCAAGCCCCAAGCCATCGTCGCCGCGTCCCTCGGCACTCTAGTTACTGCCAAAACCCTCTCCCTCTATCCCGGTCTTACCGACAAACTAATCCTTATCGGCGCCGTTTTTTCCCAATTAAATCTAAAACACGCCTCAAAATTATTCCTTAGAATTCTGGAACTATCCAACAAAACCTTTCCCACCCAAGAAGTCTTGGGCTACACTATCAAGTCCAGGTACACCGCCTATCTGGTCGAAAAATACTTAAATGCCTATAAATTTGACCGCCACAAGGTTGACCAGTACTCTCTTCCCGGCCGCCAAAAAATGTCCGGGAAATCCTATATTCAAATGGGCCTCTCAGCCGCCAAATTTTCCCTCGAAGACTATCTCGGCAAAACCACCAAACCCACCCTTTTAATTTACGGCAATGCAGATAAATACACCACTCCCCAACAGGCAAAAACCATTCTCGAAAGGATCGGCAATAATCAGATCGAAATCAACGTAATTCCTAAATGTGGCCACAACCCCGCTTTCGAGAAGCCAGCAGAAACCGCCAACCTGATCCTCAACTTTTTACACCAGCCAAATTCCCAGTAGTACCATCAACACTCCCAGCACCAACTGCATCCACCGCTCGGCTTTATGTTTCCATTCGTTAAGTTCGATTATTTTTTTACCCTTCCATACCATCAATAGTAGCACAATCAAAGGCAGCACAAACAGGAAATTGTAGTAAATAAAGTAGCCAGCCACCAACAAGGGGGCCATTCCCGACTGGGACAGCACCGTCGCCGTCCCCACATAAAGCGGCAGACTGCAGGGCGTTTCCAGCGCCGTGACCAGCACTGCCAATACTGCCGTTGCTGGTATCGATCCCTGCTCAACATACTTCATCAACACATTCTTTGACGCTGAAGGAATTTTCAGATGCGGCCCAACGTTTGGCAGCCAAAAATCTTTTATTTGTATCAACCCACCAACCAGCAACATGGCTCCGATCACTTTACTAATCAGTCCAAACATCGATGAAGCATGAAACCAGCTCACTGTCTGGTAGAACACCAGTCCGATCATCAGGTAAGTCAAAAACACCGTCGCAATATACACTCCGCCGATCTTGACCACATCCTGAGGTTTCCTGGCAAATACAACCAAATAACCAAGCAACAGTAATAGCATCCCGATCGCGCACGGATTCACTCCGTCGGCCAAACCCGCCACAGTTACCAGTGGTAGCGACACCAACGATCCGTTTTTGGCCAAAAAACACCCGACAGCATTACACTGTTGTATCACCATCGGCTAATCTTAAAAGTTACCTCCTCACAAATCAATGATCTAAACCAAAAACACTAAACCAAAGACACATTTGTTGCATTGTTGCCAGAGAGCTTAGTGTCATTGTGAGCAGGCAGTGAAGCACTGAGGCCTTTTCCTGCTATACTATATTCTTAGCCCTTAGCCCTTAGCCCTTAGCCCTTAGCCCTTAGCCCTTAGCCCTTAGCCCACCCATGTTTACCACCAAAATTCTCCCCTTTCTGCGCGAAATCGTCTTTGGTCTTGAAGACGGCATGGTCTCCACTTTGGGCGCCATCACCGGTATTGCCGGCGCCACCGGCAACCGTTCCCTGGTCATCATCTCCGGCCTAGTCATCGTCGCCGTCGAAAGTCTGTCTATGGCTGCCGGCACTTATTTGTCCAACAAGTCCGAAGAGCAGGCCGACGGCATCATCAATCATCGCCGCCGCCGCATCAGTAGCAAACCCGTCAGGGACGGCATCTACATGGGCATTTCCTATATTTTCGGCGGTTCACTCGCCCTTTGTTCCTATTTTTTTCTCCCCGTCAACTTTGCCATTCCCACCTCAATCACCCTCACCGTCATCGCCCTTTTCACTATGGGTGTTGTCAAGGGTAAAATCACCAGGATCAACCCTTGGCGTAGCGGCCTGGAAATGACTACAGTTTCCCTCACCGCCGCCAGCGTCGGCTTTGTTATTGGCAAACTTGCTTCCCACCTGTTCCCTGGTTATACTAGCGGACTCTAATCCAGGTTGACATTTAGCACTCACAAATATATACTGCTAAATACTCAAACTTAGGTGTAATTTTTATGGCTATTATTCTCACCAAATCAGACAACCCAAAAGAGCGGCGGTTCTACCCCTTAGTCCCCATTAGGTACGGTGTCATCTTTCCCCACACCGAGTCCATCATCCAATTTGGCCGCCCCCAATCGGTCGCCGGCGTCCAAAATTCTTTCGATTCCGACAAAAAGATCGTTTTTGTCGCTCAAAAAAATTCCAAAGACACCGACCCCGAAGTCGAAGATCTCTATACCGTCGGCACCTTGGCTGATATCGATCGCACCCTCAAAACCAACGGCGAATTGAACGCTTTTGTCAAAGGCCTCAAACGCGTCCGCATCGAGTCCATCAAAAAAGGACCCGCCCACCTTGAAGCCACTATCACCGAAATCCTCGACATCGAAGAAGAAAGCGCCGAGATCAAAGCCTTGGTCAAACACATCACCGCCGAGTTTAAAAAAGCCGTCAACCTCGGTAAAGCCGTCGACGTCATGAACTTTATGCGCCTGGTTTCCGGCGTCGAAGCCGCCGAGCTTGCCGACCAGATCGCCAACACTCTCGATTCACCGACCGACAAAAAACAAAAGATCCTCGAAACCTCCCAAGTGCGGGAACGCCTCCAGCTCGTTTCCGACCTCCTCTCCGAAGAGATCAAAATTCTCGAGATCGAAAGAAACATTGCCTCCAAGACCCAGAAAAAGTTCGACAAATCCATGCGCGATACTGTGTTGCGCGAGCGTTTAAAGACCATCCAAAAAGAACTTGGCGAGGAAGATCAGGAGGAACAAGAAATCCACCGCCTCAAAAAGCAGATCAAGGCCGCAGGTATGTCTCGCGATGTCGAAAAAAAAGCCCTCAAAGAACTCGACCGTCTCGATAAAATGAGCCCCCACAACCCCGAAGCCGCCTACATCCGCACCTGGCTTGATACCATTATTGAAGTTCCCTGGAAAATTGTTCTCCAAAAACCCGTCTCTATCAAAAAAGCCGCCAAAATCCTCGACGCCGACCACTATGGTTTGGAAGAAGTCAAAGAAAGGATTATCGAGTACTTGGCTGTCCTCAAACTCAAAAGCGCCCAAGATCAGCCGTCAGCCAAAAATGATCGCCGTTCCCGCCTCCACAAACCTTCAGCCTTACCCACCATCCTCTGTTTTGTCGGCGCTCCTGGTGTCGGTAAGACCAGCATCGGCAGAAGCATTGCCGCCGCCCTCTCTAGGAAGTTCGTCAAAGTCTCTTTGGGCGGCATCCGGGACGAAGCCGAGATTCGCGGCCATCGCCGCACCTACGTGGGCGCCATGCCCGGCCGCATTATCCAAGGTATGCGCACCGCCGGTACCACCAACACCGTCTTTATGCTCGATGAGATCGACAAAATCGGCAACGACTACCGGGGAGACCCCTCAGCCGCCCTCCTCGAAGCCCTCGACCCCGAGCAAAACGTCGAATTTTCCGATCACTACCTCGAAGTTCCCTACGACCTCTCCCGGGTGATCTTCATTACCACCGCCAACACCCTCGACACCATCCCCCCCGCCCTCCGCGACCGGTTGGAAATCATCCGTTTCTCCGGCTACACCGTTTTGGAAAAACTCCACATCGCCAAAAACCACCTACTTCCCAAAACCACTGACCACAACGGTCTCAAGCCAAGCCAGGTAGACCTGACTGACCCAGCCATACAAATAATTATCCAGCGCTACACCAGGGAAGCGGGCGTCAGGAGCCTAGAACGTGAAATCAGCAAAGTCTTCAGAAAAATCGCCCGTCGCCTCGCCGAAGGCCGCAAATCCAAAAGCCGCGTCACCGCCAACAACCTGCAAACCTACTTAGGGCCTTACACGTTTGCCGAAACTCTGGCCGAGAAGAAAGACGAAGTCGGCTTGGCTACCGGCATGGCCTGGACCCAGTCGGGCGGCGACATCCTCTTTGTCGAAGTCGCCGTCATGCCGGGTAAAGGCAGGCTCATCCTCACCGGCCAGCTGGGCGCGGTCATGAAAGAATCGGCCCAAGCCGCCCTTTCCTACGTCAAAAGCCGCTGGGATCAATTAAACCTCAAAAAAAGCTTCGACGCCCAACTCGACTTTCATATCCACGTCCCCGAAGGCGCCGTCCCCAAAGACGGCCCTTCAGCCGGCATCACCATGACCACCGCCCTGGTCTCCGCCCTGACCAAAATCCCCATCCGTCGTCAGGTCGCCATGACCGGCGAAGTCACTCTCCGTGGCCGGGTCATGGAAATCGGCGGCGTCAAAGAAAAAGTCATCGCCGCCCATCGGGCCGGTATCACCACCATTATCCTCCCTGCCGACAACAAGAAGGACCTGGTCAAGGTGCCCGACGAAGTCACCAGGGACGTCACCTTTAAATTTGTCTCCCACATGGATCAAGTCCTCAAACTCGCCCTCGCCTCTCCAAAGCCAAACCCACCAAGTCGTAAAACCGAGTCTTAAGTTTTACTTTGCTGTTTTCCTCTTGGTTTTTTAGTAGTGGGGGTTTACTTAGATTAATTAGGTCAATTAGAATAACTAGATCAATTAGGTTAATTTTTCCCCTCGTGTCCTTTGCCATCTGCTCTTCGCTATTGGCCATTCGCCAATTGACACTGCTTTTCCTGTGCTATAATATCTCCGTTTAAGGCATGCACCCGAGTTGCTTGGCGCTGTTTGAGTAAGGATTCAAAGCTTGTGCAGTCAACAGTTTAACTAAACCAATGTGTTTTTTAACGCTTTTTTAAGCGCTTGCTAGTCTCATGCCCCTCTTACTAATTAACTATTTTTTGTTCGTCAACCAGATTGTTGTTTGAACTCCTATCAGGAATGAGGTGATCATCTTTTATGAATAATAAGTTATTTGTCGGCAACCTCCTCTACGAAGTCACCAGCGAGGAACTTGGGCAACTGTTTTCTCAGTTCGGCCCGATCGAGGAAGCCGTCGTTATCACTGACCGCGTTTCCGGCCGCTCCAAAGGCTATGGTTTTGTCAGATTTATCAAGGCCG
>CAYMQI010000010.1:0-4623 GCA_964392715.1 uncultured Pseudomonadales bacterium | reverse complement strand
CTCAAGAGCAAAACGGCAAGGACTACAAAGGTAGAAACTTGGTCGTTAACGTCGCCCAGCCCCCCAAACAGAAAACCGTCAGGCCCTGGTAAACACTCCACTTGCTCGATTTTTTTTGCTACACTGTAGCCAGACCCTGCTCTTAGCATCAGGAAATTAAGTTATGTCAAATACAGTTGTTTTTATCGGTCAGCAACAACTCGAGGCCTACCAAGTTTCCTCAGTAGCTTCCAAACAGGCCTTTGCCGGAGCTTGGAATAGTCAAAGTCTGGCCCAAGTGTTCACCAAGGTCGCCAAAGCCACCAAAGCCAAGTCTGACTTGGCCAAAGCCACTTCTGTGCGCGTCGTCGTCGGCGACAACCTCGCCTTCATTTCTCCAATTTTTGTCAAAGCCAAAAGCACCAACTTAAAGGACGAGGTCCTCAAATCCGCTCAAAAAATCCTCCCCGAGCCCATCGACGCTTTGGGTGTTGATTGGAAAAAAGTCGGTAGCGTCAAAGATACTTATGCCATCCAGATTTTTGCCATGCAAAAATCATTTCTGGCGGTTTTGGGCCGCGCCGCCCAGTCGGCCGATCTGGAAATTCTCTCTATCGAACCCGTTGCCTATATCTTAGCCCGCACCAATCCCGACGAATCAGAACCCCACTTAGTTATCTGGGAACACGAGGCCGTTTTTGCCGCCATCTGTTATCAGGGTCAGGTCCTCGCCTCCACCCTTATCACCGCCCTCGACCCCTACCAACAGATCCAAGCCTTACTTGACTTTGTTAAAGAAAAATACGAACTCACTACCGAGGTTGCTTACTTGGCCGCCGGCAGCCGCCAAATCAACTCCGACAAGCTCAAGGAAGAAACCGGCCTCTCACTTTCCGTCCAATCTATCGATTTAATGCACTTGGGTTCCACCAAACCCGACACTACCGGCGGTGACGAAAACGTGTTAAACATCACCCCCCAAGAGGCCTTGCCCGAAGAAGACTTCGGCCCTGAGCCCGGGGAAGAAGCAGCCACCAAGGAGCCGTTCGACCACGCCCCCGCCCGCTCTGCTCCAGTGGCTCCAGCCCGACCGGTCGCGCCGACTCTGCCTCGGCCCAAACCCGAACCGGATGAGGCAATCGTTCCAGATGACCCGGACGAATTACCGGCCGACAGAGCAGAGGTCTCCAAGCGCCATGAATTTCAACTCAACCCCCCGGCCAGAAGTGCCGGCAAAAGCGGCCTCAAAGGCGCCATTTTTTTGGTCCTGGCCTTGTTACTTTTGGCCGGCATGATTTTGGGCGGCATTTACCTCTATGTCAAAACTACCGGTTCTCGCCCCCAAATCGCCCCCGAGCCCATTGCCAGCAGCACTCCCGAACCCTCTCCCACTCCGACTCCCGCGCCTGCCCTCGACCGCTCACAGCTCAAACTCCAGATCTTAAACGGTAGCGGCGTCGCTGGTCGTGCCGGCCAGGCTGCCACTCTCCTCGAGGACGCCGGCTATGCCAAAGCGGACACCGCCAACGCCGACAACTTCGATTTTGACACTACCAAGTTAAGCGTCAAATCCGGCCAAGACGCTCTCCTCGATCTCCTTACCAAAGATCTAGAAGGCGACTACACCATCGGGGATACCGCCACCGATCTTCCAGAAAACTCCGACTTCGACGCCGTCATCACCATCGGCAAACAATTGGTATCACCACCAACCTCTCCCGCGCCCGCCACCGACAATTAGCCCATTACCGTGAACATCCAGGTCAACCATAACCCCTTTAACTCCCTAACCGGTTTATACAACTTAGTCCTCAACTCTCTCAAGGCACTGCTCCTCCTTCGCTTTTTTCTCAAATTTTTCGCCGCCAACTCCACCGCCCCCTTTGCCAAATTTATCTACCAGACTAGCGAACCATTGCTGGCCCTTTTTGGCGACGTTTTTCCCACCAGGATTATCGAAAACAAATATGTCTTTGAGCCCACTTCCATCTTGGCTTTGGTCGTGGTTAGCATCGTCGGTCAAATCATCTTTGCCGTTTTGGACCACACTGCTTTTGCCCACCACCAACACCTCCAACAAAGAAAGCCCACCACCGCCGACACCCAATACAAAAGCCAGAAAAAGTAAATTGCACACAAAGATCATCGCCCTCACTCTCACCGGCACCGTCCAAGGCGTTTTTTTCCGCACCTCAGCCCAGGCCAAAGCCCAAAGCCTAAGCCTCACCGGTTTTGTCAGAAACCAACCCGACGGCGGCGTCTACCTCGAAGCCCAAGGAACCCAAAAGTCCCTGGACGAATTTATCGCCTGGTGTAAGACCGGCCCGCGCCACGCCCAGGTAAACCAGATTACCACTAAATCCATCGATCAATTTAGTGAGAATCTAGAACCAAAACCAGGCAATTTTCTGATCCTTTGATCTTCCTTCCTCTCTGGCAAAATCATCCCATAAGCGGTAAAATACTCCTTCTGCCACTATAGGTCCTGGCAACAGGTCCTTTTTGGTCTATTGCCATCTAACCCAGAACCATTTAGCCATTAATTTTTATTTCTCATTAATTCTTAAATGATCCCCATCCGCAACATCGCCGTTATCGCCCACGTTGATCACGGCAAAACCACCCTCATCGACGCTCTCCTCAAACAAACCCACACCTTCCGCGACAACCAACAGGAGATGCACCAGGAACAAATCCTCGATAGTAACGATTTAGAGCGCGAGCGCGGTATCACCATTTTGGCCAAAAACTGCGCTATCAACTACCAAGGCGTCAAGATCAACATCATCGACACTCCCGGCCACGCCGATTTTTCCGGTGAGGTCGAGCGTACCTTGGGTATGGCCGACGGCGCCCTCCTCATTATCGACGCCAAAGAAGGCCCCATGCCCCAGACCCGCTTCGTTTTGAAAAAAGCCCTCGAATTTAACCTCAAAATCATCGTGGTCATCAACAAGATTGACAAACCCCATGCCAACCTACAGGCAACCGAAGCCAGGATTGACGATCTGTTTTTAGAGTTAGCCCAGGACGAATCCCAGCTCCACTTTCTCAAGCTCTACGCCATTGCCCGCGACGGCAAAGTTTTTCCTTCCGTCCCTTCCGACCTCAACCAGCCCGCTGACACCAAACCCTTACTCGATACCATTATCGCCGAGATCCCCGCCCCGGAGGCAGACTTTGAGCAGCCTTTCAAACTCTCAGTCACCAGCCTTGACTATGACAACCACTTAGGCCGCATCCTCATCGGCAAAATCCGCTCGGGGCAAATCAAACCCGGCGCCAAAGTTATCCTTACCAACAACCCCACCAAGACCTTTACCGCCGAACACATCATGCTCTGGCACGGCCTCACCCGTCAACCGGTCGAGCTAGCTCAAGCCGGCGACATCGTCGCCATCTCCGGCATTGGCACCGCCCACATCGGCCAAACCCTGTCTGATCCGAGCAATACACAATCCTTACCCGATCTCACCATCGGCGAGCCGACCCTCCACATTACCCTCGCCCCCAATACTTCGCCTTTTTCTGGCCGCGAGGGCGAGTTCACTACCAGCCGCCAGTTGGAAGAGCGCATCAACCGCGAATTAGAAAGCAACGTCAGCTTAAAAGTCGAAAAATTGGCCGTAGGTTTCCGCATCTCCGGCCGGGGCGAGCTCCACCTGTCCATCTTTCTTGAAACTCTCCGCCGCGAAGGCTACGAGATGCAGGTGGGCAAGCCCAAAGTCATCGTCAAAGATATTGGTGCTGTCAAATCAGAACCAGAGGAAGAAGTCGTCGTGATTGTACCCAAGGAGTATCAAGGCGTCATCAACCAGGAATTCGGCAAACGCTACGGCCACCTGACTAAGCTCGAGCCCATCAGTGAAACCGAAGTCCAATTTATCTACCATATTCCTGCTCGCGCTACCCTTGGCCTTCGGGGCCTGCTCCTAACGCTCACCAAAGGCACGCTCCTCTACAATGCCCAAGTCATCGGCTGGCAGCCGGTGGGTGAGTCCTTGCCCAAACTGCGAAGGGGAGTGCTCATCGCCTCTCAAGCCGGCGAAGCTCTGTCTTATGGCCTCCAAGCCGCCCAAAACAGGGGTATCACTTTTATCGATTCCGGTACTCCGGTTTACCAAGGCATGATCGTCGGCTTAAATGCCAAGTCCGAAGACATTGCCATCAACGTCTGCCGCGGCAAGCAACTGACCAACATGCGCTCCAAATCAAGCGACGGCGTCATTCAACTTACTCCCGCCACCAAATTTAGCCTCGAACAATGTCTCGATTTCTTGGAAGACGACGAGCTTCTGGAGATCACCCCCAAGTCCCTTAGACTTCGCAAAAAACTGTTAACCGACATCGACCGCCGCCGCCAGGATCGTCAAGTCCGCTACCAAGCCACAGCCTAATTCATCAGATCTGGAAAACTAGATTAAGCCCTCCTCCCCCTGTAAAATACAAGCTACAAGCTGGCTCGCCGCATACAAAACTATACTTGGTTTACCGCGTGCGAACGTGAGTGAGCTATACGCGGCCCCGTCGTCTAGTGGCTAGGACAGTAGGTTCTCATCCTACTAACGAGGGTTCGATTCCCTCCGGGGTCACCCCGCTTAGCGAGGTGACCAGTCCGCTCAGCGGACTCACCTATACCCTAAG
>CAYMQI010000009.1:20639-26409 GCA_964392715.1 uncultured Pseudomonadales bacterium | reverse complement strand
GCCAAGGCATTTTCAAAAGCACTCGTCATATATCTCCTTCTACTCTAACAATCAATAACTACAAAAACCCCTATCTCCTAACTACTAAATCCTAAATAATCACCTCTCTTACTCCTACTACCTTGCCACCGTCTCCAACCACCTCTCTGCATCCAGAGCCGCTTGGCAGCCCATCCCCGCCGCCGTCACCGCTTGCCTGTATCTAAAATCGACTACGTCCCCAGCCCCAAACACACCTTCCACCGAAGTCGCCGTCGGAAACTTCACCAATCCGCCATCCACGTTGTCCCCCGCCATCTCCAATCCTTGCTGGCTAAATCCCAATCTCGTCACTAAATATCCTTTCTCATCCAAGGTAAGCTTGCCGGCAAACATCTCCGTCACCGGCTTATGCCCTATGGCCAAAAACACCCCATCAGTAAAGATTTCCTCTTCTTTTTGGGTCTGATTGTTAAAAATCTTTACCTTCTCCACTTTCGCCTCGCCCAAAATCTCCTTCACCTCGCTGTTCCACAATATCTTAATCTTCGGATGCTCCTCTGCCCTTTTGGCCATAATCTTGCTTGCGCGAAAAGCATCTCGCCGCACCACCATCGTCACGCCGGCTGCAAATTTAGTCAAAGCTAAAGAATCTTCAATCGCCGCGTCACCCCCACCCACTACAAACGTGTTTTTCCCGCGGTAAAACGCCGCGTCACACACCGCGCACGTCGCCACCCCCCGGCCAAACAATTTCTCCTCACCAGGCACACCTAGCCGAATACTCTCGGCGCCAGTAGCCACAATCACCGCCTCCGCCGCAAACTCACTCTTGTTGGACCACACTTTAAACGGCCGCACCGAAAAATCCACCGCCGTCACATTATCATCGACTATTTCCGCGCCAAACTTCTTGGCTTGCCCCCGCATGGCCATCATCAAATCAGGCCCCATCACCCCATCCTTTGCCCCTGGCCAGTTCTCCACTACCATCGTGTTCATCAACTGTCCGCCCGAGGCCGCTCCGGCAAAAAGTAAAGGCGCCAATTCCGCCCGCGCCCCGTAGATTCCGGCCGTATACCCCGCCGGCCCCGAACCAATAATGATCAACTTTCTTGTTTGCATATAGCCAATAGCATATAGCTTATAGAAGTGATTTTTGAAACGCAGAAATCCTACGAATCATTTTCTCACTTCCACTATATAACTCCCCAAATTGTTTCTTTGTAATGTATTTTTGATCCAAGGCAATATACAAATGTGACACTGTCTCAAACAAACTTTTTCTTGAATGGTCGAGATAGTTCCTAAAATCTTTTCTACTCGAAGAAGCGCTTCCCTCAGCGATATTCGCCGCTACAGACACTGCACTTCTTCTTATTTGTGACGTCAATCCGAACAACTCAGATCTCGGCCATCTTGCTGTTAACGAATAAATTTCCCCTATATAACTGCGAGCATCTTGCCAAATATCTAGTTGCTCAAATCTAAACATCTACCTCCACAACTATCAGCTATAAGCCATTTGCCATAAGCGGATTTACGCCGCTTTACTGAGTAAATCCTGATACCCTTGTTTGCCGCCAAAACCAATTTTCCTCTCTACTTCTTGGCCTTTGTTAAACAGGATCACCGTCGGGATACTCATCACCCCATGCTTGCCAGCCAATTCCTGACTTTGGTCTACATCCACCTTGACTACTTCGTACTTACCGGCAGCTTCATCGGCCAACTCATCCAGAACCGGCGCCGCCACCTGGCACGGCCCACACCACTCGGCAAAAAAGTCAACCAACACTGGTTTATCGGCTTTGATTACTTTTTCTTCAAATGCATCTGCATCAATATGTTGCGCTGGCATTTCAGCTCCTTAAATTATTTTTGGTAAATTAACTATTCGCTATTCGCTATACGCTATTCGCTATATGCTATTGGCTATATGCTATTGGCTATTGGCCAATTCACTGTAACTCCAAAAGCTTCGCCAATACGCGGTCAAAATCCTCCGGCTTCCTACTCCTAGCACACTTGCTCGCCTCGCTGGACAACAAATCCCGCGCCACCGAAGTCAGCGCGCTCTTGGCTGCCGCTATCTGCTGCACAATCTCCAAACAATCTCGGCCCTCATCATACATCTTTTTGACGCCCTCAATTTGCCCACCCACTCTGTTTAATTTCTTCGCCACCTTATCCATTTTTTTATTTTTCACTTTACATTTTAACTTTTAAGTTTGAGCAAGCTCACCTTGCTCATAATACTCCCCCCCAGTATCCATGTCAACCACCACAAATTGTGCTTGACACTCCAATACAAATTGCTATAGTAACCACAATTTACAATCTAATATCTCAAAGGAACACATGTCGACACCATCACACGAACAATCTCAAGCAATACCAGAAAATCCAGAAACCACCCCCGAACAACTTGCCATTAGCGCTTTCAAAGATGTCGGTTGGTTATTGGGCGGCGACCCCTCAACGTGGACTCTACGTGTCAAATCACAATTTACAACCCCCCAAGATCCCTTTAGCAACACTTTTGAAGACGCGCAACAGCTCCAACCAGGAATAGTTCGCTCATGTGAAATCTCAATGCGAGACATCGGTATGTATGCCCAAGCCAGAAAAAAAGGTGACGCAACCATCATTATGCTAGAAACCAATGGCCGAAGGCTACAGTTTGAGAGAGACGAATCAGGTCGACAAACCCCCTCGGAAGTTGGCGCCTCAACCGATGGTTTTTCCGTTGCAAGTATCAATATCCCCACACAAGAATCAGGTTTCGAGAGGGGCCTTGTCTGGATTATTCCCAGCCAACAACCAAACAAGCCACCAAAGATCACTTTTTGCATCGACGAAGATACATTCCGAGATTCCCAGTTATCGGACAGAATTAAGACCCTTGCAACCGCAGCTTGTCGTCGCCTAATCGAGGCTACTACCCCTTCGCCGCAAATCTAATCGCCGATTTTTACCACATCACCCACCTTCACCTCATTCTCCTCCACCCATCCCTCAGGCACTTCCAGTACATGCGTCACCGGGACTTTCGGCGAGTAGTAATTTACCGGCTGCTCCGGATCTACCTCCACCGGTACATTTTCCGTCACCTCCGCCACCACACAATCCTCATTTTTGATTTTTGATATCTGATATTTGATATTGCCCCCACAGCCAATCCACACCAAATCCAAAGAAAAGAGCATTCCCTTCATCCAAAAGCTCGGCCTCTCTCGGTAACCCATCACAAACAACATCCCATCACTTCCAATCTCACTCCGGTAAGACAACCCCGTCTTTATTTTCTGGTTCGTATCCGCCACCTCCACCCTCAAGCTTTTATCTCCAATCTGAATTTCCTGGTACTCCCTCTCCCCCTCCGGCGTCACCTGTGCCAACTCAACAACCGTTGGCTGCCATCCATTCGCACCCTGTTTCCGATCAACAATTCCCTTAGCCATCAGCACCAAAACAGCCACCAACACCAGACAACTTGCTCCTATCGGGAATTTTAAGTTTTTAATTGCAATTTTAAGTTTTTCGCTTTGCACTTTTAGCTCCTCTCATCAACAGCCACGCTCCCCATAGCATTACCACGACAGAAAATATCCACGCGGTTGGTATCACCCCCACTCGCCAATAATCAATCCTTAGTGGCTCCAACACAACCCTAATCCCCCCATACCCCGCCAAATACATTCCAACATATTTCATCCTTCCAGCTTTCCAATCACTTCTTTTCTGCCACAAGCTATAGGCCATAAGCAATAAGCCAAATAATCCCAAATTCAGCAACCTCTCATACAAAAACAGCGGCTGAAACCGACTAAACTGTTCCAAGCCCGGCAACCGATTTTCAGGATTAATAAACATCCCCCACGGCAAACTCGTCGGCCTGCCATAAAGCTCCTGATTAAAAAAATTCCCCCACCGCCCAATTGCTTGACTAAGCGGTATCCCCAACGCCCCCAGGTCAAACAATTTTAAAAGAGATTTTTGATATTTGATATTTGATTTTTGATTTAGCTTTACGTACAAAATTAAACCTACTATCCCTCCAATTACTCCCCCGAATATTCCCAACCCCCCATTCCACACCATCACAATCTCGGCAAGATGTCGGCTGTAATAACTCCACAAATCCGCCACATGATAAAGCCGCGCCCCAACAATTCCCGCCATCATCGCCCACAACAACCCATCCCACACCACGTCCGGATCAAGACCTTCTCTCTTGGCAATTTTTGCCGCCACCCACCCACCAGCCAGCAGCCCGAACCCAACCATCAATCCATACAAGTGAATCTCTAATCCAAGGATCCCAATCATCTCCCCATCTTACCAAACTCCACCGGCACTAAACCGCCAACAAAGATACCAACGCAAACGCTGCCCCAAACACCCTCGCCGTCAACACCGTCTCGCTCCAGACTATATTTCGCCTCAAAGGCCAAAACAGCCTCCCCATCAGGTACTCTGGCCGTTTCCGATCCTTCCACAGATCAAACACCAAATCCAACCCCACCCCCAACACCATACCAATCGCCAACGGCTTGCCAGTACTGGTAATCACAAAAATAGACAGTGCCACCCACACTGCCAAAAACAACACGTTATTCATCGACAGCCTCACCTGCTCCTCCCGCCGGGCTATCATCACCGCCAACGCTTGAACCAACATCCCCCGTTTTATCAAATCTTTCACTTGCATCGACAACTGTTCCTGCGGCCGGCTGTAATACACATACACCAGCCGATCAGCCATCGGTAAGGCCATCCCCAACAATCCCCCCACCAAAAACCAAACCGTGGACAAACTCAAACTCCCCACCCCCCGCAGCAAAACTCTCACCAACACAATCACTCCAAAATAACCTACAAATATCAGTAAATGCTTACCCATCGTCTTCCCCATACACCCAGTATACAAGAATTATTTTTTCGGAGTAGACTCCCCACTCCTTAGCTGTTTCACTTTCCACATAAACAACGCCGCCGGTTTCTTGGCCCCCGCATCTTTCACAAACGAGAGCGCTTGCTCCAAAATGCCCCTATCGACAGTTTTGGCCAATCTCATATACAAACTCTTATGCGCCTCATCGCCAAGTTCCATCGAGAGTCTATACCCAAAATCCTGAAATTCGCGGGTTATATGCCCGCCCTTATCCTCCAATTGATATTTATCCAACAAATTCCCCACCGCCGCAAAAGCCTGCTGTCTGACTCTCCTTTGTTTGTGATTTGCCCGCCCCGAGCGAAGTCGAGGGGGTGCTTGTGATTTGGGCATTATTTAGAAATTAGGATTTAGAAATTAAACTTGTGTGGTGTTCATCAATCCTTTCAGATATCTCCTTCACCGCTCTTTCCACCGTTTCATCCATCTTTGCCTTTTCATCTCCCGACAACTTCATCAGCACATACTTCCTCCCCGGCACCTTTCCATGTTTAGAATTTTTAAAAATTAGAGATTTTAATTTGTTTGTTATTTGCCTGCCCGTCGTAGCGCCAGCGATGTCGGGGCGAAGGCTGGAATTTCGAATTTCTCTACCTCGGCTATCCACCCCGACCCTCACTCTCCAAAATTCCTCCGTTCCCAATCTTTCTTCAATATCATTCACCCCGTTATGAATCTTTGGCCCCTTTCCCCAATGAATTTTGTAGTTGCCAAATACAATATCCAAATCATCATGCACCACCCACAAATCTTTCGGATCGACTTTATAAAACCTCAAAATAGCCGCCACACTCTTGCCGCTCTCGTTCATGTAAGTCTGCGGCTTTACCAACA
>CAYMQI010000009.1:14256-20539 GCA_964392715.1 uncultured Pseudomonadales bacterium | reverse complement strand
AACATTTTCATCTGTTTCTCATGGGAAACCGTCTCTACTTCCACCTGCCCAAACACTCCATCATACCCCGGGCTAATTTTCACTTCCCCAGCTCTCACTTTCATAATTACTTCCACCAACTCCGGCTCCATACCAGCCGCCAATTCCCCTTTAGACTTTTCCAATAACACTGATCTCTCCCCGCCAAACCCCCGCACCAACTCCTCATACTTTTGTCCCACCTTCCCAGTCTTTACCCCCACTCCATAAACCTCGGCCAAAATTTCAACCAGGGGCACCAACTTCACAAACCCAGGCCGGCTCTTATCAGTTGGATGCTTATAAACCACCACACCATTGTCATCAATTTTTTTCTTAGCCTTGATCTTTATCAACCCTTCCTCGCTCAACTCTCCCGCTCGGTAATCAACCCCCACCGTCAACTCCCGCCCGCACTTCGGACACACCTTACCGACTTTCCGCGTCACTTCCGGACTCTGCACCACCCCGCAGTTTCTGTGTCCATCCCAGTGATACTTCCCCTCCTCCGGATAAAACTCCACTGTATAGGCTATTTCTAATCGACCCTCATTCTTACCCACAAACCTCTCCGCGATCGCTTCATAAACATCAGAGTATGAAAAATTTTGAGTTTTAAATTGTTGTTTTTCATTTTTCGTTTTAGATTTTACATTTTCCTCAAAAACCGTCATCTCTCTCCCCAGTTTTTGAGGACTATGTGCATCGCTAAACGACACAATCGCCCGCTTCTGCAACTCTTCAATCCTCCAGTTCATCTCCGGATCACTCGACAAGCCCGTCTCGACCGCATAAATCCTGTCAACATACTTGCCAAACGCCTCCTCCAAACTATCAAACCCCCCTCGGCTCCCATACACCCCAAACCACGGCGTCCACGCATGCGCCGGGATCAATAAACACCTCTCATCCACTCCAAACACCACTTCTGCCAACTCGAGGAGCGACAGCCCTATCACCGGCCGCCCGTCACTTTCTAACTTGCACCCCCTCCTCGTCAGTTCAACATTAATCTTTTTGGCCACGCCGATACCGGGCGCAAACACCAAACAATGCACCCTCCTTACCCTACCACCTTGTGAATAAATACAGCTCACTTCACCACTAAGCAAAAACTTCACTCTCTTCCCCTTCAAGCCATAAATTCCACCGCCCACCTCTTCTAAATTTTTCTCAATCTCTCCCATCCACGCCGGGTGCGTCCAGTCGCCAGTTGCCAGCAGATCAATCCCCTTCTTCCCCGCCCACTCTGCCATCACCGGCAACACCATGTCTTTCGACACCGCCCGCGCAAATCTAGAGTGCACCTGCAAATCGGCCACGAGTTCACTCATATACGCCATGCTACCATACAAACTGCTAGAATATACTCGCCACCAAAAACCAACTTTCAAACTCTATCTGTCACAAACAATACCCCATGAAACAGTCAAAACCTTATTTTTCTATCATCGTACCTACCCTCAACGAAGGGCACTATCTTCCCAAACTTTTAGGCGATCTCGACCACCAAACTTTCAAGGACTTCGAAGTCATTATCGTCGACGGCCACTCCGACGACAATACAGTCAACGAAGCCAAAGCCTTTTCTAACCTCAACCCTAAAATCATCACCACCAAACAAAGAAACGTCTCCCACCAAAGGAATCTTGGTGCCGCCCGCGCCAAAGCCGATTGGATCATTTTCTTTGACGCCGACAACCAACTTTCCCCTTCTTTTCTAGAAGATCTCGTCAACAACCTTGATTCCACCAAAACTGATGCCTTCACCTGTTTCATCAAACCAGATTCCACACACCTCGGCGACAAAACCGTTGCTCAGACCATCAATCTCTCCGTTGCTGCCACAATATTTTTCGGCCAACCTGAAGTAATCGGCGCCATAATTGGCATTAAAAAAAACGTTTTCAACACCACAACAGGTTTCAATCCCGACATCAAACACCGTGAAGACTCTGATTTATTTCGCCGCGTTTCAAAGCACCATAAAGTCACCGTCTTCAAATACCCCCAAATCATCTTCTCCTTTCGCAGATTCAAAAAAGAGGGCACTCTTAAACTCATCCGCAAGTACGCCAAAATTAGGCTTAAATCACTGATTAACCCCAACAACGTCAAATTTTCAGATTACCCCATGCTGGGCGGCGCTTACTACGACTCCCTCACCAAGCAACCACTGGTTTTTGACTTCACCAAACTAGAACAAAACCTCAAACGCTTGACCGCCAAACAAAAGGCCAAGTTCAAACAATTCCTTGAAACTTTCCTCGAAGACCAAACTCCCTAAGCAAGTCCGATCTGCACTAGCGCAAACGCCAGATAACACCCCACCAAGATTGCCCCCTCCAGTCGCGTCAGCTCCTTCTTGCTACAGGTAAACCACCAAAACAGGCCAAAAATAAACACAAAAAACGCTGCCGAGCCAAAATAGGTCATCTTATTGCCATCTATCAAAACCGGAGAAATCAATGCCACCAGCCCCAAAATCAGGCTCGAATTGGCGACAATCGACCCGATCAAATTTCCAAACACCATCATATACTCGCGCTTGCCGGCTGCCTTGATCTCAAACGACAGCTCCGGCATCACTGTCCCGACCGATACCATAAACAGCCCCACAATCAACACTGGAATCTGCGCCATCTCGGCGATTATTTGTGCCAGTCTCACAATCCAATCGGCACACACCACTAGCATTGCCGACCCTACCGTCAGTCTTAGTAACCCCATCTCCACGTCCTGCTTGCCCACCAGCGCCAACACTCGGTGCGTTAAATCCAACTCACCACCAAACTCGTCTCCCTCCTTCTCCAACCTCTCCCGCTTTTTCTTGCTCATCGTCGCTATCACAAACCAAACATAAATTGCCACCAATACCAATCCGTCTATTCGCGACAACACTCCGTCAGAGATCAACACCATCGGCAGTATCCCCGCCAAAAACGCATAAGCTATGTCTTTTTTGTACACTTGCTTCTTGGCCCGGATCGCTCCCGAGATCACCGCCGCCCCCCCCACTACCAAACTCACATTGGCGATATTACTGCCCATCAGCACTCCCAGGGGCAAACTTGGCCTACCTTCCAAAGCCGCCGTTACTCCCACAAACAACTCCGGCAAAGATGTAGCCAGAGCCACCAAAAAAGTCGTCAACCCATAAGCCTCAAAGGCCGTCCCTCGGGACAACTGCACAATCCCCCCGATCAACACGTCTGTCGCCCGGGATAACACATAAGACAACACCACCAGCGCCAGGATCAACAAAACCAAGCTCATGCTCCCCCTCCTTCTACAACTTCAGAAATCTTGGCGTGGCGCACCACAAACACCCACTTTACCAATTCAATCAACATCATCGTCAATCCATTTATCACCATAACAAAAGCAAAATGAATCATCGAAATCTGCTCCAGACCAAGCAAGCGAGCCAGCGGCGGGAAAAACATCGACATCCCCATCAGCACCAACCCCACGCCAACGGCAAACAACAAGAATTTATTACTCCACAAGTCATCCTGCCATATATTTCGCTTCAGGCTCTTTACCGAAAAAATAAACATTAGTGTATTCGTCCCCAGCGCCAGAAACATCAAGGACCGCAAGTAATCCACATCAAAACCAACCCCATATAAATACGCATATATCGTCAGCAATATCACGTTTCCAACCACAGCAATCACCCCGATCAAACTTTTTACCTCACTATCCAAAATTGGCGTGCTCCTCTTCCTGGGTTTTTCTGTCATGACTCCTTCATCGTTGACGTCAAACGCCAACGCCACTCCCGGCAACCCATCTTCCACCAAGTTGATCCACAAAATCTGCACCGCGCTCAAAGGAATCGGCAACCCGAGGATCAAGCTCCCGCCAATCAATATAATTTCCTGAAAAGCATTAGATATCAGATAAGTGACTACTTTGCGCATCGTCTCATAAATCATCCTTCCTTCTCTTATCGCCTCGACAATAGTTCCAAAATTACTATCCAAAAGTACTAAATCGGCCGTCTGCTTACTCACATCAGTCGCTTCATCGACAACGATTCCGATATCGGCAACTTTCAAGGCTGGCGCGTCATTGACCCCGTCGCCAGTCATGGCCACCACTTCCCCTCGGTCCTTAAGCGCCTCCACAATCTTCAATTTTTGATCCGGGGTCGTACGTGCAAACAACACTATCTCTCCCATCGCATCAGCCAATTCTCCCTTGCTCATTCTCGATAATTTCTCCCCCTCCACCACTTCGCTATCCTCAATCTTCCTCCCAAACACTTTTGCCACCACCGCCATCGCCGTCTCTTTGTAATCTCCGGTTATCACTTTCACTTCCACCCCAGCGGCCTGCGAAGCTGCCAAAGACTCGCTCACCCTCTCCCTCACTGGATCCTCAAACGCCAAAAATCCGTGCCATCCAAGTTTGACCAAACTCCTCTGCGTCAACTCTCCATGGACTTGCACCCTCTTACTCGCCATACCGATAAGCCTATACCCCTTTGCGGCCATCTCCCGCACCTTAGCAATTTCCTCTTTGCGCCGTTTAGTTGACAAATTGCACATCGACAAAACCTGCTCTGGCGCTCCCGACACCACCACCATGCTCGAGTACCCCATCCTATTCAAAGTAGCCATGTACTTTTTCTCCGAAGTAAAAGGGGTTCCCGACAGTCGTTTGAATTTTTCCCGAATCACTTGCCCGTCCCGCTCCCGACTTCCCGGAAGCGGGCGTTTTTTCAACTCCCCACGGGCCCAATCCGCCATCGCCACTCCTTCCTCATCACGCTCATCATTTGCCAGCAACGAGGCAAGCACCAATCCATCCCGCTCACCCACAAGACCCACCACCCGCATCTTTCCCTCCGTCAACGTTCCTGTTTTGTCACAACAAATCACACTCACACTTCCCAGCGTTTCCGCCGCCACCAACTTGCGCACCAGTGCCCTTCTCGACAATATTCTCTGCATCCCTATCGCCAAAATCACCGTCATCGACACCGCCAACCCCTCCGGTACAGCCGCTACCACAATCGCGATCGCCGTCTCAAACATCACCATGACCTTCTCCCCTCGCAGTAATCCCACAACCAATATCATCAACATCGACGCCACCACCACATACATCAGTGTCCGCGCCAAACCGGCCAGTCTCTGCTGCAGCGGCGTCAACCCTTCCTCAGTCGTCACCAAACTCTTGGCAATCTTACCCATCTCCGTCTTATTTCCCGTAGCCAACACCAACATCGTCCCCACTCCAGCCGTAACCGCCGTTCCCATATACACATAGTTGTCAGCCCCTTTCTCCTGCGGCCCAAACCTAGCAACTTCCATCAATTTCCCGTGACTAAACTTTTCCATCGCTATGGTTTTTTTTGCCCTCGGCCTGCTCTCACCAGTCAATAGCGCTTCATTCACCACAAAATCATCCGTCTGAATGAGCACTCCATCCGCCGGCACGCTTGCACCAGCATTCAGATACACCACATCACCAGGCACCAACACCTCCATCAACACACGCTGTGTACCCCCCCGCAACACCATCACTTGAGGCTTTAAATAGCTCTTGAGTGCCTCCAAGCTCTTGGCTGCTTTACGTTCCTGCCAAAACCCAAGCAATGTGTTCACCACCACTACCAAAAAAATCACAAAAGCATCCAACCACTCCTGCAAAAAAAGCGTCGCCCCACCAGCCACCGCCAGCACGTAAATCAAAGGTGATTTAAACTGAGCCACCAGCAAAGCCAGATTGCTAAACTCGCGCTTCTTCTCAAATTCATTCCGACCAAAATAATCAAGGCGCCTTTTGGCATCTTCATTGCTCAAACCTTTCTGGAAATCAGTTACAGGCAGATTATCCATCAATCCATCGTACCAAAACCAGGCCACTCCCGCCATGTCAACCGATCTGTGCCAACTCCCTTACGCTGGTGACCTCGTCTTTACCCTTATCATCGCGGAAACCCACCAACCTGGGGAATCTAAGGGCCACCCCCGCCGTATGGATCGGTGAGCGGGTAACCTCGTCGGCCGCAATCTCTACCACCAGCTCCGGCACCAACCAAACATCCGGCTCCAAAGTCTTTGGCGTCACATACTCCTTAGGCTTACTATCAACTTTATACTTTTCACTTTTTATTTTTAGCTCTTTCCACTGCTCATCAGTCAGTCCAGTCCCCACTTTCGATACACTATAAAACTTCCCTTCCTCAAACTCCTTTGCTTTACCCCCACCCCTCACCCCAATCAAGAACGCCCCCACTCCAAAGCTCGTC
>CAYMQI010000009.1:8297-14246 GCA_964392715.1 uncultured Pseudomonadales bacterium | reverse complement strand
CCCCCGCCGTATGGATCGGTGAGCGGGTAACCTCATCGGCCGCAATCTCCACTACCAAGCCAGGCGTAAGCCACACATCCGGCTCCTGATTTTTATCCACCACATACTCCTTTGGCTTATCTTCAATTTTCAACTTCTCGCTTCTCGTCTTCAATTCCCTCCATTGTTCGTCAGTCAACCCCGTCCCCACTTTCGAGATCGTATAAAACTTCCCCTCCTCAAAACTTTGTTTTGAATTTTCATCATTACTTTTTTGTGATTTGTTTGATGCTTGTAATTTGGTGCTTGTGATTTTTCCTTCTCCCTTTATCCCAATCAAGAACGCCCCCACTCCAAAGCTCGTCCTCTTTCCCCGCCCCGAGTAAATCCCCATCACCAGAGCATCCACCGTATCCGACAACTTCGCCTTACTATCCTCTGCCTCCTTAAACTTCACCCAACTCCAGCCCCGCCTACCAGGCTCATATATCCCCTCCCATTTCTTGACCAACGCCCCTTCCAAACCCCCACCCAACTGCCGTTTATGAAACTCGCGCAATTTGTCCGGCTCTTTTGTCTCCAACATCTCCGGCACCACCACCACCCCGTTCTTCTTAATCGTCTTCTCCAAAATTTCCCGCCGCTTATGGTAAGGCAGCTTCACCAAAGACTTGCCGTCTTTATACAGCACATCAAACACAAAAAATTTCAAGGGTATCTCCACCGCCGCCTGCGCCACTCCGTGTTTCCGCTTCCTCTGAATTGTTTCCTGAAACGGCCTCATCTTTCCCGTTTTTGGATCAAATCCCACCGCTTCACTATCCAAAATCAGTTCCTGGGCATCAACCCAATCGCCCAAACTTTGCACTTCCGGAAACATCTCTGTCGTCTCGTCCAAGTTCCTGGTAAACGTCCGCACGCTCCAGTCTTTTTCGCCTCCACCATCAAACAACCCCCCCGCCCCGTAGTTTTTCGTTTTTAGTTTTTGGTTTTTAGTTTTCCTGTAATGAATCTGTACTCTCGTCCCATCATACTTTGGCTCCACTCCTACTTTTTCCATTTTGGCGATCATTTCATCGGCCGTCTTCAACCTCTGGGCCAATGCCGGTATTACTGGCACCCCCAACTTCACCTCTACTTTTTCCTGGGCCTTGTCGCACCCGACTTTTTTCACCAGCCGCGCCAGTTCACCAACGTCCGGTGTCAATTGATACGCGTTCTCTAGTTCTTTCCTTTTCTCTTTACCCCCAGTCTCCATCCACGAGAGAGCGTCCAATATGGTCATGTCGGAAAACCCAAGTCGTAGCTTCCCCACCACCATCCGTCCCACGTACTTACCGCCTTTTGCATCTAGATCTTTCAGCAACCCTGCTAAGCTGGCCACCTTCCTCTCCTGGCTTCCTTGCCCACTATCCCGCGCAATCTCCACCAATTTATCAAATACCCCCAAAATAGACAGTTTTAAACTTTGAGCTTTGAGCTTTGAGTTTTGAGTTTCTACCACCGCTCCAATATCCCCCAATCCCTTATACTTCTCCTTCACCTCGTCAACGGGAACCCCAAACGCCAGCGCCATCGCCCGCATCACCATCTTCTCCGCCAAATTAAACTCCAGCCTGTCAAACTTTGGCCTCAGCTGCCCTAAAGACAAATTCACCACCACTACAATTTCTTCACTGGAAACTTTCTTAAACAACTCCGCCAAAATCTCCGTCATCGCAAGGCGTGAGGGAGTTTTTTCAAGCTTTTCAAAATATTGAGCCAGCTCACCAAATGTCATTTTTAAAATCCGCTTATTGCTATCAAACTCATTCTACATCCAAAACCATCTAGCCATTTATTGTCACTCAACTCTTCAGTACGTAGTAGGCCCCCTTCGTCTTCCCGTACCGCTCCACCACCCCTTTATCTATCAAATCCTTAAAATCGCGTAGCACCGTGTCAGGCGACACCATCGGCAACAGTTCATTGGCCTCACTCGTGGTCAACTTACTCTGTTTATTGAGCGTCTCAATCAGCCTAATCTGCCGGTCAGACAACGCCACTTGTTTCCCCAACTTGCCCTTCAACCTCATATCTCGCGACAACTTCAACACCTGCTCTTTCACCCGATCGAGTTCCGCCGCCAGTCCAAAACAAAAGTATTCCAACCACTCAGTCAAGTCCAGATTCTCTCCCTCCCCTACAGACGACAAGGCACGGTAATAACTGGCCGCGTCCCGATCGAAATACTCCTCCAGCGAAAAAAATCTCTTTACATCATATTCCTCGCCATACAGCAATAGCATCGTCATCGCCCGCGCCACTCTCCCATTGCCGTCCGTAAACGGATGGATCCTAACGAGCTCATAGTGGGTAATCCCCGCCCGCAGCACGCTATGGTGCGCTCGCCCCTCCTCGCTATTAAGCCACGCGAAAAAATCCTGCACCAAAAAGGGCACCTCAATCGCCGGTGGCGGCATAAACGTCACCACCCCGGTCCCGTTATCTTTGATGGCCACCTGGACTTTGCGGTACTCGCCAGCTTCCGTCTCAGGCAACACTCTCTTGACCACCAACCGATGCAGCTCCCGAAAAGTATCCTCCGAATAATTCACCGGCTTGGACATCTTGGGGCCCCATTTATCTATCCACTCAAGCACTTGCCGGTAATTAATCACTTCCTGAATATCTCTCTCCCCCGCCATCACCCCAGTCCTGGCGGCCACCTCGCTGGCTAGCTCCCCATCCACCAGCACCACTTTTTGCGCCTGAGACAGCGTTAGATCATTACCCTCAATGTGTGTCCCATAGTGCACCGAACGAACGACCGCATCTTCCCTAAATTTGCTCTCCCAAGCAGGCACCAGCGCCGCGTTGTTGACCACTTCCCGCGCCGCATCTATCCGCCCGATGTACTTGAGCATTCCGTGGGTGATTATGTACCTGGGCTCAAACATTACTTCTTGCCTCTTGCCTATAATTTAAAGTAATAATTGCATTTTCTGCAACAATAATCAACACCCAATTTTTGTTAAAATGCCCCTTGAAGCTGTAACGCTGCTTCTGTCAGTCGCCATTATTCACTTATTCTCTAAAATCTAAAAACTATAACCAAAAAAGTATGGCCCCAAAAATCCACCCTCCCAAATCCAGCAAGCAACTCCCCGCCGCCATCATCAAACAAACCATCACCCTTTCTACCTCCGGCTTCGGCCTGGTCGCCGCCCTCGCTTGGAACGAAGTGGTCAAAACCGGCATCGAGCTATACGTCAAACCTTACTTGCCACGTGGATCTCAGTTCATCTCCCTTCTCATCTACGCCCTCATCGTCACCACCCTAGCCGTTGCCGTCACTCTCCAACTCACCCGCATCCAACACCTACTCTCCAAACCGGACGACAATTAACCCAACAATTCCTTCAACACTCTTGGTACCTCGGCCACCAAATCCCCTGCATTAAAGTTCGGCCCCACCCTCTCATACAAGCTCTCCCCGGCCTTTTTGTTGACAAACGCCGCCGCCGCCGCTGCCAGCAGACCGCCATTCTTCGCATAAAAAGCCGCCGTCAAACCCGCCAGCACGTCGCCCGTCCCCCCTTTCGTCATCCCTTCATTACCCCCCTCCACCACTACGGTCTCATCACCCCGGGCCACCACATCCACCACCCCTTTCACCAAAATCGTCACCCCTCTCAACTCCCGCGACACTCGCGCCACCAAATCAGCCAATTCTTCCAAGTCTTCATAATTTTTAGATTTTAAACTGTCATTTTGCATTTTGACTTTTTCATTTTGCATTTTTTCTATCAACCTCTCCCACTCACCCTTATGAGGCGTAATAATATGACTAGCATTCAACCACTTCGGATCGCCTTCCTGCAGCGCTCCCCCATCCACCACCCACCGCCTATCAGGAAACTTAGCCAACAAACCATTTACCACCTCCCCCGTCGGCCTCTCCCCCTCCATCAACCCCTCGCTGCGGGACATTCCCGGCCCGATCAACACACAATCATCCTCACCCACATACTCCTCTACTTTCTCCCAGGGTACCACTATCCCACTCCACAACTTCTCTTTCGCCTTAACCCTCACCAAATCGTTATTCTCCATCGCCGGCGATGTGAAATGCACCAAGTCCACCAACCTGCTGGCCACATCCGCCGCCCAAAAAATAGACGCATGAAACAACTTACTGCCCCCAATCACCAACACCCGGCCATTTTGACCTTTATGTGAGCCAGCCTGCGACCGCCACAAACTCTCTATATCTATCGCTTCAAATTTTTGCATGCTTCAGAGTTCATGATTCATAATTCAAAGTGAATTTTACCCTATCCTCACCATAAGCTATACTAACCCCATGCGTTGGCTTATCATCACCCTTGTCCTCCTGGGCATTGCCTCAATTCTCCCCACCGTGACTTTCAAAACCGTCACTACCTGTGTCTCGGAGAACGACTGCGTCGAAGAAAAAAGTTTCGAGCTAGGCCCGAGCCTATTTAGCATGGCCCGCGACTACTCCGAGAAATCCTCCCAAGATCAGCCGTCAGCAGCAGACTAGGGTTTTTTTCTAGTCTTACCAGCTATTCCCAACACCTTAGCATACCCCCCTTTAAACTTCACTTCCCTGTACCCCTCTATTGAGTTCACAAAACACCTGAGCACAAACAAATAGTCAGATAGTCTGTTCAAGTATTCACCTATCAACACCCATCCATCCAAACTTCGACTTTCAACTCGAAAATACACTCTCTCCGCTTTTCTCGAATCTACTCGTGCCCCATCTATTCTGGCCGCCAACTCAGTGCCTCCTGGCAACAAAAATTGCGTCGTCCAATCATCAGCCATTTGCATCTGATAATAGTCAATCTTCCTTTCCAGCCACTCAATATCACTGCTCATCAGCCCAACCTTATTCGCACCCGCCACCACCGCGCCAATTGTCAGTAATTTATCCTGTATTGCCAACAACTCATTTGTCATTCTTTCATAGTTATTTTTTTGAATTTTTTCTCTCAACACCCTCAAACCGCTCACACAAAAACCTATCGTCACATTCACTTGATCCAACCCTCCAAGCAGCTCAAACAGCGGGTCACTTTTAGGAAGCCTCGACCCATCAGCCAAACCACTTTCTCCCTTATCTCCGGTCCTGGTATATACCTTAATGATTTTTTTCTTTTTAGTCATTGGTCATTAGTGCCTGGTTAGAAATTACTTGTCCTGGAGAAATTTACTTTAGATCGATCCTCTCCCACCCATTTCCCAAATCTTCCAAATCATTCTCATCCGCACTAGTGACTATCGTCTGCTGTTTGCCCGCCACCGCCAGAATCATTTTCCTATGCCCGCTATCCAACTCGCTTAATATATCATCCAAAAGCAATACCGGCCGCTGCCCCATCTTTTTCTCCACATATTCCATCGCCATCAGCTTCAGCCATAACACCCCCATCCGCTGCTCCCCTCGTGAACCATATATCGCTAAGTTTCTACCGTTTTGAAATTGAGTATTCGAATTTTGAATTTGTTTGTGATTTGCTTGCCCCAAGCCAAGTAGAGGGGGTGCTTCGAATTTTGAATTTATGACGAAGTCATCACGATGCGGTCCCACCAGCGTATACCCGGCCGCCACTTCCTGCTGTGAGTATTGTGAGAGCCTCTTCTCGCTCATCACCGAAATATCGTAGTCAAGTCCTAACCCAAACTCACTATAGCTTTCCCCCAAGTTAAAAAACTCCACCAACTCACGCCGCCCATCTTGCACCAGCTCCCCATTCTTCAGCACCAACTGATCCCAAAAAGTGAGAGCCGCTCTTCCCGTCCTGCCCTCCCTGATCATCTCCAACACTTTATTACGCCGCCGCAGGCCTCGGGTATAAGACCCGAGCGCTCGCGCATACTCTGGATCCACTTGCGACAGTAATTCATCCCAGAACACCCGCCGCCGGGCCGGACTTCCCTCAACAATCCTCATATCCTCCG
>CAYMQI010000009.1:0-8287 GCA_964392715.1 uncultured Pseudomonadales bacterium | reverse complement strand
CGGCCGGAAGGAAACACACAACAAATTGCCCACAAACTTGGCGCGGCTTCTACTCACGCCATTAACCAAATACTTTCTCTTGACCACCAGCTTGCCTTGCACCACACCGCGAGTCACCACCACTTCCAACTCAACCTGATCTTTTGAGACATTAGAATTTTGAGATTGAGATTTGTTTAGGATTTCGCCTGCCGGCCGAAGCTTCAGCATAGGCTGGGATTTAGGATTTAGAGTTTGTTCAATAATTCCTTGTACCCTTCCCAATTCCGCTCCCCAATTCACCATCTCCTCTATCTTTCCATCCCGGAAACTCCCACCAACTGCCAATAAATATATCGCCTCCAGCACATTCGTCTTACCCACCGTATTTGGCCCCACCAACACGCTCACCCCACTACCAAACTCAAACTCCCTCTGTAAGTAATTGCGAAAATTAGAAAGTATCAATTTCTCAAGAATCACACCCGCATTCTACCACCCCATCAATACTACTTCTGACATTTCGGGCAAGAATACGTCCCTCTCCCACCCAACTTTATTTTCCTAATTACTCCCACACACGACCGCCTCTTACATTTCTCCCCCTCCCGTTCATACGTCAAAAAATGCTCCTGGTACTTACCACCTAGCCCGGTTGTCTGCACAAACTTCTGGTCGGAAGCCGTAGCCCCACCAAGTTTGATACCCAGTCTCACCACAGCCTTTAACGCCAACAACAATCTATCGCTCTCAACTCTACCCAAAGACTTAGCTTTCCTTCCCGGATCAATCCTCGCTTTCCACAACCCATCATTGGCATAAATATTGCCCACCCCGCCAATTTTTGTACTATCCATCACCACGAGCTTCACCGCCCGCGCCGAAACCCGGAGTATTTTGTAAAACCCCTCCCCATCCATCTCTCGATCAATCACATCCGGTGGCATCTTTTCCAAAACCCTATCTCTCTCCTTTTCATCAACCACCTTAATCCACCCAAATACCCGCATATCATTAAAATAAAGCGTCCCCCTACTTAATTTAATTACTATCCTCGTGTGTTTATCAGGTAACTTGCTGATCCAGGAAGCAGTAGGGTGCCCACCAATAATCCTCCCGCCAAACTTCATATGTACCCGATGGTCTTTGAAATGCGGCTCATCAACCTCAGTATTTTTCTTCTCTTGGTAAATTAGCTGCCCCGTCATCTTCAAATGGATCAATAAGTGGGGATCTCCCAAATCCACCACCACCATCTTGCCTTTGCGCCCAACCCCTTTGATTTTCTTCCCCACCATTTGTGATTTCTTACCACCAAAACTTTTCGCCCGCCGCACGTCAACCGCAACAACCTTTTGTCCCGAAAGGACCCCACCCAACTGCCTCCGAATCGTCTCTACTTCAGGTAGTTCTGGCATTCTTTACCTTCTGCTTCTGTTTCTTCACCGTCTCAGCAACCAAACTCTCCATTTCCTTTACAAATCGCGCTTTACCAAACTTCGCTGCCTGTTTCTTACAATCTTCAGGTTTAATCTTCATTTTCTCCACCAACCGCATCGCCTTCACGACAGAAGATAATTCCCAATTAGCAAACAGCACTCCCGTTTTCCCTTGCACCACCGACTCGGTGTACCCCCCGCCGGCAAACGCTACTACCGGCGTTCCCGCCATCATCGCCTCGACCGGAGTAATTCCAAAATCCTCATCCGAAGCAAGGGCCAAAAACGCCCTCGCCCCGGCATAAAGCCTAGCCAGTTCTCCATCATCCACATACCCCAAAAACTCCACCGTTCCTCCCGCCTGTTCTACCAACTTGTTCATTTCGTTGCTCCACCCGGCCGGCACCCCCACCACTTTCAAAGGCACCCGTAGCTGGTTTGCCGCCCGCACCGCCAGCTCCAAACCCTTACCTCCCACAATCCGCGAAATTACCAGAAAATAATCCCCTTTTTCCACTTTGCCTGCATCGGCAATCGCCACCGGCGGATAAATCACCAGAGCCTGCCGTCGGTAAAACTTGGCAATCCGCGCCTTGGTGTTTTCCGAATTGGCCACAAACTCATCCACCCTCTGCGCGGCCAGATAGTCGTACTGCCGCAACCCCACGTTAATTATCTTGGCGTACATCCGCACCAGCCAATACTTCTGCCACTCAATGCTCGTCGGGTAACCATACAAGTACCGAGGTGGCGTGTGGCAGTAACAAATATGCACCGTCTCCGGCCGGGTTATTATCCCCTTGGTGATAAACCACGACGCCGAAGAGATCACCACATCATACTCATCAAAATCAAAGCTCTCCCAGATAAGCGGTGCCAAAAAACGAAGCGGGGAATGCAACCTGCTGGCAAACCCCGGAATCTTCTGCGCCCAACTCGTCCGGATGTCCCGCCCCGCGAACCGCTGGTGCGCAAGCGACCCCTCTTTGTAAAAAGCGGTATAAATCGGCGCCTGTGGATACATCTCACTCAAAGCCAGCAACACCCGCTCCGCCCCACCAAACTCGTTCAGATAATCATGTACCAGCGCCACTTTCACTTTCATGTTTGTCATAAGTAACAAGTAACAGGAGACAAGTTTATCATCTCCTGGTAATTTTTGCCCTGTAGGACCAAATTAATCTGCCACAAACACTCCTCATCTCGTTTAGCGAACTAAAATCCCTTTCCGATAAATAACCAAGCTCATTACACAATTCCAACAAATACTCTGTCTCTGCCAATGAACCCAATGATATATCTAAAAATCTTCTTAAATCTCCACTTGAACGTCTAGCGTACCCTTCTACGATATTAAGCACAACAGACAAAGAAGCCCTCCTCAATTGCGAAGTCAAACCATAAATTTCATTTTTCGGAAAATCGGTAGTTGCCCTATATACAGCTCGTACCAACTCATCAGAAGCCTTCCACATCTCAAGTCTTTTATAGCCAACACTTGCGGCCATCCACCCCCTTCTTGTTACCTGTTACCTGTTACCTGTGACTTGTTACCTGTTACCTGTTACCTGTAATCCTAAAACAATGCCTCCTGCACTCCCTGTTCAAACTCATCCTGTGGCAGTCTCCCCATCAGGCTCTTAAACCCAAGTTCCTCAAACAAGGCCAGAGCCTTGGCCTTGTCATACCCGCTCACCCGGCACGCATCCAAATCAAGCTTAATCGGCACCTCGGTCACGATCGTCGCCAACATCTTGCTTTTGAGGGCTATCTCCTGCCCCTCGGCCAATTTTTTCAACACCGTATTGGAAATCTGCCCCTCAGCGCTTTTATCAGCTATCGCTTTATATATCCCCTCCACGCTTCCAAACTTCTGGATCAAATCCAACGCCGTCTTTGGACCCACCCCTTTTATTCCAGGAATATTATCACTGCTGTCTCCCGCCAAGCCTTTCAGGTCAACCACCCGTACGGGAGTCACCCCCATTTTTTTCTTGACTTCCTCCTCGTCAAACATCACCGACGGTTTCTTGCTCCTGCCTGGCATAAATACCAGGACTTTCTCGTCGCGAACCAATTGCAATGCATCATGATCCCCTGTCACAATCACTGCTTCCACCCCTTTAAGTTTGGCGGCCTGCACCGCCAGCGTTCCAATCACATCGTCGGCCTCAAACCCGGAGACTTCAAAAATCGGCATATTCAAAGCTTCCACCACTCCCTTCACCCGCCCCAACTGGTCTTTCAATTCTGCGGGCGTCTCTTTCCTCTGCGCTTTATAAGCCGCAAAGTCCGTATGCCGGAAAGTCGGCGCCGAAGCGTCAAACGCCACCAAGATATGCGTGGGCTCCAGTTCACTTATCGAATTAAGAAGCGTCAAAGCAAACCCATACACCGCGTTCACCAACTCTCCCGCCGGCGTAGTCAACACCGGAATCGCATAAAAAGCCCGGAACAACGCCGCGTGCCCGTCTATAAGCACCAATCTCTGTTTCTCACTTCTCATGCGCTGATTTTATCAGAACCATACTAGTCACTAGTAACTAGTGTTTAGTTTCTCATCTTTTTGCTAGTCATTACGTTTAACATTCTCAATACTTCGCCCAGCAATTCCCGGCTAACATCAAACTTACTTATTGGGCTAAGCGCCAAACGTTTTGATAATAACAACTGAGTTTCCAACTCCAAGCCAGAACCAAACGCTATCGAGTAAAAACGCTTATATTCCTTTTGAGTTCTTCTTCCATAACCTTCTGCTATATTCGAAGGAATAGACACCGATGCTCTTCTCATTTGAGAAACCAATCCGTATTGCTCGCGAGCAGGGAACAAACCTGTTAGTCTGTATGTTTCCTGAGCTAACTCCATCGACTTTTGCCACACTATCAAGTCTTTATAAGACTTTATTACAAGAAAGCGTAAAACCCCGACCGCTAGGTCGAGGGATGAAGCGATACAATTGACGCCGAAGGCGCTCAAGGCGTAACAAAAACCCCGAGCGTAAGCTCGAGGGATTTTTATATCAGCCATTCCCTTAAACTAACAACTATTAACTAGTCACTAGTCCCTGATTTTTCATCCCTGACCATAAACTTCTGCCCACTCTCCAGCCTCATCACCCTCTCCTCAATATCATCAAGCCTCTGGAACAACCTCTTCCAATAAAAATCATCCCGGATCCGGAACAATACCACCGCGATATGACCAACAATCAGTCCAAACACCACCACCCCCAACACTTCCAACACCGCCCCCAAGACCCTGCCCCACGTCGTCACCGGATACACGTCACCAAAACCAACCCCCGTCATCGTCGTAATGCTCCACCACAACCCATCGCTTAAGCTGCGAATGTTGGCTGTCCCCGATACCGACTCTATCGGCACTATCATAAATCCCAACACCGCCGCCATCACCACAAACGTCAACAACAACACTCTAAACCTATGCTGCCGCAACAACTCCACAATATGTTTCATACCAACCAGTATAAGAGACACTCGCACACAACTCAAGCCGCCGCACTTTCCAGGCTTCGTTACTTTGCCTGCCCTTCCGTAGCTTTCTTGTCATCCGAAGCTTTAGCGTAGGATGAAGCGTAGGAGGGTTACTTCGTTACCTTGTCACCTTTTCTCTCCACCCTCACTTTAGGCACACCCACCAATTTTGCAAAATCATCCCCGTCCAATGTCTCCTGTTTCTCCAGCTCGCGGCCCACCCGGTCCAACACTTTCCGGTTCTTCTTCAACACTTCCCGCGCCAACCTCTGTGCTTCGGCCACAAACCGGCCAATCTCCTCGTCTACGTCAGCCGCTACTTTCTGTGACACTTGCGACGGCTCAAACATCGCCCGGCCGTACTCGGTCGTTTCGTACTGCGGACCCATATAAACCGGTCCCAAACGGCTCATCCCAAAATCCACCACCATCGCTCTGGCAATCACGGTCGCCCGCTCAATATCACTGCTCGCCCCCGCCGTCAGCTCTCCAAAAACCAACTCCTCTGCCTCACGTCCACCCATCATCACTGCCATATCATCCAACAATTCAGACTTGGTCTGTTGGTATTTGTCTTGCTCCGGCGGCGTCATTGTAAATCCAAGCGCCCGGCCCCGCGACACGATACTGACCCTGTGAACCGGATCTGCGTGGGGCAACATATGGGCAACCAAAGCGTGTCCCGCCTCGTGGTAAGCCGTCATCTTCCGTTCGTAATCATCCTGCAGTCGTTTTCGCGATGGCCCCAGCTTCACTTTGGTCGCCGCCTCCTCCAAATCTTCCCAAGTAATTATCTTCTTTTCGTTCCTGGCAGCCTGGATCGCCGCTTCGTTAAGCATGTTTTCCAGATCCGCCCCGGAAAACCCAACCGTTCTCTTGGCCATTCTCTCCCACGACACACCCGCTTCCAACGGCTTGTTCCTGGAATGGATCTTCAACACTCGCTTTCTTTCCTCAATATCCGGCAACGAAATCTGCACCCGTCGGTCAAATCGCCCGGGCCGCGTTAGCGCCGGATCCAGCAAATCTCCCCGGTTCGTCGCCGCCAATACCACCACGTTGTCATTAGCGGTAAACCCATCCATCTCTACCAAAATCTGGTTCAAGGTCTGCTCCCGCTCGTCGTGTCCGCCCATCGACCCGTGTCCCCGAATCCGCCCGATCGCATCAATTTCATCGATAAAGATAATCGACGGTGCATTCTTCTTGGCCGTCTCAAACAAGTCCCGTACCCGTGAGGCACCCACCCCTACCAGCATCTCCATAAACTCCGACCCCGCCATCGAATAAAACGGCGCATTTGCCTCCCCGGCCACCGCCCGAGCCAATAATGTCTTCCCCGTTCCCGATGGTCCCACCAACAAAGCGCCTTTGGGTGTACGCGCTCCCATCGCCGTGTATTTCTTCGGATGTTTCAAGAAATCCACAATCTCCTCCAGTTCCTTCTTGGCTTCATCCATACCACCCACATCTGCAAATCTTACGTTTTGCTTACCTTTAATAAATAGCTTCGCGCGGCTCCTGCCAAACCCCAAAATCCCGTCCTGTGCCCCCCGCGCTTGCCGCAGGAAAAATAGCAGTATTACCACCAGCAGAATCAGCGGTAGCACCGTCACCAAAATTTCCCCCCAGATCCTAGAAAGCGACTGGTCGGCCACCTCAATTTCTACTTTGGACACATCCACACCGGCATCCTGCAAAATTTTTACCAAACTCTGCCCGTCCTCAATCCGTGATTTGACCGCCTCTTCCCGGTCAAAATACACCACATTCAAGGTTGTCCCCACCACCTCGACTTTCTCGACTTTCTCGTTCTTAATATCGGCAATCACTTGAGATAGTGGAATTTCCTGGTTTTTATCACCGCCTCCCCATAACGACACTAAAAAGGGAACCATTATCAGGAGCACCAAAAACCACATCATCATCCGCCGCATATCGATCCGAAACTCAAACATCTTCATCTTTTGCGGCACTTTGGAGCTTAGTTTCTGCTTGTCACTGTCCTTCATAACAGGGGTTATTCTAACCGAAAATCACCCATTTCACCAGGGCCAAACTAGCACCCAACCCAAGTATCTGCCAACCTAAGACACCTCTGTTCCTGGCTCAACCTCCCCCACAGGACAAACAAGCACTGCCCGTTCTCCCCCAACCGCCACCAACATCCCCTGGCTCTCTTCAGGTTCTCCTCCTCCAAAAGCAGGCATTTTCCTCGGCTCCAAATTCACAACATACGGCATCTGTTTACCCACCAAATCCTCAGGCTGGTACCACTCCAAAATTCCCGAAAAAATCACCCTTTTGCCCACTTCTTCCCCAAAATCCACCACTTGCCGAATTAATTTCTTCGATCCTTCCGGCACGCTCGCTTCCACCACCGTCCCGATCCGAATCTCCAACTTCCCAAAATCATCAATCGTAATCTGATCTTTCATCACCCTCCTCTATAACCTTCACTTGATCGTTAAGCATATCTATTAGCGCCGCCATCCAGCTCAACATCAAGCTCGGCTGTTTCTCAAAAACACCTATCTCATAAGTGAAACCTCCACTTGCTCTAGGATTCATATCAAAACTGTCCTTTTCATCTCCAGCATCGATGTACTCATCCCCATTTTTAAGGCGAGCTTTCCCACCAAAATTGATCCTCACTCCAACACATTCAAGTTGATTGCCTTGTACACCATCCATCAAAGTGCTCAGCGTAACAAAATCAGATTCCGTGGGCGTACTCACCCACATATTTTCTGCCATTTCGCTTGAAATCCCAACTAAATCCAAATGAACTACGTCCCCGCTCACTTCAAAGCCAACTCGACCATCGTGCCATTCAAGGGCGTGTTTGCCTTCGTTCAGCCTACTCACTCTCACAACTCCATCCTCAATACCCACACTTTCTTCAAATCTTAATCCCCTCTCAAAATTACCACTAAACTTCAAAACTCCATATACACCACGTTCTGCGTCCGACATTTTACCTCCACTATTACTTTCAATTCAACCAATTTTATACTTTACGTCAACCAGCCCCACCCTCTCCTTCAAACAAGCAAGGACACCTCCCCAACCCAACACACTCTAACCACTAACCTGATTGGCACCGTCTTCCCTAATATTAAAGTGGTCTGCAAACGACTCCCATAATATAACCTGCACCAACCCCTGCAACTCCATTTCATGGAAACCATGGTCGCGGCCAATCCTCCCCGTCAAAACATCTTGAGCCCTGATCGCAATAGTCCTGTCATCACGAATTCCTTTGGCTAAACAGTCTTTCATCTCCTGGCTTACTGCATTATCTACAATCGACCTCCTCTCTTTGATCCCATCTGCCAACTCCTCAGCCACAATAGAGACTGCGTATTTGGC
>CAYMQI010000008.1:8862-27545 GCA_964392715.1 uncultured Pseudomonadales bacterium | reverse complement strand
TATTTTCCAAACACCCCATTCAAAGCCAGCGCTTTTTTATACACCTCACTCTTCTTCCACCCGGACACTTCCACCACCTCACGGACCAGGCTCGACACCTTCTCACCGTTTTTCAATCCCTCTCTCAGAGCTTTCTCCACCTCCTCAACACTCCACCTGCTCTGATTTTTAGCTGCCCCCTCAACCAAAATTATCACTTCTCCCAGCACTTCATGTTCTTCGAAAAACTTGCTCGCCGCCTCCAAACTCATCCGATAAAACTCCTCAAATTTTTTGGATATCTCCCGCGCTACACATGCCCTCCGATTTCCCAACACCTCTTTTAGCTCTGTCAGGGTCTCTCCAATTCGGTGCGGGCTCTCATAAAAAACCAGCGTCTTTCTTTGTTCTGCCACTTCCTCCAGCAACTTAATCCGAGCCGACTTCTTTTTCGGCAAAAAGCCCATGAATATAAAACTGTCCGTCGGCAATCCAGAGGCTACCAAGGCCGGCACAAAAGCCGTCGCTCCCGGCAACACCTCCAATTCATTGTCGCTATCCAAAACCAATTGTACCAGCTCATATCCAGGATCGGATATTCCCGGAGTCCCTGCGTCGGAAATTAATGCCACGTCCCCTTCCATCAATAATTCCAACACTTTTTGTCCCTGTCTTTCTTTATTAAATTCATGATAGGGGACCATGGGCGTCTCAACCCCAAAGTGGGCTAGCAATTTTCTGCTCACCCTAGTATCCTCGGCCGCTATCACCCTAACCTGTTTCAACACCTCAATGGCTCGGATCGTCATATCGCCCAAATTGCCGATTGGTGTCGGTATGATAAACATTTTTCCCATATTTAAGTATTATACCAATCCGGGTAATTTACCTCTTCTCCTTCGGCAAACCCGTATCCATTTTTTTTCAAATCTGCTAACATAAAGCGCATGAACGTTACTGTTATTGGTACCGGATTTGTTGGCGTGGTTTCCGCCGGCGTGTTCGCCAAATTCGGCAACCTTGTCTATGGCCTGGACGTTGACCCCAAAAAAATTGCCGCCCTCAACCAAGGCAGAGTTCCCTTTTATGAGCCTGGCTTAGAGGATCTGATCAAGGCAGGCCTCCAATCCAAAAACTTGAGCTTCACCACCGATTACCCCAAAGCCATCAAAGACGCCGACATTATTATCATCGCCGTGGGCACCCCTTCTGGTAAGGACGGCCAAGCCGACCTCAAATTCGTCATGGCTGCCGCCCGCTCTCTCGCCCCCCATCTCAAACCCGGCGCCATTCTCGCCATCAAAAGCACCGTCCCTCCCGGCATCAACCCCAAGCTCGAAGCCGTCATCAAACAGCACACTCAAGTTAATTTTTTCACCGCCTCTCTCCCCGAATTCTTAAAAGAAGGCAGCGCTGTCTACGACGCCCTCCACCCTGATCGCGTCGTCATCGGAGCCTATGACCCAGTTGTTTCCGATAGGCTCCTGGAACTCCACCAACCATTGGCAAGTAACAAAGTCGTCATCAAACCAGAAAGCGCCCAAATGAGCAAGTATGCCGGCAATGCTTATCTCGCCCAACGCATCACCTTCATCAATCAAATCGCCAACCTCTGCGAAAAAAATGGCGCCGACATCCAGGAGGTTGTCGCCGCTATGGGTCACGACAGGAGAATTGGGGAGCACTACTGGTACCCGGGCTTGGGCTACGGCGGCTCCTGCTTTCCCAAAGACGTCAAGGAATTAGCCAGCTACGCCAAATCAGTCGGCCAAAACGACAGCCTCTTTATCAAAATCGACGAGCTAAACGAAAAAAGAATTCCTGCTCTCATGGACGCTTTTGCCGCCAAAATCGGTTCCTGGAAAGGCAAGCAAGTCGCCGTTCTGGGTCTTTCATTCAAACCCAACACCGACGATATGCGCGAGGCCCCCAGCCGGAAGGTCATTCCTTACTTGCAAAAAAAGGGTGCGGAAGTTATCGGCTTCGACCCCAAAGCCGCCCAAGCCGCCCAAGCCCTTATCTCAAACTTAAAAACGGCCGCCGATCCCTATCAAGCCGCCAAAGGGGCCGACGCGACTCTCATCCTTATCGAGTGGCCCGAGTTAGTTTCCTTAGATCTACCGAAACTAAAAAACGCCATGCGCGGCAACGTCTTTATCGACACCAGGAACCAATACGACCCAAGGGAGGTCAGGCAAGCAGGCTTGGAATACCTCGGGGTGGGCAGATAAATTAGCCAATAGCGTATAGCAGATAGACAATAGATGGCAACTAGCTATTGGCCATTAGCCATAAGCTTATTAAACATTAAGAAATATATGCCAACTGCTTTCATCACCGGCATTACCGGCCAGGACGGCTCCTTCCTTTCCGAATTTTTATTAGCAAAGGATTACCAAGTCGTCGGCTTAGTCAGCGGCAACTTCAACATTGGTTACCAAAACATCGACCACATCAAAGATAAACTGATCCTTGAAGAAGGCGACCTCCTCGATCAAAAATCTCTCGAAAAAATTCTCGATACCCACCCGCCCGACGAGATCTACAACTTGGCAGGCATGACTTTTATTCCGCCCTCATGGGAAAAACCCACCCTCACTTTGGACGTCAACACCTTGGGCGTGACCAGATTGCTCGAACTGGTAGTCCAAAAACACCAACAGGCCCGTTTTTATCAAGCCAGTTCTTCCAAAATATTTGGTGATCCGGAAGTCGCCCCCCAAAACGAGACCACCCCGATTGCCCCCCAAGACCCTTACTCGGTCAGCAAAGCCGCCGCCCACCGCCTGGTGGGGGTGATCAGAAAGCATTTTGATATCTTTGCCGTCTCCGGCATTATGTTTAATCACGAATCCGAGCGCAGAGGCCCCGAATTTGTTACCAGAAAGATCACCATCTCAGCAGTCAAGATCAAAGCTGGACGCCAAGCCAAGCTGGAACTTGGCGACCTTGACGCCGTCCAAGATTGGGGCTATGCTCCCGATTATGTTCAGGCCATGTGGCTGATGCTTACCAACGACACACCCGATGACTACGTCATCGCCACCGGAGTGCACCACTCTGTCGCCGACATCTGCCAAATCGCTTTCTCTCATCTTGGTCTAGATTACCAAGATTATGTTACGATTGACCCATCGTTTATCAGAAAAGAAAAAATTACCTCTCCCAAAGGCGACGCTTCCAAAGCCAAAAAAATTCTTGGTTGGCAGCCCCAAGTCTCCTTTGAGCAAATGATCATTAAAATGGTTGAACACGACCAACAATTACTAACAGCGGGTCAACTACCTTAAATTAGGAGAGCTATGGCAAAAAAAGCCCTTATCACCGGCATCACCGGCCAAGATGGATCATACTTGGCAGAATTTCTGCTTAACAAAAACTACCAAGTCTTCGGGGTCACCAGAAGAACAAGCACCCCCAACTATGACCGCATCAAAAACATCGTCGACGACATCACCCTGGTTTCCGGCGACCTCCTCGACCAGCACTCCTTAACCTCGGCCATCCACGACATCCAACCAGAAGAGGTTTACAACTTAGCGGCCCAGTCCTTCGTCCCCACTTCCTGGAATCAGCCGGTCTTGACCGGTGAGTTTACCGCCTTGGGTGTCACCCGCATTCTCGAAGCCCTGCGTATGGCCAAGCCCGACGCCAAGTTTTACCAGGCTAGCAGTAGCGAAATGTTTGGCAAAGTCCGCGAAACTCCCCAAAGTGAAGAAACCCCCTTCTATCCCCGTAGCCCTTACGGCGTCGCCAAAGTTTATGGCCACTGGATCACCGTCAATTACCGCGAATCCTACAAGCTCTTTGCCGTCTCCGGCATCCTCTTTAATCACGAATCCCCCCGCCGCGGCCTGGAGTTTGTTACCAGAAAGATCAGTCACGCCGTCGCTCGTATCAAACTCGGTAAACAGAAAAAACTCAAGCTGGGCAATCTGGAATCAAAACGTGATTGGGGCTATGCTCCAGATTATGTCGAGGCGATGTGGTTAATGCTCCAGCAAGACAAGCCGCAAGATTTTGTTATTGGCACCGGCCAGACCCACTCGGTTCGCGAGTTTGTCACCGAGGCCTTCAAGGTGATCGGTATCAACGACTGGCACCCCTACGTCGAAGCCCAGACCCAGGCCGATCTTCGCCCCGCCGAGGTCGACCTCCTAGTTGCCAACCCTGGGAAGGCCATGAAACAATTAGGCTGGCAGCCCAAAGTCACTTTTAAACAACTAGTCAAAATTATGGTCGAGTCAGATCTCAAAGCCAACGGTCTATGATCAAAACCACCATTATTCTCCCCACCTACAACGAAAAAGAAAACATCGGCCCCCTTATCGAAGCCATCGAAACCGTCTTCCGCCAGATCAAAAATCACTCCATGTCCATCCTGGTGGTCGATGACAATTCCCCCGACGGCACGGCAGCAGAAGTCAAGGCCAAACAAAAAAAATACAAAAATCTTCATTTGATCACCGGCAAAAAAGAAGGCCTAGGCAAAGCCTATTTAAGAGGTATGGATTACGCCTCCGACAAGCTCGGCGCCGAGGTGATGTTTGAAATGGACGCCGATTTTTCTCATGACCCCAAACTCATTCCCAAATTTCTTGAAAAAATCGACCAAGGGTACGACCTCGTCGTCGGCAGCCGCTACATTAAAGGTGGCTCAATCCCCAGCAATTGGGGGATACATCGCAAAACCTTTTCTATATTTGGCAACCTCATCGTCCGCACCATGCTCTTTAATTTTTCCCAACACGAGTGGACCAACGGCTACCGGGCTATCCGCACCAACCTCTACCAAAAAATCAGAAACGACCTTCTAGATTTTACTGGTTACACTTTCCAAGTAGCCTCTCTCCACAAAGCTCAACTTGTCGGTGCCAAAATTGCCGAGATCCCCAACAGATTTGTCGACCGGGTCTATGGTAAATCTAAAATTGGCAAGGAATACATCATCAATTTACTCAAGTATTTGATCCTGACCGACCTGACCAACCCGCCTCGTTTCTTCCGCTTTTTGGTCGTGGGCACCATCGGCTTCGTCACCCAAGCCACCCTTTTTGCCGTTTTTAAACGCCTCACCATCACCGAAATAGCCAACGCCATCGGTTTCTCCGCCGCCGTCACCAGCAATTTTTTGCTCAACAATTTCTGGACCTTTAGCGATCGGAAAAAACACCTCTCATTGGGCATTATTCCCGATTATGTTAAATTCTATATTTTTTCTATCGGGGCGCTGATTATTCAGACCATTTCGATTAGCACCACCAAATTTATTTTTGGTCACAGCGAAATGGTCGATTGGGGCGGCTTTGTCCTGGGCGTTTTGATCGGTTTGTTCGTCAACTACACCATCTACAACAAAATCATTTGGAAAAAGAAAAAATCCTCATAGTCGATCTCGCTTGGTGGCTATCGTTTGTAGTTTCAATTATTTCCCTTTAGAATTTGTTTAAGCTCATCTACTTACCATTTAGTATTTAGCACTGAGAATTAATGTCAATGAGTTCCCTGCGCCATTTTGTTTTGGAACACAGAATTGAGTTGGCTCTTTTTCTGGCGATTCTCTTGCTAGCTTCTTTTGTCCGCCTCTACCACATTCGCGAGTTCGTCGTCTTCTTGGGCGACGAGGGCCGCGACGCCTTGGTCGTCAAACGTATGATCGTCGACCACGACCTGACTCTCTTGGGCCCCACTGCGTCTGTGGGCGGCTTCTACTTGGGTCCAGTCTACTACTATTTCATGATCCCGGCCATGATTCTCTCCGGACTCGACCCGGTTGGTCCGGCTATCATGGTCGCCCTTATGGGTATTGCCACGGTAGCCATTTTGTACCTTGTCCTGCGGGATTGGTTCGGCCCCTTCCCCGCCACCATCGCTTCGCTACTTTATGCCCTGTCCCCGGGCATAGTCACTTTTTCTCGTTCCTCTTGGAACCCCAACCCCATGCCCCTATTTTCGCTGCTTGCTCTCGTCCTTTTGAGTTATTCCATCCGCCAAAAAAAACTCCTGCTGACCTTTGCTTCCACCCTGTGTTTTGGCATCGCCATTCAACTCCACTACCTCGGCTTGCTCCTCGCTCCGGTGTTGGCTGCCATCACCCTTATTCAGGCTCCCCGCAAAACTTGGCTCAAACTCATCCCCGTAGAAATTTTCGGCTTCTTGGCCGGCGCTTCCATGTATTTGGCTTTCGAAATCCGCCACAATTTTCCCAACATCCGCTCCGTCATCGAATTCATTAACCGCGCTGGCGCCACCACCGGCCCCAGAACTTACAACTTTCTCAAGCTCTTCTACGACCTCAACCGTTTTAATTTGGAATCGGTCCTTGGCAAAAACTTAAGCCTTCCTACTCGGGCCTTGACCACCATACTTTTGTTGTCGGCCGCCATAGTCTTATTTTATTTGTTCAAGACCAAAGTCATCAAAAAAATCGACAGTCCCATCATTACCATCGTCATTTTTTGGCTCGTTGGTACCTTGGGCATCGGCATGTACCGTGGCCAACTCCATTATCACTACTTCGAATTTCTTTTCCCCGCACCCTTTTTGGTTTTAGCCGTCATCCTCTCAACCCTAAAGCACAAATACCTTCGGTTGGCCCTCGGGGTGCTAAGCTTAGCGGTTTCAGCCTTTTTTATCAAAACCGCGCCAATTTGGTCGGGAGGCTCCAATCTCTTAAACCAAACAGAACGCGTCGCCGACGAAATTATCAACCTAGCAGAAGACGAGCCCTTCAACTTTGCCCTGATTACCCCCGGCAACTCCGACCACGCCTACCGCTTTTACCTTGAAATCAACAACCGCAAACCGCTGCCCATCGAAGACGAGGTTGCCTCACAACTTGTTATCGTTTGCGAACAGGACATCGAGTTTTGCAACCCCTTGGGCCATCCCCTCTGGGAAATCGCCAGCTTTGGCAAAGCACAAATTCAGGACCAAGTCATCATCCAGCCAGGCCTAAATATCTTTAAATTAGTCCACGACCAAAACAGCCTTGATCGCATCGGCAAACCGGCACCCCGCGGTTAGTTGGTTTCTTGCGCTCAAGGGGTTAAAATCATTTTATGCCAGCAGCGATCAAACTTTCCGTGATCATCCCGGCCTATAATGAAGCCGCCAATTTCAAAATCGGCAAGTTGGAAGAGGTCGACGACTATCTGGGGACCCAGTCCTATGGCTGGGAAGTCATCGTCGTTGACGACGGCTCCAGAGACGATACCGCCGCTTTGGTGGCCGCTTGGATCAAGGGTAAACCTCGTTGGCGCTTGATCAAAAACTCCCACCATGGCAAGGCCAAAACTGTCGAAACAGGCATGCTCGAAGCCACCGGACAAATCCGCCTCTTTACCGACTTTGATCAAGCCACCCCCATCCACGAAGTTGCCCAAGTCATTGACCGCTTCAGTCAAGGCTACGACGTTGTCATTGGCTCCCGCGAGCTCAAAGGTGCCAGTCGCCAAAAAGAACCTCTTATCCGCCACTTAATGGGCCGGGTCTTTAACCTCTTTGTTCAGATCATTGCCCTCCACGGCATTTCGGACAGCCAGTGCGGCTTCAAAGCCTTTTCCTGGGTAGCCACACAGGACCTCTTTGGCCACCTGGTCGTTTATAAAAACCACCAAGTCGCCGATGCCTACATGGGTGCCTTTGACGTCGAACTCTTGTTTTTGGCCAGGAAAAGAGGCTACAAAACCGCCCAAATCCCCGTCTCCTGGAAATATGTCGACTCGATCCGCGTCAACCCCGCCAAGGATTCTATCCGCATGCTCCTTGATCTCTTCAAGATCAGGATCGCCTACCTCCTGGGTCGCTACAGATGATAAACTGTTAGCATGAAACGGGCTACTTTTTGCTTGTATTTTGTCGCTGTCTTCTCACTTTTGATCTACTCCTTTTCCCAGATTGATTTAAACCTGACTCTCTCTTCCCACCCCCTCTACCAGTCTTTCCAACAGGCCATGATTCAACTTGGGTATTTCCATAGGCCGCTCTCAGCCTTTTTCTTCATCGCCATTATTTTTGCCCTGTTTCTTTCCTATCTGTCTTTGCTCTACCTTGCCATGAGTCAGCAGCTCACCACCCAAAACGCCCTCGTCCTCGCCGTCTTCACCGCCTTAATTCTCCTTCTCTCTTACCCTGCTTTTTCCCACGATATCTTCAACTATATCTTTGACGCCCGTATCCTCGTCCACCACCACGCCAACCCTTATTCTCACACCGCCCTCCAATTTCCCGACGATTTGTGGACCAGGTTTATGCGCTGGACCCACCGCACTTACCCTTACGGCCCCGGCTGGCTCGGTTTAACCGCAGCCATCTATCCCCTTGGTCTTGGCAAGTTTACCTTGACGCTACTTATTTTCAAATTCCTAGGCTTCGCCAGTTACTTACTTAGTGTATTTTCTATCCATCGCCTCGCCCATCACTTCCGCCTCAAACACCCCCAGTTTCACACGCTCCTGTTTGCCGCCAATCCATTGATCATTATCGAAACATTAGTCACGGCCCATATCGACGCTACCATGGCAGCACTCATGCTCCTAGGTGTAACCTTGTCCTTCAAACACAAACTTGGCAGTTGGTTCGGGCTGATCTTCTCCGCCTCAATTAAATATATCAGCGCGGGTCTGTTACCCTTTTGGTTTTTATTTCAAAAACGTTTTCTCTCCTTCAATAAAACCATGATTTTTAGTCTCATTGGCGTTTATTTACTCACTTTGTATCTCGTGTCAGAGCGTGAATTTTACCCGTGGTATTTGATCACCCCCTTTGCCCTGTCTTCTCTGATCAAACCCTCCAGATTTAATTTGTTCCTGACCTGTTCACTGACCCTTGCCAGCCTCATCCGTTATGCCCCCTATCTCTATATTGGCGACTACACTCCTTTTGTGATCACCGCCCGCGACAGCATTACCACCTTAACCGTCATTACCTTTCTGATCCTTTGGTTAGGAAGCCGCGTCATCCCAATCTCTCGCCATGAATAAATCTCGTCTAGTCCTCATCGCCATCATTCTGGTTTCTGCCTTTATCCGCTTCTATCGCCTTGATAATTTTGCCGGTTTTGATTATGACCAGGAAACTGCCGTTGGTATCGCCCAAACCATTCTCCATGGCAAGCCCGTGTTGATCGGTCAGGAAATCAGCACCGGTGGTATTTTTACTGGCCCTTTTTTAAATTACTTAATGGCGATTTTATTGCTGGTAGCCAAGGGTAACCCCAGCATCCTTTTTTGGTTTCAGGCGCTTATCGGCACCATATCAATCTATCTCTGTTTTCGGGTAGGGGAGTCGTACTCTAAAAATTCAGGCCTCATCACTGCTTTCATCTATGCCTTTTCCTTAAGAATTTTGGCCATTGACCACTCCTTTAATCCGTCAACCCTGATCCCCTTTTTGACTCTTCTCGGCCTCTTTTTTTTCACCTCCCCCAAAAAATCCCCCCACCAAAAGCTCATTCTCACGAGCTTAATAGCCGGCGTCGCCTCCCAGCTCCACCCCGCAGGTGCCCCGCTTCTAGTCTTGCCCGCCATCTTGATTCTTGGGTCTCGCCTCTCCTCCCGCTCCAAACTAACCGCCACTTTGGTTGCTTTCTTCTCATTTGTCATCTGGTTTACCCCCTTGATCATCTTTGATTTGAGGCATGACTTTTTAAACACCAGGCATTTGCTCTCCCTTTCCCAAAATTTGACTTACCCCCTGGTCTTTAGGTTGTCGATCACCACCAACCTTCTCTTTACTCTGGCCGTTTCTCTCATTAGGCCGGGCCTGATTTCAATTATCGCCTTTGTTATCGCCCTGCCTGCTTTCGGCAGCACCTGGGCCAAGTCGAGCCCCCTCATCGCTTTGTTTGCCGCCAACCTCCTCCTTTTTAGTTTTTACCAAGGTCCGGTCCAGGACTACTATCTTTTTCCCGGCATGATCGCCATGCTTCTTGCCCTCTCCTTGGGCCTAGCACGGCAGGCCCAGCGCTTTCTGCTTGTCAGACCCGCCTTGATTCTCATCGCCGTCATCTTTTTTGCCACGACCCTCACCAATTTAAATAGCCTCTCCCACCCCTTCTCCCTCCATGACAAGAAACAAGTCATCGCCGCCATCAAGCAGGTCAGTGACCCTCGGGATCAAGTCACCATCCACATCGACGCCGACCTGGGCCAAAATAACGGTTTTACTTATTTAGCCGCCTGGCAACAGCTTGATGCGCTCTTTAGCTTTGAAAACCCAGACTTTATCATTTACATCCCCAAATCCAGGGGAGAAAACGGTCAGGTTTTTGGTAATCTTAGATTAGTATCAATCTCCCCAAACACCAAACCTTAATCAGCCATGAAACCATCCCTACTTGTTACCAAAAACCGTGTCGTGGTCACCGCCATCTTTCTGCTCGCACTTACTTATCGTCTCTACTTCTTTCCTCACAACATTTATTTTGGCTTTGACCAAGCCAGGGACGCCTTCATTTCCTCCAGAATTATCGCCCAAAGCGATATTCTCCTTTGGGGACCGCCCACCGATATTTCCGGAGTCTATCACGGACCGCTCTATTATTATCTGATTGGCCCCTTCTATCTTTTAAGCCATGGTGAACCTTGGTTGCCGGTCGCCATCAACATCGTCATCAACGCCACCGGAGTCTTTCTCACCTACCTCATCGGCCGCGATCTTGCCAACAAAAAAACTGGCCTCATTTCTGCCTTTCTCTTTGCCATTTCCTTTGAGCAGTATCAATACTCCTACTACGCCGTCGACCCTGCTCCCGGTGTGATCTCCACTTTAATTTTCTACTACGGCTGTGTCCTCTTCTTCCTCAGGAAAAAACCAATCGGTCTGCTTTTGGTTTCCTTCGGGTTGGCCACCGCCATTCACTTCGAGTTTTTCCTCATTTATTTGGCCCTCCTTCTCCCCATCTTTTTTGTCAGCTTCAGGCCCAAGCCATCCAAACACCATCTCAAATACTACTTCTCTGCCTCGCTTATTTTTCTCCTTCTCATCAGTAACTACCTCGTCGCCGAGTTTAAATACGGCTGGCGTACCACCAAAGCCCTGGCCAACTTTGCTGCCGAGGCTTCTTCCCAATTGCCCCCGGCCCTCGATAAATTAACGGTTATTTTCGAAAAATACGTCAACCACATTTTTTTGAATTTCTTTGGCCTGAGCCATTTTTTTTCAGCCATTCTCTTGGTTTGTTTACTCCTCTACGTCTTCAGGCTCAAAAAAATCTCTTCCGAGTTTAAATTTCTCCTTATCTGGATTGGCGGCCCGCTCCTTCTCTACTTAGGCAACATTGGCACCGTTAACTACTTTATGACCAATATAGGAGTAGCGGTTGGTTTGACTTTGTTGATCGCCGTTTTACTCACCCGCCAACTCAAGTCACCGGCTCAGTTATTTTTCGTGATCTCGTTAATACTTCTTGGCAATCTCAAACTACTCCTCCAGCAAGGCAACAACGGTTTAATTTGGGGATTGTTGGCCGTCCAAGACGGCATGTTGCTTCGTGATCAACAAGCCCTGATCGACTACACCTATCAGAGTTCGGCCGGCCAACCATTTCAAATCAAGACTCTGACCATGCCCCTCAAAATTCAAACCACTTGGGCTTATTTGTATCAACAATACGGTCAATCCAAATACCACTACTTACCCCAAAGTTTCTGGGACGACGTTCCTGGATTTGAAGGCAGTTTCCCCAAATCCAACCAGCCGGTCTGCACCCGCTACTCCATCATCGAGCCGACCAGGGGACTGGCCCCTTGGTTTTTTGACGAGTTTCACCAGTTAGACCAAACGGGTACCAAGTTCTTAGGAGAAAAACAATTTGGCAAACTTACCCTGCGCATTTATCATCTCACCAATTGCGACCAAGCCCCGTCTTCATAAACCCGATTTGTCCAATACACATTTACTTTCTGTCTGCTACAATTAGCCCTATGCCAAGAACCAAAAAACCAAAACGCGCCCGCTGCTATCTGTGCAGTCAGGCAATGCCCGTTAAGGCTTTCTCCAAATATGGCTACGACATCCTCCAGTGCAAAAGCTGTCAGCTCTACAGCTTGAAATTCCACCAAAACTACCAAGATTTTGTTCACGACTACTACAACGAAGAATTTTTCATGGGTTCCAATGATCGCATCGGCTACAGCGACTACGAAGGTGACTCTTGGCCCGAGGCCACCAACATGCGCCGCTACCTCCACCGCATCAGAAAATTTAAAAAACAGGGTAAACTCTTAGACGTCGGCTGTGCCACCGGTCTTTTTATGGAAGTGGCCAAAGTCGCCGGCTACCAACCTTACGGCTTCGACGTCAGCGGCTACGCCATCAACATCGCCCGCAAAAAATTTGGCGGTCGCGTCAAACGCTCCACAGTTTCGGCCGCCAAATACCCGGAAAAAGCCTTTGATATCATCACCCTCTTCGACGTCATTGAACACCTCGAAGACCCCAAAAAAGATCTCCTCCACCTCAAAAAAATGCTCAAAGACGACGGTCTGCTGATGATCAATACCGGTGACGCCGGCAGCGTCTTGGCCAAAATCCAAGGCAAGCATTGGCATTTTTTCGTTCCTCCCCAGCACCTTTTTTTCTTCTCCCGCAAAACCCTATCTCAACTTTTGGAACAAGCCGGTTTCCGGGTGGTCAAAATTGACTACAAAGGTAAATGGGTGAGCCTTCGCTATTTCCTCAACTTGCTGCGCCAAATTCACCAAAACAAACTCGCCGCCATTGCCTACAGGCTGGTAGCCCACACTCCCATCGGTAAACTCCCCCTCTATTTAAACTTCTTCGACAACATGGTCGTCTATGCCCAAAAAAAACAACCACGTTCTTAAGCTACCCACCACCAGCCTCACCTTCAAAATCGTCTTAGTTGCCTTGCTTCTCACCGCTTTCTATTTGAGAACCGAGCCTGCTTACTTTGGCCTCACCCACTTCAGTTACGATCAGGGCTTAGACCAGATCTTGGTCAAAAAGGTCTTTATCGACCACCAGTTTTCTTTCATCTCTCGCTTTACCGGTCTGACTGGCGTGTACATGGGGCCTTGGTTTACTTGGTTTATGGGCATTCCCTACCTTCTCTCCGCCGGCAACCCTAGCGCCAACGTCATTTTTCTGGGCGCCATCAGTACCCTAGCCGTCGTTTACTCCTTTTTCCTCGTAAAAAAAATGTCCTCGCTGGTTTCGGCGGTTATTTTTTCGCTGCTTTTGATCTTTAGCCCGGAAAACGCCAGCGTCTCCTACATTGTTTTTAATCCCGGGCCAATTCACTTTCTCATCCTCCCCTATCTCTTTCTGATTTACTCAATCATTAAACACGAACGCTACCAACTTCTGGTCCCCTTAGCCTTATTGATTTCACTCTTCTTTCAGCTTGAAATTGGCTTTGCCGCCTTCGCTTTATTTGCCGCCGCCATCACTCTTCTCGTCTACAAAAAACTACTCCCCCTCAAAACCAAATGGTTTCTCATCTCGTTGCCTGTCTTTATTTTTCCCTTTATCCCCCAAATTATTTTCGACCTGCGCCACGACCATATTATCGCCAACGCCATCCGCGATTATTTTTCAGGCACCAACACTAGCCTGGGTGTCAATCTCCCCCTGGATCTCCGTCTGCCAAACCGCCTCACCCTTTTTGTCAGCGATTACTTAAGCGCGTCCGCCTTTAGGCTCGAAAACAAACTGGCCGTCACCGCCACCCTCATCGCGGTCGGCTCCGGCTGGTATTTCAACATCCGCCGCAATAACAAAACCGCCATTTACCTCGGCAAACTCATCCTCCTCCTTTTGGCCCTTTTTTATCTTGGCTTTCTTATTTACCCCGGGGAAGTTTGGGGTTGGTACCGGGCCGGCCTGCCCGTTCTCTTCCTCCTTTTTTCTTCTTTGGGCTTGGCCGGACTTTTCCGTGACCGGTCGCCAACCACCCTAGCCTTGGCAGCCTACATGATTTTTATCTGCCTCATCGGTTCACACCCCATCGGCCACCTCGACGTCTGGGCCAACCGCTACCAGGACAACGTCTCTACATTGAGAAACCAGCAACAAATCCTTGACAGCATTTACGAAGATGCGCAGGGCCAACCTTTCGCCCTTTACGTTTACACCCCGCCCATTTATCCCTACATCTGGGATTATCAACTTCAATGGTATGGGCTCAAAACCTATAACTATTTACCCCGCCCCTACGACATTCACCCTCAACCCGGCAACCCAGAAAACATCTACCTCATCATCGAACCGGATCAATATGCGGACCGCATCGGCGGTTGGCAGGGCAACTTTCGCGCCTTGGGTAGCCGCGTCAAATCCTGGTCGTCAATTAGCGGCGTCGTCGTCGAAAAATGGCAATTTGATCGCCAACCCGAAGTCGCTCAGCCCTTAATCAAGTTCGTTGATGCCCTTTCTTCTAACTGACAAACTTCACCAATTCGTCGAACTCTCGAATGATCACATCCGCGCCCCAGCTTCTGATTTCCCTAAGTTTATTACAAGAAAGCGCAATACCTCGCTGTAAGGTCGAGGGATGCCCGCCAGCCTTTGGCTGGAAGCGATACAAACAATCGCCGCCGGCGCTCACGGCGTAACCCAAAACCCCGAGCGTCAGCTCGAGGGATTTTTATCCAAATGAACATGACAACACAAGCCCATTAACGGTAGAATAACCAAGATGAAGTTACCAAAGCGCGATCAGTTGGTGCTGATCTTTTCCGTCATCAGCTTTTTCCTTCTTTTCCCCAAACTCCTGCTTGGGCTCTTACCCTACCCTGGTGACCTCTTGGTTTCCTTTTATTTCCCCTGGTATTCCGGCCACTGGCCCGGCTATGACTCTTGGACTTTTCACAAAGAATTTATCGCCTCCGACGCCATCCGCCAAATGATCCCCTGGCGGAATCTGGCCATCAACCTGCTAAAGCAAGGCCAATGGCCGCTCTGGAATCCCTACAACTTTGCCGGCACTCCGCTTTTGGCCAATCTCCAGACGGCCATCTTTCACCCCACCAGCCTCCTTTTTTTCCTCATGCCCTTTCTTACCGCCTGGACCGTTTATATCATGCTCCAGCCGGTCCTGATGGTCGGCTTCACTTATCTGTATAGCCGCTCCAGTTTACATCTCTCCCGCGCCTCCTCACTCCTGGCCGGCTTAGCCTTTGCCACTGCCAGCTTTATCCTAATGTGGTTTGAACTGGGCATTATCGGCCACGCCATCGCTTGGTTGCCCTTTATTCTCTTTCTCATCGACCGCCTGCTCCAGCACTACCGCCTGCGTTATTTGTTAGCTCTTGTCATAGCCAGTATTTTTGTTGTTTTCTCCGGTCACGTCCAATCTATCGTCAATGTCTTTTTAGTTTCCGGCCTTTACTGGCTCTACCGCCTCTTCACCACCAACACGCCCAAGATCAAACGCCTCCACCTGATTACCATCTTCTGCTGGGCCACGGTCACCGCAGGCCTCTCCGCCGTTCAATTTTTACCGGCGCTTGAGCTCCAGCACCTCTCTCCCATGTCCCAAGGCTTTGCCAAGGATGTCTTTCTCCACCTCAAAACTCCCTGGAAAAATATCTTGACTTTCCTCGCCCCCGACTACTTTGGCCACCCGGTGACTGGCAACTACACTTCGGAAATCTATGGTGACGGCACCCCTTTCTTTGGCGTTGCCGCTTTTATCTTGGCCGTTTATGCCATCTGTGCCGTCAAGGGTAAAAAAGCCGCTTTCTTTAAGCTCTTATTCTTTACCTACTTGTTGTACACCTTCCCCGGCCCCATCTTTCACCTGGTGCGCCTTACCAATTTGCCCGTGTTTTCCCAAACTCTCGAAGCCAGATCCTTTTTTGTCGTCATTTTCGCCGGCTCGATCCTGGCCGCCATGGGCTTACATCAACTTACTCACCACTACAAAATCCGTATCGCCAAGCACTTCAATCGGATTATTTTAATTTTTGCGTCAATCTATCTAGCTCTCTTAATCAGTAACTTCATTATTTCCAAAACCCCTGGTTTTTTTGGTTTGGACCCCACCATCGCCAATACCAGCTTCAGAAATCTCCTTCTTCCTTCTCTGGTCTTTTTTATCTTGGCTCTGGCCTATTTTGTTACCGTAAGCCACAAGCGGGGCAAAAACTTCTTTCTGGCCGCCGTCCTTATTCCCCAACTTTTGCTTGCTGCCTATCAGATCAACAAAACCCTGCCTTTTTCTCCCGCCAAATTCTTTTACCCAGACCACCTGGTTATCGACAACTTAAAACGCCTCGCGGGTCTCAACCGCTTCCTGGGCGTGGACACCGCCTCTTTTGGTACCAATTTTGCCACTTACTACCAGATCTACTCGCCGACTGGTTACGATAATATGCGTATCCAGCGCTTCGCCCAGTTGGTGGCCGCCCAAAACACCGGCGAGTTGCCAGATAAATACTCCAAATCCGACGCCGACTTTATCGGCAAAGACGACTTCCGCTCAAGGCGCCTCCTCTCCCTTTTAAGCACCAAGTACTTCTTGGACAAATACGACGACGAGACCTTGGCCTGGAACCCGGAACCTCTGAAGTTTCACAATCTAGCCGATCTGGTTTGGCAAGAGGGCATCTTTAAAATCTACGAGCGCCCCGCCTCGCTTCCCAGAGCCTACTTAACCAGCGACTACCTCACCATCTCCGATCCGGCAGCAATCATTCGCACCCTCCTCACCGAAAGCTTCGACTACCAACACCAAGTAATCCTCGAAGAAACTCTACCAGCAGATTTTGTGCTCTCACCTCCCGAGAACCAAACCTTAGCCATTACCAACTACCAGCCAAACACAGTGGAAATTGCCACCAACACCAACACCAACACCCTGCTGACTTTGACCGACGCCGACTTTCCCGGCTGGCACGCCTATGTCAACAATCAAGAAACAAAGATATATAGGTCCAATTATGCCTTACGCACAATCATGTTACCCAAAGGTGAGAATAGAGTAACGTTTATCTACAAACCAAAAAGTTTCACCCATGGTTTCATCATTTCTTCGGCAACATTACTGGCCCTGCCCATCATTACCAGTTACTCTCTCTACCGCAAAAAAATCTCATGGTAACCCTAAAACAGTCGAAGCAGGACCTAGTTGTTTTTTTGTCTCTATTGCTGGCTCTGGTCCTTTATTTTTGGCTTGAACCCCTCTTTTCCGCCCCCCTGCGCCAGATTACCTCCGCCGATTATTTTTCCTTTTACTACCAAGCTTTAAGCCAAGCCCACTTTCCCGTAGTCTGGATTGCCCAAGCCGGCGCCGGCTTGGGCTCTCCTTTAGGGGCACTGATGTCTCCCTTACCCGCCCTCTTGGCTTCCCCCTTCCTGTTCCTGGGTATCACTGCCGCCACCGCCATTTCTATCCTGGCAGCCTTATCCCTGGTGCTCTCGGCCTGGGGTTGGTTTAAGTTCTCCAATCGCCAACTCTCGCCCCAACTTTCACTCTTTACTACCTTGGCAATTTTATTGTGCCAACTGCTGATCATTTGGCCCAAAACTTACTCTGCTTTGACCTTGGCCTTTTCTGTTACCCTCCTGCCCTTCCTCCTTCACGCCCTATTTGCGCCCAAAGCAAGCTCCCGGCGCCAGCCGGCCACCCTCACCCCTCTCCTCACCCTGATCACCCTGACCAACCTTGCCTTCGCCCTCGCCCTCCTACCTGGGGTTGCCTTGGTCCTCCTCAAGCAGGGTCGCTGGCGCCGCCTTTTCTCCACCATTTTATTCACCTTCATCGGTACCGCTTTTTTTACCTTCCCCCTCTTGGCCACTCTCAGCCGCCCCCGCCTTCCCCAATTTGCCGTCCTCTCCCCACCGGGCAACTTTTATACCTTGACTCCCCCCTCAGCCGAAGTTACAGAAGCGGTCAACAAAGCCGGCGAAAAATACCTCCAATTAAACCACAAAGACACCCTAGTTTTGACCTTCAACGTCCACGACTATCCGGGCTGGACCGCCACCATCAACGACTTACAGGTTACCCCCACTACTACTGCCAATCACCAGTTGCAGCTTACTCTCGACCCCAACACTGGAGAGCACAAGGACATTCGCCTCACCCTTACCCCATCACCGCTCGTGCAGTTTGCCAGCACCGCTTCATTGTTTGCCCTGCTCACCGTCCTTTTTATCTTTATCTATCATTTCACCCATAAGCATGCCTACCAATCTCTAGGCATCTTGGCCGCCACGGTTCTCACCGCCAACATTTTTTTCGCCCTCGTCACCAGCGACAACAAGGGCCAGGTGTACGATCCTGTCTATTGGGAAAAGCGCTATCTGGAATCACAATGGGTTAACCCAATGTCCAAACACCCCATTGGCGACCATGGCCTCTACACTTGGGCTGGTTGGGCCTACGTCCACGGTGAAAATCCCATCTTGATAAACGGCGAAACCCCGCCACTGGGCAAATATTTTATCGGCCTTGGCCTACTTCTGACCAGAAGCACTTTTGTTATCGGCCTGACCTTCAGCACTTTTATGTTTGCCAGTCTTTATCTCGTCAACCGCAAAGTTACCGGCAACCCCTGGCTTGCCCTGCTTCCCCTGGCCATACTTTCCTTGGAGCCCATCGTCACCAACAGCTTAACTCTGACCATGCTTGACAACCTTCAAGTCGGTTTCCTCGCCCTCTACTTTTATTTTCTCCTCGGGGCCACCAGGTGGAAGCACTTTATCCTTGCCGCCCTCATGTTGGGCGGGATCAT
>CAYMQI010000008.1:0-8852 GCA_964392715.1 uncultured Pseudomonadales bacterium | reverse complement strand
GATGGGTTATACCTATTGTGATGATTTTAGGAGGAATTTTGCTGGCAGTAAGTTCCCTCTTTTTCTACTCGCTCACCCGCCGCTGGCCCTCCCTCGCCCGCTACCTACTTTCTCTACCCGCAGCCGGCTTGGTCCACTTACTTTCTTACACCGGCTTTTTCTTGCACTCCGGCACCCTTCGTCAGTACCTGGGGGTTCAAAAATACATCTTCAACTTTTACCGCCAAGGCGGCCCCAAGGTGCCCTTTGGCTCCTATTGGCTCTTAGTCTTTTTCAACCGCTGGCGGGTATGGTGGGGCCCGGCTTGGGGAGAGTTTTACACTCTCACTACCAGACAATGGCTGCCCACCTGGCCGGCCAACGCCATCGCTTTCTTGGTTTCATTGATTATCTTTGTTAAGCAGCTTGCCAAACACTTCCGCCTTAAAAATCCCAACATCGCCGACTACTACCTCATCGTCTCTTGGCTCTTGTTCTACTCTTTATTTCTCTCGGCCATCGGCGGTTGGCCCCACTACATGATGTTGTTTTTGCCCTTTTCCAATTTAATTATGATTAAGCTGGCCCTCGATTTTCGCCCGCAACTGACCCGGGCCATAAGGCCTTTACTCCCGGCAATCAACCAAGCCTTACCCCTATGACCAAAACACTCTCCCAATTCATCTCTTTCCATTGGCCGATTATTTTGATTCTGCTGCTGATCGCCCCCACTCTTTTTCCCCTGTTTCACCCGGGATTTTTTGTCATGCACGACGACCAACAGGTCGTCCGTTTGTTTGCCCTCGATACTGCTTTAAGCGGCGGCCAATTTCCCGTTCGGTGGGTCTCCCACCTCGGTTTTGGCTACGGCTACCCTCTGTTTATTTTTTACCCTCCCCTCGTTTATTACTTGGGCGAAATCTACCACTTGCTGCTTCAGGCCTCATTTATTGTTTCCATTAAACTCGTCTTTGCCACCGCCTTGATTGCTTCTGCCTTGGCGATGTATTTTTGGGCAAAGCACCAGTTTGGCCGCGCCTCAGGCGTCACCGCCGCCCTTTTTTATACCTATGTCCCCTACAAGGCCGTCGACGCCTACGTCCGCGGCGCTTTAGCCGAACTCTTTTCCTTTGTTTGGCTACCTCTCATTCTCCTTGGCATAGACCGTCTCTTCTCCCCAAAATCCACCCACCCGCTGCGCTGGTGTCTCCTTGTGTCTTTATCCTCTGCCGCACTGGTACTCACCCACACCCTTATCGCCCTCCCCTTCGCCTTACTGCTGCTCCTCTATCTCCTGTTTAAACTCCTCTTTACCCTGTCTAAAGGTGTCAGGCCCCTGCGGCGACCCTTGCTCTTGGTTATCGGTTCTCTTGCCCTCGCCACCCTGCTCTCTGCCTCCTTTTGGTTACCGTCCCTTGCCGAAAAACGCTTCACCCTGGTTGACCAAATCCTCTTGACCGAAAAATACACCTATTCTCAACACTTCGTCTACCTGGGCCAGCTCTGGAACTCGATCTGGGGTTATGGCGGCTCCACCGCCGGCACTCTCGACGGCATCTCCTTTAAAATCGGTAAACTCCACCTTGTCCTGGCCTTGTTCTCCCTGGTCTTAAGCCTGGTCCATCTTTATCGCCGCCGCCTTTATTCGGCCGCCGCCGCCGCTCTCACCGCTTCAATTCTTCTCTCCGTAGCTGCCTTGCTCACCACCAATTACACCGCCTTTGTCTGGGACCGCTTTCAACCTTTGCAGTATCTGCAGTTTCCTTGGCGTTTTCTCACTTTTACCGCTTTGTTTGCTAGTTTCTTGGCCGGTTCTTTCATTTACTTTGTCCGTAAATTGGCCGGTCCTGTCCCTGCCTTTGGCATCAGCCTGATTGCCATCACCTTGCTTTTCCCCCCCAACCTCAAGCTTTTTCGCCCCCAACAATACCTTGATGTCACCACCCCCCACTACACAAGCGATGAGTTTGCCAAATGGACTATCAGCAAAACCAGCTTCGAGTTCGTCCCCCAAGGCGTCGCCACCAGGGCTGGGGAAAACGGCGTCACCCAACTGGCCCTCGACCGTGACCAAATTGCCACCTCGGCCATCAAGCCATCGGCCACCGCCACCGCCAAGATCCTCACCGACTACCCCCACCTCAAAACGGTAGCCGTCAGCGCCATCCAAAACACCAATTTTACTTTCAACACCTTTAATTTCCCCGGCTGGCAAGCCCGAGTTGACGGCACCAGAGTAAACATCAATGACAACAATCCCTTAAAGCTCGTTACTGTCCCGGTCCCATCTGGCGACCACACCGTTACCTTGGAATTTACCAATACTCGGGTCAGGTCCGTCGCCAATCTGCTATCCCTGCTCGGCTTATTTATGATAATCTTGCTCTTGTTGTACCCCAAGCTTCATCATTTAACAGCCAGCCGCTATGTCCGAAGACTCACAGGCAGGTGACATCACCACCGTCAACACACAACTCGACCTCGACCAGATCAAAAAACGCTCGGTCGCCGGCGCCATTGCCTTCACCACCCGCACCTTCCTTCTGCAAATTATTGCCCTGGTTGCGGTTTTTTTGCTCACCATCTTTCTGACTCCCGAGCAGTACGGCATCTTTTTTGTGGTCGAAGCCACAGTTAGTTTTCTCATTTACTTCTCCGACGTTGGCCTGGGAGCGGCCCTTATCCAAAAGAAACAACCACTCTCCCGCACCGACCTCACCACCACCTTCACCATCCAACAGACTCTAGCTTCAATCTTAGTTGTTCTCGCCCTTATTTACTCTGATCGCGTCGCCGCTTTTTACCACTACGGGCCGGAAGCAAGTTTACTGTTTAAAGCCCTGGTTTTTTCCTTTTTCCTCTCATCTCTCAAAACCATCCCCTCTATTCTTCTGGAACGCGACCTTGAATTTAACAAACTGGTCATTCCCCAAATACTCGAGAACTTGGTTTTCTATGGTACTGCAGTTTATTTTGCTTGGCAGGGTAGGGGAGTGACCAGTTACACCTACGCCGTGCTCGCTCGCGCCGTCGTCGGTTTTATCGCCATCTACCTCTTAAAGCCCTGGCCCCCGGGTATCAGCTTTGACTTGACAGTTGCCAAACGCCTCACTTCCTTTGGCGCCCCCTTTCAATTAAACAGCATCTTAAGCTTAATCAAAGACAAGCTCCTGGTCGTTTTTTTGGGCAAAGTTCTCACTGGTACCCAAGTTGGTTACATCGGCTGGGCCGAGAAGTGGTCGCTCACCCCCATCCGTTTTTTTGCCGATCCCGTCCTCAAAGTCACTTTTCCCGCTTACTCACGCCTCCAGGACAATCGCCCCGAACTCAAAAAAGCCATCGAAAAATCCATCTTTTTTGTCAGCTTTCTCACTTTTCCCGCGGTTTTTGGTCTGATCGCCATCGCCCCCCACCTCGTCTCTCAAATCCCCAGATATTCCAAATGGGAACCCGCCCTCATTGCCCTGACCCTCTACAGTTTCAATACTCTTTTTTCCTCAATCTCCATCACCTTGACCAATACCCTCAACGCCACCGGCCGAGTCACTACCACTCTGAAACTTATGGTCATGTGGACGATTCTCACCTGGATATTAACCCCGATTCTTATTAAGTTTATGGGCGTCAACGGCGTTGCCCTTGCCTCGGCCCTGACAGCCAGTAGCTCCCTCGTGGCCTTCTGGATCGTCCGAAAAATCGTCGACATCTCTCTCCTCCGCCACATCTTCCCCCCTTTGGTCAACTCCGTCATCATGTTTTCTTTTGTTTGGTTAGCCGCTGCCCGCTTTGCCACTTCTTTGGGCAATACTCTGGGCATCGCTTTCCTGGGACTGATCGTTTATCTGGCCACTTCTTTGCTTACCGGCCGACCCCGGCTCGTCCAAGAATTTGCCATTGTCAAAAAATATCTCAAGCTTAGCTAAACTATGAACGCCCTCTCCGTCGTCATCACCGCCCACAACAACCAAGATCAAATCGCCCAAACCGTTAACTCGGCCGCCTTTGCCGACGAAATCATCGTCATCGACAACCAGTCCACCGACCACACCGCCCGCCTCGCCAAAAAGGCCGGCGCTCGCGTCATCCCCCACAAAAACAACCCAACCAATCTAAACGACAGCAAAAATTTCGGCTTCACCAAGGCCCGGGGCCCTTGGATTTTAAGCCTGGATTCGGACGAGCGCGTCGAGCCGGACTTAAAACAGGAGATTGAACTGTTACTTCAACACGAGCACATTCCAGAAGACGGCTTTTACCTTCCTAGAAAAAACATCATCTTCGGTAAATGGATCGAGCACGGTCTCTGGTACCCGGACCACCAACTTCGGCTGTTCAAGAAAGGTAAGGGCCGCTTTGCCGCCATCCACAATCACGAACTGCTCAAAGTCGACGGGGTGGCGGGCAAACTCAAAGGCCACCTCACCCACTTCAATTACTCGACTATTTCCCAATACATCCAAAAAATTGACAAGCAATACTCCGACAACGAGGTCAACGTGTTTTTGAAAAAAGGCGGCCGCATCGCTTGGCACGACGCCCTCCGCTTTCCCTTTCAGGATTTCTTGACCAACTACTTCTTGCGAGGTTCCTACCAAGACGGCCTCCACGGCTTGGTCCTCTCCCTGCTGCAGGCTTTTTACATGTTCGTCGTTTTTGCCAAAATTTGGGAACGCCAGGGGTTTAAATCAACCTCGGTTAACCTAGCCGATACCCAAAAAGAATTTAGGTATTTTGCTCGCCAACTGTTGTATTGGTACAACCACACCCAATCAATCAACGCCCCCCTTGCCAAAAAATTGTTCTACAAACTGCAAAACAAACTCTTGTGACCCATCGTTCCCAAGTTCACCGCCTCCCCCTCCTCGTCCTTCTTCTCCTCAGCCTGCTTTTTTTCTACCCTATTCTTTTTGGTCAGGTGCTGTTTTTCGGCGACACCCTGACTCAACGCATTCCTTCCATGGTTTTTTGGAAACAATCGGTTTTGGCTTTGCAGCCCCCCCTTTGGAATCCCTACATTTTTGCCGGCATTCCTCATTTGGCCGACCTGTCTACCAACACCCTCTCGCCCTTTAATTTAGCCTATTTACTCATCAACAATCCCTTTACCGCCCTCTCTTGGCTTGCCATCTTTGAAATTTTCACAGCCGCAGCTTGTACTTACTTTTTCCTCATCCTACTCAAATTAAACCGTTCTTCCAGCCTTTTTGGCGCTATTGTCTTTTCTTTCTCCGGCACCGCCCTGGCCGCCGCCAACGACATCAACTCCCTCCAGGGCATTGTCCTCATTCCCCTCATTTTTCTCATGGCCCAAAGACTCATCCACCGCCCGAGCTTGAGAAACATCGCCCTGCTCTCCTTAAGCCTGACCCTTCAATTTATCTCTGGCCACCCCCAATACAGCTACTACACTTGGGTGCTGTTGGCCGCTTACCTATTCGCCTTCTTGCCCCTCAAACTCCACCCCAAACTCGCCTCAATCTTTTTGACTTTCTTGCTATTTTTGGGCCTTGGCAGCGTCCAACTGCTGCCCTTTTTGGAACTCTCTGGCCTTACTTATCGGCCGCAAACTCTTTCTTTCGCCTCCCAAAACTCTCTCCAACTTCTCGATCTGCCCCGCTTCGTTTTGGCCGATATCTACGGCACCTGGCGCTCCGGTACTTCCTGGGGCCCTGCTTCTCCGCTGGAAACCGGCCGCGCCACCACCGAAGGCTTCGTCGGCTTATTTACTCTCTTGCTTTCCCTCGTAGCTCTGGCCAAAGCCAGATCCGGCCTGGTTTTGTTTTTTGGCCTCACCGCTCTCTTTTCGTTTATTCTTGCTTTTGGCCCCGCCAACCCCGCCTTCACTCTCGCCAGAAACCTCTTACCCCTTTTTAATAACTTTAGATCGCCGATGCGCCTTCTTGCTATCTACACTTTCGCCCTTGCCCCTCTCGCCGCTCACGGTTTTAATTCCTTAACAAAAAAATGACTATCAACCCAGCCATTTATCCACCAGCCAAAATCAACGCCATCATTCGCCTCGTCGGCATCAACATCACCACCGAGCTTCTCCTCCTCGCCTTTCTGCTTATCGTATTTAAACTTACCCCCAGGTTCAAAAAGGCGGCCTTGATCATCACCCTCATCACCGAACTGTTTATTTTTTCTCGGGGCAATCTCTTCACCGCTCCGGCCTCTATCTTTGCCATTAAACCACCCCCCCTGCCGGTCAAAACCGATCGCTACCTCTCTGCCTCCGATACCCAGGATTATCTGGGGCCCCACGTCTACTGGAACCACTTAAGGGTCAGACAACCCTTCGCCCCAGACTTGAAGCACCAAGAACTCCAGCAGTTTTCCGTCTTAAGCCAAGAACTCCTGCAGTTGCCCGGCAACTTAAATCTCCTCTTTGGTTGGTACAACGCCTCCGGTTATTCTGCCGTCGTTTTAGCTTCTTACGCCCGGTATTTAGACTCGTCACTCGTCAACTCCATTCAAGCGCTACCTCCCGACGACCCCCGACTGGCTTTCCTGGGCGTGAATTACCTGATCACCGGCTATCCCCAAGATTACTTTGCCCTCGTTCCTGGTTTTACCAAAATTATCGAGGGACCCCAAATTATCTATCGCCGCCTCACTCCCCAAAGCCGCTTTCATTTTCTTTCAGGAACCGGCACCCTGCACCAAAGCTCCATTGGCCCCAATGAAATTACCCTTACCACCTCGACTCCCAATCCGGATACGCTTGTTGTGGCCGATTCTTTTTATCCTGGTTGGCAGGCCACTTTAGACGGTCAGCCCATTACTATTTACCCGTATCAAGACGCTTTCAGGGCCATTTCCCTTCCCTCCGGTGTTCACAGCCTCACCCTCCGCTACTCCCCGCAATCTGTTAAAATCGGAGCTGCACTTTCCCTAATTTCACTTATTTTTTGCCTCCTGCTTCTCGTATGTCCCAAGCAAAAATTGCCCTCATTATCCTAAACTGGAACGGCCTCAAAGACACTCTCGAGTGCCTCTCGTCTCTAAGCAAGTCAGACCGCCAAGACACCATTGTCTACGTCGTCGACAACCACTCAAGCCAAGACGAAGCCGCCGTCATCGCCGGTCTACATCCCTGGGTCAAAGTCATCCGAAACTCTGCCAACCTCGGCTTCTCGGGTGGCAATAACGTTGGTATCAAAGCCGCCCTCAAAGACCACGCCCAGTCAGTCATTTTATTAAATAACGACACCCAAGTTGCCCCCGACACCCTCGCCAAACTCGTAGCTGCCTCAATCAAATACCACTTCGACATCGCCTCCCCCAAGATTTACTTCTACAAAGGCCGCGAATTTCACCCCGTCCCCGCCCCAGAGCAAGGCAAAATTATCTGGTACGCCGGCGGTATCATGGACTGGGCCAACGTTATCGCCACCCACAGAGGCGTCAACGAGTTCGACCACGGCCAATACGACCGTGCGGAAGCCACCGACTTTGCCACCGGTTGCTGTATGTTCATCGCCAAGCAGCTATTTGCTAGGATCGGTTTCCTGGACGAAGCCTTCACCGCCTACTACGAAGACAACGATTTTTGCCAGCGCGCCCACCGCGCCGGTTTCAAAATCGGCTATCTGCCCCAGAGCCATCTCTGGCACAGAAACGCCAGCGCCACCGGAGGTTCCGGCTCCATCGCTCAAAATCCGCTTATCAAAAAAAGCCGCCTGACTTTTGCCCTGCGCCACGCCCCGCCCCGTGCCAAAATTGCCCTATTGCGTGAGCACTTTTTTTCTTGATATGAAACCCCATTTATCCGTCGTTATCCCCGCCTACAACGAAGCCCTCCGCCTCAAAAAAACTCTGCCGGAAATTCTTTCCTACTTCAACCATCAACAATACACACGAGAAATTATCATCGTCAACGACGGCTCCATCGATCAGACAAAAGCCGTTGTTAGCCAACTCACTCTCCGCCACCAGAACGTCAAATTTATCCATCTCTCCAAAAATTCCGGCAAAGGCGCCGCCATCAGGGCTGGTGTTTTGTCATCAACTGCCGACTGGGTACTGTTTATGGACGCCGACCTGTCAACTCCCCTAAGTCAACTAGAAAAATTTTGGCCCCATACCTCCACCCACCCGATTGTCATCGGTTCCCGCAAAATCAAAGGCGCCAACATCAAACGCCACCAATCATGGCTACGGGAAAACCTTGGTAAAGTCTTTACCATCCTCACCAACACCATCGCCACCCGCGGCATCTCCGATATCACCTGTGGCTTCAAGCTCTTCAAAGGCTCCGCCGCCCGCGCCCTCTTTGCCCAATCGGTCCTGTCCGACTGGAGCTTCGACGCAGAAATTCTTTACCTGGCTCAAAAAAACCATCTTCCCATCAAGGAGATCCCCGTCGATTGGAAAAATGACCCCCGCACCAAGGTCAACATGTTCAAGGACGGCTATCGAGCCCTCCTTGGTCTAATCAAAATCAGACTCAATGACCTCAGCGGCCTCTACACCCCTTAAACCCTTTTTCACTACACACCCCATACATATCAACAACCGATAGTTATTGCAATATAATCATTTTGTAAGAATTTGGTTTGACACAACCCACAATTTACTGTGGTATTTCGTGTCCCCAAAAGCTCTTTGACAAGTGAAGAGGTTACACAATCCTCCGTAGCTTTATGCCAAGGAGGAAAACAATCAATAATACTTGTGGGGGGGCAGACACGCCCCTTCCGACAACTGTTATTGATTTTCTTTCCTGGGTGACTTAGTGGCAATCATCACTTCTCATTCCGGCAAAGGCAGTTACAACAAGCCTTGTCCGGAATCTGCCTGTTAAACTCATTGGTTACCACCAAGTCGCCCAGGAACATTTGGCGATTTCGTCCACAGTATAGAGAAGGAAA
>CAYMQI010000007.1:0-32575 GCA_964392715.1 uncultured Pseudomonadales bacterium | reverse complement strand
GTAACTTTTTATGATCCATCCCTGATCATAAGCATAACGGATCTTGGCGATTAAACTTTTTACTGCTTATCTTTTTTATGCAATTTTCAAGCACCGACATTACCTTAACTATAACTCTGCCCTTTCAATCATCTATCTTCCCCTGATCCAACTTACTACCGACTCAGCTATTATCGTCGGCTCTCTAAAAGCCATGGTCTTCTCACCCCAAAAGCCTTAAAATGTTTCCTGTTGATTATTTATTTTCTGATATCTGAAATCTGTACTCTGAATCCTCTTCTATGCATTTAACCCGCGCCTCCATCAAAGCCAGCTTTTGGCTTACCAGTTACAATTTTATTTCTAAAGGCTTTGGTTTGGCCAAAGCTGTTCTTTTGGCCCGATTGCTTACCCCTACTCAATTTGGGTACTGGGGTTTTGTTTCCCTATCTCTTAACCTGATCGAAACATTTACTGAAACGGGCGCTGAGTCAGCCTTAATCCAGAAAAAAGATATCAGCCGTTCTGAACTTTCCGCCGGCTGGACGATCTTCTTGGTTAGAAGCATCTTCATCACCATAGTTCTCTTTTTAGCTGCCCCCTTGATCGCTCTATTTTTCAAGGCTCCCCACATCACTCCATACATCCAAGTGATCGCCTTTACTCCAATTTTAAGAAGCCTGCGTAACCCCGCCTTAGTCCTGATCAAAAAACGTCTCGAATTTCACAAAGAGTTCCTCTTCTTGAGTGGAGGCTCTTTGGTAGAAGTTGTTACTGCTATTGCAGCCACTTCCGTTACCAGAGACGTTTGGGGGATAGTCTGGTCAATTGTCGCCGGAGCACTGGCAGAAGTAATCCTGTCTTACCTCATCGTAAAACCAATCATTCCTACCAAATTTTCCCGTCACGAAGCTAAAGATCTCTTAAATTATGGCAAATGGATCTGGGGAGGAAGTTTACTTTCCTACATCATCACTCAAGGCGACGATATTGTGGTCGGTAAACTCCTGGGTGCGTCTGCTCTGGGTTTTTATCAGTATGCCTACAAAATAGCTTCTCTTCCCGCCACTCAAATCACCGGAGTAGTCACCAAAGTTACCTTTCCAGCGTTTTCTATCATCCAAGATGACCGAAAACGCCTTCAGAGAGCCTTTAAAAAAACCTTTTGGTTAACCACAGTCACAACTTCAGGTTTCTCCATTTTAATTGCCATTTTTGCTTATCCTTTAGTCAAAATACTTTTAGGTGAACAGTGGCTGTCTATGGTTCCTGCCCTGAGGATTTTATGCATCTTTGACGCCATTAGGGCTAGCTCCAGTGTTTATGGGCCACTATTAAATGCAATCGGTAAACCTCAGCTGGGTACTTTAGCCAATTTGATTAAAGCCGTGTCTATGTTCGCTCTTATTTTTTCTTTTACTATGAAAGGTGGTATTGAGGGCACCGCCTGGGCCAATGTAATCTCCTCTATTATTACCTTGATTATTTTCTTCTCCTTAGTCAGAAAAACTCTTAAGAACGAGATGAGCAGCTTTGCTGCAAGATCGAAGCCCGCATCATAACCTGAATGCTGATACGGCCGAATAGGCAGTCAGCAGCAATTCAAGTGAGTGGTGCGGAAGATCATTTTTTTAGTCACAATGAAAATCCTACTGGTTAGTCAAGTCCCGCCCGACTTTGAACTCAAGAGAAAATCAAACGAGATATTTCCTGAATTTCAAGCACAGGCCATGTGGTTGAGGGCATTGAGAGGCCTAGGCCATCAGGTCACAGTTTTCCTGTACTCCGATCCAGTACTTATCCCCAAAAAAGTTAATGCTCGCTTTCACCAAATCTCTAGCTCGTTCTTTCCTCGGATCTACAACAAATACCGCCTGACTAAAAACCACCACTATGCACTTTTTCCAGAAAATCTAGTTAAATCATTCAAATTATCACGACTGATCGCGCATTGCAGGCCAGACAAAATCATTATTTCTGGTGGTATTTCGGAACTTGTTTCTTTGCCGTTTAAGACAGCCCGAAAACTCGGCATACCAATTTACCTACTCCATGGCGTTAATCCCTTAGTCGGAGCCACAAGATTTGAAACAGATGTGATTGGATATTTTGACTGGGTTATCACCAACGATCCAAGCCATGCCCGGGAGTGGAAAAAACTGGGAGCCAAAAATGCGCGGGCGCTGCCCTACGCAGGCATTGACCCCGCAATTCACCACAAGGTCAAACTTACACCAAGTGAATATCGGCAATTAAAAGCAGATGTGGTTTTCGTGGGCACGTTATTTGCCGATAAACAACAGACATTACTTCACCTAACTAATCAACAGTTTAACTTTAAAATCTGGGGTAAAATCCCATCAGATACTAAGCTTGAGCCCAGGCTCCAACCTTACTACAAAGGAGAGGCTTGGGGGAGGGAAACAGTCAAAATCTATAATGCTGCTAAAATTGTCCTCAACTTAGTACCAGATCACATGCCTATCGGCGGCAACATGCGCACTTTTGAAATTCCAGGATCCGGTGCCTTTCAGCTTGCCAATCGCTGCCCTAGAGCATGGTACGAACCGGATAAGGAAATTGTTTTGTTTAACTCTACCGATGATCTGAAAAAGAAAGTCAAGTATTATCTTGCTAATCCTCAAAAAAGACGCCAGATCGCCCGTGCAGGATTCAAACGCACCCACCGCGATTATACATATAAGGAAAGATTTCGGGTTCTGTTGTCTGAACTTGATTGATAGGCTGGTATTTTGGTGTGTTTTGATTATGTATTGATTTGAAGATTGGAGAAAAGGTATAGTCGAAGGGGTGATTGTCAAGCTGAGTTTGATAACAAGATTGTTAGCGTGTGTTAGTTTGCTCCTTTTTGTGTTGTTGATGCCTTTTGAAGTAAGAGCAGCAGTTATCAGTGTTCCGGCGAGCGATGAAAATGCTTTGATTGCAGCGATTGATGACGCAAATTCTAATCAAGAAGACGACGTGATTGAATTGGGCGGAGGACTGTATGAGATACAGCTGGTGAATAATGTGATGACTGGGAAAAATGGCTTACCGACTATAAATTCAAGAGTTGATTTCGTTGGTAATGATTCGATTATTCAGAGAGAGTCTGAGTCTGAGGATTTTCGTTTATTGGAGATAGAGAGTAATGGTTTTTTGACCTTGAGCAATGTGACGATCAGGCAAGGCAGGAGTACAGATAGGCGTTTTGAAGGTGGGGGTGCAATTCTCAACAGAGGCGTGTTAGCTATTCGCGATTCCGTTTTTGAGAATAATGCTTCAGGTATTGCTGGAGGCGGGGCGATAAATAATTGGGTTGGGGGTAAATTGGAAATAGTCGATACAATTTTTAGAGATAATTCGGCAAATAGTGAAGGTAGCGGCGGGGCATTGACTAATAGGGGTTATATGTTTGTCGACAGAACTGGTTTCTTTAATAATTATGCGGATAATGTTGGCGGTGCGTTAGCTATGATTACCGGTGCAGAACTTGACTCTAACATTGCAAATTCGACATTTGGAAACAACCACTCAAGAAATGAGGGTGGCGCTGTTTTTAATTTTAATGGTAGTTTGACTATTGATAGTTCGATTTTTGTTGGAAATAAGGTTGATATTCACCCGACGCATGGTTATGGTGGGGCGTTGATAAACAAAGGGAGTGCTAATACTACAATTTCAGACAGCAAAGTGTTTAGCAACCTTGCCTTGAGCGGTGGAGCCTTTTATAACTCCGGTGGTGCTACACTGACTGTAAATAAAACCTGTATAGAAGGCAACGGTGACATTGGTGTTGAAAATGTTGATGGTCAAGTTGTGGCCACCCTAAATTGGTGGGGAGATAGTAGTGGGCCGTCTGGAGCCGGGCCTGGGAGTGGGGATTCGGTGAGCGGAAACGTGAATTTTGCAGATTTTTCGACTGCCAGTGAGTGTCCGTTCCCTGAGGAAGAAGACATAACACTTGGCGTGCCCAGATTTGCACAAACTCAAGATCCTTGGGGAACGATGGATTATGATTTTGCTCGCAGTTGGGCGGAATCGGGCGAGTACTCAATCAGTGTTTGGGGGTGTGCGTTGAGCACTGCGGTTTCGGTTCTTAACTACTATGGTGTAAATAGTTTTTATGGTATGAACGATCCCGATTTCCCCGACGGCACACCCATAAACCCGGGGACGCTGAATGCATGGCTTATTAAACAACCCTATGGTTTTTTGAGACAAGGAACAATAAGCTGGAGTGCAATTTCTCTACTGACAAAACAGATTAATGTGGCCAAAAGTGATTCGATAAAGTTGGAGTTTAGAAAATACATAACTAACGATTTTACTCGATCCGACCAATTAATAAGTGAAGGTAAACCCGACATTTGGCAGTTGGTTGATCCTTTGAGTTCTTCTGGAAGTCATTTTGTAGTCACGAATGGAGTTATCGAATCGAGTAGTGAATACGCAATAGTGGATCCGTTTTTTGAACGAAGCAGTGTTCTTTCTGATAATGTCCAACTCAGAGCTATAGATAGATTTTTACCAACAAACTCTAACTTTTCCTACCTAGTTGTTCACACCGACGAACAATTAATGCCCGTTTTGATACACGAAGACGGAAGTAGAGTTGGTATTGACGGAGAGGGGAAACACGAAGAGCAGGATGAATCGTGGTATTGGCTGCAGAATCCACTGAATGGTTACGTTAATGGTAACGTCGTGGTTTCGGGGGAACGCTTTGACGAAATAGGAATCCCCACGCCAGATGATGGTAAATATGAACTAGTGTTATCGACAGAAGATTCCGGGTTTTTATTAATTTGAAGTTTATGCTTATGATTCTGAAGCCAATGGGGCGGCTTCTGAGGAGAGTTACTTTGTCAGCCAAGATCTGCCAAGAAAGTTTGTCTTTGGCTATACACAAAACCCAGGTGGTACAACGTTGGAATTGACGTCTGTTGTGAGTTTTGACCAATTGGTTCTAGACATTAAGTTTGCCAGGAAGAACGGTTGGATCAAAAATCAGGGTTTGGCTGTGACTCTTACTAAACTTACCCTTATTGCAAAACATTTCCAACATTCTGTACCCAAGCTAACAAAAACAATCTTGTCTGTTATAGATAAGTATATTGATGCAGCCCACTCCAGAAATCTTACTGAGGAAGGACGGAGTTTTCTTTCTCAAGAACTGCAGTGGCTTCGACAAAGCCTGTAAGAATGCAGGTTGAGATGGTGTGTTTGTAGCTTGTAGAATGGAAGTATGGAAAGTATCAATCGAGAGTCGACGCGCGATATTGGCAAGACGCAACCGGCGAGGACAGGCAAGAAAGGGGGCGGCGGGGGGTGGCACTTGGCGATGGTGAGCCTTGGGGCGGTGGGGTTGGCGGTGGTGGGGGTGATGGGATTGTGGCTGGCGGGCGGTGTGGAGGGCATAAAGACTTTGCGAAAGGTTAATACTGCACAAGTGCAGCAAGTGACTGAACAAAAGTTGGAAACACCGCTTTATCAGAACGCGACGGTGGGGTATCAGTTGGAGTATCCCGGCACATACCAAATCGAACAAAAAAGCGAGATCGAGACGGTGGTGACGACCGGCTTTGACAAGGACGCGCTGGCCGTGAGAATTTTGGGAGTTGGCGAAAGTACCGTAAGTGGTGAGCCAAAGTTTGAGTGTGATGAGTACGAGATTGATTGTTCGGGTTTGATTGAGAACGGACAGTTTTACCAAAATGGTAAGGGTGCGGAGGGAATCGAAAGCAGCGTGCAAGTTGTAACAGCCAGCGGGGCGGCAATGTTGAGGGCATACCTACTTGATGGCAAAGCGGTCGAGTTTAAAAAGATTTTGGTGTGGCCCATGAGCGAGGCTGCCAACGATTTGGCGAAGGTGTTGGCGGATAAAATCACAATAATCCCTAGCAATTAGGATTTATTGAAGGTTTTGGCAAGGCCTTCGACAGCCCTGAGGACTTCCATGGGAACTGCAAAAATGACGGTGTTGCTTTGATCTGAGGAGATGTCGTTGATGGAGTTTAGAGTCCTCAAGTGAAGGGCACCAGGGCTTTTGGAAAGGAGTGAAGCGGCGTTAGCAAGATTTTCGGCAGCCATGACCTCGCCTTCGGAACTAATGATGGTGGCCCTTTTTTCGCGTTCGGCTTCGGCTTGTTTGGCCATGGTGCGGACCATGGATTCGGGAAGCTCAATATCTTTAAGCTCGACGGTCTCCACATCAATTCCCCAAGCATCAGAGGTTTTGTCAACGATGGTTAAGATTTGTTCGGCGATTTTTTCGCGGTTACTTAATAGTTCATCCAAAGTGGCCTCGCCTGCTATCCGGCGCATGGTGGTTTGGGCGAGCTGAGACACGGCCCAAAAAACGTCTTGGACTTCGTTGACAGATTTACCGGCGTCGCTGACTTTGAAGTAGATAACGGCGTTCATTTTGCAGGAAACGTTGTCGCGGGTGATGGTTTCTTGTTTGGGCACGTCGAGGGCGCGGGTCCTGACGTCGACTTTACGGAAAGATTGAAATATGGGCCAGATGATGTGCCAGCCGGGGCCCAAAAGGCCAATAAAGCGACCCATGGTATAGACGACGCCGCGCTCGTACTCGTTGACCTGTTTGAGGGAACCGAGGACGAGAATAATAATGGGGAACAGAAGAATGAGTGCGGACATAAAGCCTCCTGAGGATTAATATTTGGGGCTAGGGTGGACCTGCCTGGACTCGAACCAGGGGCCTCTGCAATGTGAATGCAGCGCTCTAACCAACTGAGCTACAGATCCTTAGGTAGTATTATACATTAAAGAAAATATGGGCTTAATGGCTTGATGAGTCTATAATTTTTTGTGTATAATCCTGACAAACTAATGAAGAGAAAGGTAGGTGTGGCATGTCGATGAAACAAGAGATGATTGAAACAAGAGAATATGGCGGAGGAAGCACTCGTATAGAAAGAGTGACAATAGATGGCGACAATAGATATTTTGCTGAACGATTTAAACACGTTGACCGAAAAGAGTTTTTCTATGGAATATATTTGTGTGTATCAGATTGATGTCAAACAACTAATTGGATTAGTTGAAGAAACCGAAGGGCAATATGAACAATTGTTTGTGGATAATCAAGAAGTGATTTGGTTAGGAACGACTTTGGGGGGCGCTAATACAATTGAAACTGATTGCGAATTATCCTTTCAGGCTTCAAGTGAAGATCCTACAAATGGCGAGGTAATAAATTTTTATGAAAGAGAAAATTTAGCTAATTTTCAGGAGTTGTTAACCGATCCCGTTTTGGACAATATACTATCGGTTTGTGACGAGGCTATGATTAACACTCCGTATTTAGGTGGTGTTTGTTGGATTAAGGAGGATATGGGTTGGACCGTTGGATGTTTGAGCCATCAAAAAGCAACGGAGCCAATAAAATGGTTTTTTGATCAACTGATTACCAATCCTGAAGGACAAATGAGTACAGAATTTTTGGCAGCGGTAGTTAAAGACTGGGATGTTTGTGCTGTAGATGTTGATAGAGATGACCGTGGGTGAAGCCGAGGCGGAGATAGTACTGGCGGGTGCCGATGGCGGAGATGACGGCGAGGTTTTTGAAACCCGTGTCTGTGGCAATCTTCTGGGCGCGCCTGATAAGTTTTTTGCCAAGGCCTAAGTGTTGGGGCCGGTCCCCTCCCCTGTCCCCCACCCTAACGGCCGGGCCGTAGACGTGGACTTCGCGGATGATGGCTGAATTTTGGAGTTCAGGGAGAAAGTGATCTAATGATTCAAGTGCTTCTGTTTGGTTTGCCCCAGAATGACTTTTATTTGTCGCTTGGCTAGAGCCTTGGCTTGGCTTAGGCTGACCAAAAGGTAAACTCAAGCGGAGGAAGCCGAGAATGTGGTCGTCGAGTGTGACCCATTCCAAAAAATGCTCTATTGAAGTTGACGTTTGGTAGAGGGTATCCTTGAGTTTGAGGGTGCGGGGGTCAAACCGGCGGTTCTTGATTTCGCGGGCGCGAATATCCTCCGACCCCCGACCTAAACGGGCAAGCTCGGCTTCGGCTATCTGGCGGAAGTTAGTGGCTTTGTTACCGACGACAATATCGGGGCCGGGGATGTCGCGGATTACACGGGTTAAACGGCAGTAGCGGGGAGTGTGCTCTAAACAAAAAGTCAGAACGTCCAAAAGTTGATCGTGAGTGTAAGGCTGCCACAAGCCTTTTTGGTAGTAGGCCATGAGTTCGGCAGAACTAATGAGACTGCAAGGATAAATTTTGAGCTCGTCGGGGCAAAAGTCGGGATCGGAGAAGATTTTTAAGAAATCCTGTTTGTCGGCTTCGGGGTTGGAGCCGTAGAGGTTGGGCATCCAGTGGGCGTGGATCTTGAAGCCGGCGGAGCGCAAGAGTCTCATGGCAGAGCGGGTGGCGGCGACGGTGTGGCCGCGTTTGTTCAGGGTTAAGACTTGGTCACTTAAGCTTTGGAAGCCGATTTGGGCCTTGGTGCAGCCCAAGCGGCGGAGGCGCAGGACTTCTTCTGGGGAGATATTGTCGGGGCGAGTTTCGATAACCAAGCCGACACAGCGGCTTGCTGCAGTTTCGTTTTGCTTTTGGGCGGAGAGGAGCTCCGGCCAGTCGGCTGTTTCGCTGTTGCGAATAGGTCTACCATCGCGCTTGATCAGTTCCTTTGAGATGGCCTGATTGTAAGTTTGCGTTAGGTGAGAGCCGTCTAAAGTTTTGGTAACGTCGGTGAAGTCGGAGCCGGGAGTTGCCTGACTCCTGTTATCTTTGCCAAGACTAAAGTCGTTGAGGGCGTCAAAGCAGCGTTTGATATACCAAACTTGGTAGACTGGCGGATAGTAGGACCAGGTGCCACCTAGAACTATGATTTCGACTTTGCCGACGGGGTGGCCGTTATTGTGGTATGTTTCGAGGCGCGAGTAGGTTTGCAGGTAAGGGTCAAAGGCGTTGGCGGCGGCGCGTTGGGCGCCGGGCTCGCCCGCTAGGTAGCTTTTGGGCATCCTCACGTCCGAGGGGCAAAAAATACACTTGCCGGGACAGGGAAAAGGCTTGGTGAGGACGGTGACCGGAGTGACACCGCTGCCGCTTCGGACCGGTTTCTTCTGAAGATACTGCTGAAAATCCCTAAGGCTGGTTTTGAGTTTGAGCGTGGGTTGGAAATAAGTAAAGGCGGCGATGAGCTCGGTTTTGCTGAAGAGGTCGCCGTTTGGCTTGGTGTGGAGTTTGAGGAGCCGGAATAGCGCCCGTGGCTTGAGGCGTTGGGATTTGTCGAGAGTGCTTAAAATTTCACTTAAGGCTTTGGTGTGGTCTGATGGGTTAAAATGGGAGGGTTTGCTCATAGAAGGATTTTACCAGAGGAGAGAATAGGTAGATGAATGACAAGACAGTAAGACGATTGATAGAGCTTAATCGAGAGTTCTACCGCAAGGTGGGGGGCGAGTTCGATCGGACGCGCCGCAAGCCTTGGCCCGGATGGTTTAAGCTACTCCCCTATTTGGCGGAGGGGACAATTAGGGTGGCCGATATTGGTTGTGGCAACGGCAGGTTTGGGCGGTTTTTGGAAGAAAATTATCAGGGCCACGTGGAGTATGTAGGGATCGATAGTGATGACATGCTGCTAAAAATAGCCCAAAAAAGGCTGAGACGAATGGCGGCCAGGTTTGAAAGGATTGATGTTTTGGAGTTGGAAAAAAGTAAAGTGCTAGACGACAAGTTTGAAGTGATCGGGGTATTTGGACTGATGCATCATATGCCGGGTTATGAAACGCGGGTTAAGCTGCTGGCGCAACTCACTAAAAAACTTAAAAAGGACGGGGTGATGATAATAAGTTTTTGGCGACCAGACCGGGATGAAAACTTTGCCGGGAAAATAGAGCCGTGGAAGGATGATCCAAAAATTGATCCTACGTATCTGGAGGCTGGTGATTATCTACTACGGTGGAATCTGACCAAAGCGGCAAGGTACTGCCATATTGTAAGTGAAGATGAGCTAAAAAGACTAAAAGCGGAGTTGGAGCTCAAGGTGCTGGCCGAGTTTAGCGGTGACGGAAAAAATAAGAAAATGAATGATTATCTGATAGTAAGTTCGAGTTGATTATTAGAAATGGCAGGAGAATAATGAAACACATGAATTATGTGACCAAAGCACTTGGGGGTCTGTTTTTGGACGTGATCGAGACAGTGGTGATCGCGCTATCGATTTTTTTGATCGTGTATTTATTCCTGATGCAGCCGCATCAGGTAAACGGCCAAAGTATGGTGCCAAACTTTCACGATAAGGATTACCTGTTGACCGATAAAGTGACGTATAAGCGGCGCGACCCGCAACGGGGAGAAGTGGTAGTGTTTCATGCGCCCGACCAGGCCGGTTGCCCTAAAGGGGCGGGGTGTGATTTTATCAAGCGGGTGTTGGGAGTACCGGGAGAGAGCGTGGAAATCAAGGACGGGGGGGTGTACATCAACGGGGTGAGGCTACAAGAAAACTACCTGCCGGCTGACTTTGTCACCCAAGCGGGAGCTTTTACCAAAAACAGACAGATCACTCTCGGAGAGAATGAGTTTTTTGTGGCGGGTGATAATCGCGATCACTCGAGTGATTCGCGGGCGTGGGGGCCGGTGACCAAAGATAAGATCATTGGCCGAGTGTTTTTCCGGTACTGGCCGCTTGCCCAAGCCGGAATTGTGGAGCACGCAAGGTACTAGAGAGTTAACTAAAAACTTAAAGCGAAAAGCCAACAAAATTTAAATTGATTTGAGAAAGATTTAGGAGGCTTGAGCTTGAGGAGGAGGAGTGATGGCAGTCAGGGCGCGGTGGATGGAGTCGAGTTGGCCGCGGGTCTGATCGGGAGAGCCTTTGATCGAGATTTGCAGTTTGGTTTCGCGGCGGGTGACCTTTAACTTGACGTTGCTTTGGCCGCCGAGTGAAGTTTGGATTTGGTGCTGGATCTGATCGAGGTCTTCGTTGACGACGACGGTTCTCTTTTGGTCTCTGGCGACGACGTGCTGGTTGTTGGCCCGTTTCATGCGGCGGGCGAGTTCTTCGGCGCGGCGGACAGAGCCGGATTCTTTGAGGATGATTTTGTAGGCCTCGACCATGGTGCGGGTGTCTTCGATAGCAGAGAGGGCGCGGGCGTGGCCTTCGGAGATAAGGCCGGAGAGGAGGCCGTCTTTGAGGGCGTCGGGGAGTTTCAAAAGGCGCATGGTGTTACTGACATAGGCGGTAGATTTGGAGACGCGTTTGGCGATGTCGGAAGTGGACAGATTAAACTCGCTCATGAGGCGTTCGAAAGCTTTGGCGCGGTCAACCGGGTTTAAGTCGCTTCTTTGGACGTTCTCGACGATGGCCATCTCGAGCATGCCCCGAGGCGAAGTCTTTTTGACGATGACGGGGACGGTGGAGAAGCCAGCCAGTCTGGCGGCGCGCCAACGGCGTTCGCCGGCGATGATCTGATAGCCGGCGGGAGTTTGGGCGGCCACAAGGGGTTCGAGAATGCCGTGTTCTTTGATGGAGTCGACGAGGTCGGCAAGGGAGTCGGAGTTGATGGCACCCCGAGGTTGAAGGGGGTTGGGTTGGAGATTGTTGATGTCTAAGTCAATGATGTTTTTGTCGTCTGCCACGGGATTTAAAAAAATTAGACTACGGAAACAATTTGTTTGGATTGGCGGAGTTTAAATTCGACGGTGCCGTCCTGGACGGCAAAAATGGTGAAGTCACGGCCCAACTTGGTGCCGGCTCCTGGATGGTACTTGGTGCCTTTTTGTCTGATGATGATCATGCCGGATTTAACGGTTTGACCGCCAAAAAGTTTGACGCCGCGGCGTTTGCCGGGCCTCGGGGAGGCTTGTCTGGTTTTGCCGCCGGCTTTGACGTGGGACATATGAATAAAGCAAAAATCAAATCTCAAAAAGTAACATGCAAAAATTAATTGCAAGAGAATTTGATTTTTTTAAAACTAATTTTTAGTTAGAGTGTAGATCGCCCGTCTGACTTTTGAGCCTGGTTTGGAGTAATAGAGCGGTCCAGCAGTGAGAGTATACCCTGAGTTTTCACACGTGTCAATCAAGTCGGTGAGCATTTTCACGCTACCCTGGTGGTCATACTTGGGTAGGGCCATGACCAGTTTGTCGCCGGATTGCTGGAGGCCTCCCAAGCGGGGAAGAGCCTGGCGATAAAGAGCATCAAGGCCGGCGATGATGGCGGGCAGATTAACGGAGGAAAAGTGAGGAGGACCTAAGTGGCCTTCAAAGACGATGGCGTTGACCGGCCCGGGCAAAGCCGGGGCAGTTAGAGTGGTAGCATCGGCTTGGACCAAGGAGAAGTTACCGGGGAAAGAGAAGTGGGTTTTGAGCCAGTCGAGATTGGCCTGTGAATTGGCCAAGGCTTTGGGGCTTTGGTCTGCGCCTACACAGGAGAGTCCCAAGATGAGGGCCTCGGCCAAAATAGTACCCGAGCCACAGAAGGGATCGAGAATGACGGTGTGCTGATCAAAAGGTTTGGTCAGGGCCAGATTAAGCAGAATACGGGCCATTTTGGGGGGGAGCATGCCTGACTGCGGGTCGACGTGGGGACGGCCCCGGTCGCGGGATTGCCAGGAGGCAAAGTCGGAGACGGCTTGGGTGTAAAATACGGCCAGTTGGTTGGTCTTTGGAATAACGATATACTCGTGGGCCTTTTGAGTGGAGATTTTAATCGGGTTGATGAAACCATCAGAGATGAGAAACCTAGCGTTGATGTGCTTTTCATGCAGGGCTTGCTTCAAGCTCCTGGCCAGAAGAAGGCTTTTTTCCTGGGAACCGGGGGCGGCGAGGGCAAAATTGAACTGGCCTGACTGATGGAGGCTCTGGGCGTGTTTGGAGATTTTAGCGAGCAGGTAGTCGGAGTTTTCGGCTGAAGCCAAAAAGGGAGCAATACGGACGGTGCCACCTAAGGTATTGATGGCAGCAACAGGGTCGATGGGGATTTTGGTGGTGATGAGGAACAGCTGCGGTCCCAAGGCCTTTTTTTGGTATTTGACACCCAGGCGCGAAAAGTAAGCCGAGAGTTCTTGGGCGGCAAGGGATGGAGCAAATCCTAGTTGAAAAAGGTATTTCATTGAGGGGAGTTAGCGTCGAATCTGACTCGATCTGTTTGGTGAGAGCCAAGGTTTCGTTAAGCAGATTTGGGTTTAGTTGTTTTGGGCTTGGTGGCTTTGGTTTTAACCGCGCGTGAACCGGTGGCAATCTTTTGGGCTCGAAGGCTCGAGGCCTTTGGTTTGGGGCCAATGGCGAGGATCTCGAGCTTGGTTTCGTCCTGGCGGTGGCCTTTGGTTTTTCTATAGCGGGATTTGGCTTTGAAAGTGGCTATGCGAATTTTGACTCCCCTGGTGTGGGCGAGGACTTTGGCGGTTACGGCAGTACCGGTGAGAGTGGGGGTGCCGATTTTGACGTTGTCCCCATCAACGGTGAGGAGAACGTCATTTAGGGTAAGGGTTTCGCCTTCTTTTGAGGCTAAGCGGTCGGTGACGATAACATCGCCGACTTTGAGTTTGTGTTGCTTACCGGTGATTTTGACAACGGCGTAGGTCATAGGTGGCTATTTTAACCTGGAGCAGCGTTGATTTCAATAGAGGCGCGGGGGCGGGGCGGGGCGGAGAGACCGACGGCGATACCCAAAGAGGCAAGGGCGGTGATGGTGGAAGTGCCGCCGCTGCTGACTAGAGGCAGGGTAATGCCGGTCACCGGCAAGAGACCGATGTTCATGCCGATATTGATCAGTGTTTGGGAAGCAAACATGGTGGCGATGCCGATGATAGCCAGATAAGAATAGGTGGTGGGGGCCAAAGCGGCGAGTTTGAACAGGCGGATGATCAACCAGGCGTAGGCGGTGACCAGGAGGAAGCTACCGAGAAACCCCAACTCTTCGGCCAGCGAAGCGAAGATAAAGTCGGTGCGGTGTTCGGGGAGGAAGCGAAGTTTGGACTGGGTGCCGTGCCCCAGGCCCCGGCCGGTCAACTGGCCAGAACCGACGGCGATGACCGATTGGATGGAGTTGTAACCCTTGCCCAGAGGGTCGGCGGCTGGATTGACAAAAGTAAGGACGCGGCTTTTTTGATAGTCCTTGAGGGTTAACCAAAGGAGGGGAGAAATTAAAAGAGTTATTAGCACCAGAACGGCTATGTGTTTTAGGCGCAGGCCAGAGGCAAAGAGCATGCCGGAAAGAATTAGAGTGATGATGATGACGGTGCCAAAGTCGGGCTGGAGGAAAATGAGCAGCAGTGGCAGGCCGTAGGGGAGTGTGGCCCGGAGAACGTGTTTTAGGCCACGCAAGTTAGTCTGCGCCAGAGAAGAGGCAAAGGAGAGGATGAGTAAAGGCTTGGCCAACTCTGAGGGTTGGAAGCGCAAGGGCCCGAGATCGAGCCAACGGGTAGAACCGCGGCTGGCGGCGCCGATAATTAAGGTGGAAATCAGGAGTAAGCAAGAAAGAAGATAGAGGTGGAGGCGGAAGGCAGAGGAGCTTTTGAGGTCGAGGCGCGTCACCAGCAGGGCCAGCAGGAAACCAAGGCTTAAGTGCACCACCTGCAGATTAAGGCCGGCGGGAGAGACGCTTTGGTGGATCAGGAAGCCGAAGGTGACGACCACCAGAACTGCCAAGATGAGTTGAAAGTCGTTAAATTTAAACATGGCAGAGAAAAGATAAAATCAGGTAATTAGTTCGCGTCTAGCGTTAGGTAATGGTGAGTTTTTTGCCTTTGACAAGGGTGGTGGCAAGGGTTTTTTCCTTGATGTAATCAGTAAATTCATCAGGCCAGTCTGGGAGGGTAAGGGTGACTGTCTGATCGAGACTGATGTGGGCGTCTTTGCGCGCCTGCTGGACGGCGCGGACGATTTCGCGAGCTTTGCCCTCGCAGGCCAATTCTTTGGTGATATTGGTGTCGAGGACAACGGTCAGGTCTCGGTTGTTGGCGGCGGTTTCCCAAATAATTTCCTTGACGTTGATTTCTTCTTTGAGAATCTCGAGAAGTTCCTGGCTTTGGTCGATGGGAGTTTTGGTAGAAAGGGAAATTTTGGCGATGGCCAAAGGTTGACGAATCCTGATGCCGGCGGTCTGGCGGGCGGCGTGGATTTTCTCGACAATGGCGCGGACTGTGTTCATCTGTCCTTCTAAGATGGTGTTTTGCAAATCCAGGTTTGGTTGGGGCCAAGCTTCCAGGTGGACGGAGATTTTTTGGGGAGTTAAGTTTTGGTAAATGAGTTCGGTGATAAACGGGGTCAAGGGGGCCATGATTTTGACGGTTTGGTCGAGAACCCAAGCAAAAACGGCCAAAGAGTGACGGTCGGTACGCAAACGTCCTCTGCTTCTTCTTAAGTACCAAGTGGATAGATCGGTGATAAAGTCTTGGATTTGCCTGGTGGCGCCGACGGTGTCGTAGCTATCGAGACTCGTGGTGACCGACTGTTGGGTACTGGCCAAGCGGCTGACTAGCCAACGGTCGAGAAGGTGGCTGGGTTTGGCGGAGGGTTTAACTTGGTGATTTTGGGCGTAGAGCTTGTAAAAACTAAAGACGTTCCAGAGAATGTTGATGAGTTTTTGGTAAACTTCTTTGACGCCGGTTTCGGAAAAATTGGTATTGTCGGCTTTCATCACGGCAGAGCTTAAGAGGTAAAAACGAAGAGCGTCGACGCCGTAGCGTTCGAAAAGGGGTTCTGGGTCGGGATAGTTTTTCTTGCTTTTGCTCATTTTTTGGCCGTCTTCTCCCTGAATGTTGCCGGTTGTCAGGGCATTTTCGAAAGCGGGCTTGCCAAAGATGGCTACGGACATAACGTGGAGAGTGTAAAACCAAGCGCGGGTTTGGGCGATGTATTCGACGATAAATTGGGCGGGGTAGGAACTTTCGAATTTTTGCTTGTTTTGGAGGGGATAGGCAACAGAAGCATAGGGCATGGAGCCGGATTCGACCCAACAGTCAAAAACTTCGGGAAGGCGGCGGCCTTTTTCGGTTTTTTGGTCGTCGACCCAAACTTCGAGGTGGTCTAGGTGCTCGCGGTGAATATCGTCTAAGGTGCCGAGTTTGTTGGGTTCGACGGCCCAGTTTCTTAGTTCCTGCCGGCTGCCGATGACCCTCAATTTGCCGGACTCTCCTATCCAGATGGGCATGGGGGTGCCCCAGTAGCGGGAGCGGCTAATGTTCCAGTCGGGGGCATCTTCGAGGCCTTTGCCAAAGCGACCATGTTTTAGATGGTCGGGGTACCAGTTAATGTGTTCGTTTTGCTCGAGTAAGTCTTTTTTGAGGTTTTTGATGTTGATAAACCAGGCAGGAACGGCGTTGTAATAGAGTTTGGTATCACAGCGGTAACAGTGGGCAACCGAGTGGATCAGTTTGCCTTGCTGATAGATGAGGCTTGGTTGGCGATTGGTCAATTCTCCGACAACCCAAGCTTCAGACTTTTTGTAGTATTGTCCGGCCAGTGGAGTTACAAAATCGAGGAATTTGCCTTGATCGTCCAACATGGGAACAAGGGGTAAGTCAATTTTTTGGGCTAAATTATAGTCATCTTCTCCGTAAATGGCGGCTGTGTGAACAATACCCGTGCCTTCTTCTAAAGAGACAAAGTCGGCGGCAGCAACGTAGTGAGCTTTTTTGGCACCAAGGTTCAAATATGTAAAAAGCGGCTCGTATTGGAGACCAACCAAATCCTTTCCTTTCATCTCTTCGATGGTGGCTACATCTTTGCCGACGACTTCACGGCGCGCTTTGGCCAGATAATAAATGTCTGGTCCTTTTTGAACTTTAAGGTAGTCGGCCTCGGGGCTAACCGCCAGGGCCACATTGCCAAGCAAAGTCCAGGGGGTGGTAGTCCAGGCTAAAAGGTATTCGTGAGACCTGCCTTTGATGGAGAATTTAACGAAAAGCGAATAGTCTTCAACGTCCTTGTAGCTGTTGTCCATGGCGATTTCGAAGTTTGACAGAGGGGTGGCGCAGCGGGGGCAGTAGAGGATGACGCGCCGGCCTTGGTAAACCAAACCTTTGTCGTAGAGAGTCTTGAAGGCCCACCAGACTGACTCCATGAAAGTTGTGTCCATGGTCTTGTAGGAATTTTTGAAGTCGACCCAGCGGCCAATCCTACGAATGACGCGCTCCCATTCTTTGTCGAAGCGCCAGATGGCGGCGCGACAGGCGTCGTTGAAGCGGCCGATACCCATGTTTTCGATGGCTTTTCTGCCGCCCTTGAGGCCCAATTCTTTCTCGACGATGTTTTCGATGGGCAGACCGTGGCAGTCCCAACCCCAAACGCGTTCGACGCGGTAGCCTTTCATGGTCCAGTATCTGGGGATGGTGTCCTTGATGGTGGAGACCAAGATGTGGCCATAGTGGGGCGTGCCGGTGGCAAAGGGTGGGCCGTCGTAGAAAATGTAGGGTTGGGAAGCCGGCCTTTGGCTTATTGATTTTTCAAAGGCCTTGGTTTCTTCCCAGTAATCCAAAACGTCGTGTTCTTTGGCGACTAAATTGATTTTGTCTTGGAAGGATTTGATTTTGAGAGATTTCATCTAACCTAATTATTCTAATTGATTTTCCAATTAATTCGAATCTTAGTTTTGTTTATGTAGCTGATATATTTTGATAATACCTTGTAAGGCCTCGCCTTTAAAGGTGGATGGGGATAAAAAAACCACCCGACTTGTCCAAAGGACGCTGCCGCGTGGTACCACCTTAATTTAGTAATCAGTAAATGGTAAATAGTAATTAGCGGTTTTCTTACTAATTACTAGTTACTGTTTACTAGTTACCAATCTTATCCTGCTGTCACGGGCTTACCCGGGAAAGTCTAGTCCTTGGTGTCATTCCTGAATCATGTTCAGGACAAGCTCTGGAAGAGGGAAACGACTGATAGGATCTTATTTAAGATTCTATCGTCCCTCGACTACGCTCGGGACTCCAGAATGACAAAGCAAGTTTCTTTTTCCAGCTGGCCCCGCTTGAGTGGGGCTTGGTCTGGTGATGGCCAGACTTTAATCGAGTTAGACTCGATGAACGCTTTTTTTGACTAAGATATTTTAACACACTTGGTGCTGCTTGGAGCTAGTCTTCTGGTTGAGAAACATTAGAATACTTCTCCGCGGCGACTTTAAACTGTGAACTTATTGTGTCTAAAACTTCGTCTGCATTGACACTCTGGCAATGCCCATTTATTCCATAGCAGCTTTGAACCATATCTGGAATGCTGGTCTCTGTAACCAGATAGTAACCATAGTCTTTAACTCTTTGTGATTGACCTGGAGCCTTGGTGAGAAGGAGCAATTTCATTTTGTGAGTGAGGACTATACGGGCGTTGAGGTGGGTGGGACTGACAATAACACCGTAGATCCTTGTACGGAGGTCGCTTTTTTGATCCAACTGTTCAGCGACAATAAATTCTTTATGGTTGGGGTGATCGGGAAGGGTGGACATGACTGCTGACAAGTCTTGGTCGCCCAGAAGGGCATTATATATGTCGCTTATATCAGAAAGAACTTGGCGGCGAGCTTCATGTGCCTCAACCAACGGTTTTATGGCTTCATCCACTGAATCTTTTTTTTCCATACTGGTCTCCTCTAAAATGTTAGATAAGAAATTAATTTTTGCCTTGGCGCAAAAACGCCGGGATGTCGAATTCGTCGTTGAAGTCGTCTTGGAGTTTGGGCGGCTCGGGCTCATCCTGGGATGGTGGTGGCTGATTGGTGAGACCGGCCAACGGGTTGGTTGGCGGGGTTTGCTTGGGAGTGGCGCTGGTGAGCATGTCCTGGACCGAGGTGAGGCGAGGGCGGTGGGTCGAGGTAAACTCGGAGATCTTCATGCGGGATTCGTCAAAACCGGTGGCGATGACGCTAATCTTGATCTGGTCGACCATGTCTTCGTCGATGGTGGCGCCAAAAATAATGTTGGCGTCGGCGTCGGCCGAGTGGCTGATGACGGAGGCGGCCTCGTTGACCTCGGTCATGGTCATGTCCATGCCGCCGGTAATGTTAAAGAGAATGCCGCGGGCGCCCTCGATGGAGATCTCCAGTAGGGGCGAGGCGATGGCGGAGCGGGCGGCGGCGGTGGCGCGGTTTTCACCGACACCCACACCGATGCCCATTAAGGCCGAGCCAGCGTCGGCCATGATGGCTTTGACGTCGGCAAAGTCGACGTTGATGAGACCGGGAACGGTGATGAGGTCAGAAATGCCCTGGACGCCTTGTCCTAAGACCGAGTCGGCGACGCGGAAAGCTTCCAGCAGGGGCATTTTTTTGTCGATGACGTCCATTAAGCGTTGATTGGGGATCACTATCAAGGTATCGACCTTGTCTTTGAGGTTCTCGATCCCCTCCTCGGCCACCACCATACGCCGAGTGCCTTCAAAGGCAAAGGGTTTGGTGACGACGGCGACGGTGAGGGCGCCGGCTTCTTTGGCAGCCTGGGCGACGATGGGGGCGGCGCCGGTGCCGGTGCCACCACCCATACCGGCGGTGACAAAGACCATATCGGTGTCAAGGAGGAGGTTTTTGATCTTTTCTTTGGTCTCTTCGGCTGCCTGACGGCCAACTTCAGGATCGGAGCCGGAACCCAAACCTTTGGTTAAGTTGTCCCCAATCTGGAGTTTGGTGTCGGCTTGGTTGGTGAGCAGTGCCTGAGCGTCGGTGTTGATGGAGACGAACTCGACACCTTTGATTTGACCCGAGCTGATCATGGAGTTGATGGCGTTGCCGCCACCGCCGCCAATGCCCAGGACTTTGATCTTGGCGAGAGTGTTAAGGTCTGGTTTGAGGAGAGCCATACAACTAGTTTTTAGTAATTAGTCTTAGTTTTTAGTTGGTGGGGACATGATCACAACCCACTAATATTATACCTTAGTAGGTTGGGGCGGGCAGAAGTCGAATGGTTCGGTTATATAACAGGAGGGAGGAAAAAGCAACAAAAACCAAAGGCCGAAAAGGTGAGGGTTAAGGGAGGAAAGATTTGGCCAGGTCGATCAATTTGTTGACCAGACCTTTGCCCGGGAGTTTGCCAAGCCTTGGAGTAAAGTGGGGAAGGCCGGGGCGGGAAGGTTTGGGCGTGCCGGTCTTGAGGCCATAGAGAATCAGGCCCATGGAAGCGGCGTAAGCCGGGGTCTCGATCTCGTCGACTAAACCATAAAGGCCTTTGGGGATGCCAATTCTGGTGGGCATGGAGAGGGTGCGCTTGGCGGCGTCAACGATGCCGTGGGTTTGGGCGCCGCCGCCGGTGAGGACGACGCCGGCGGGAGTGGCGCCACCGTAGCCGGAGCTTTTGAGCTCGCGGCCGACCATGTTGAAGATTTCGTTTAGTCTGGGGCGGATGATGCCCTCGGTCAGGGTCTTGATCGAGGCGGTTTTGATGTCTTCTTTGAGGCCGAGTTTGGTTAAGTCGATCTCGTCTTGCTTTTTGCGGCGTTTGACCCGGTCGTTGGTAGTTTCGTCAGTTACCGGGTCGAGCGGTCTTTCGGCGGCCCCAGCCAAGTTTTTTTTGATGATTTCGGCACTAGCAAGACTCACGCGCATGCCGATGGCCAGATCATTGGTGATGTTTCTGGCGCCTACCGGCAGGACGGCTGAGTGGGCAAGCGAGCCTTCGGCAAAGATACAAATACTGGTGGCGCCGGCGCCGATGTCGACCAAGACAACACCGAGTTCGCGTTCGGTCTCGGAGACGGTAGCGTAGGAGGCGGCCAGGCCAGAAAATACTAAGGCTTCGACGTCAACGCCGATCTCCGAGACACACTTGGTGAGGTTTTTGGTAGCGGTGGTAGCGGCGGTGACGATATGGGTTTCGGCCTCGAGCCTAACGCCGGTCATGCCGATGGGGTCTTTGATACCTTCCTGGGAGTCGACGACAAAGTCACGAGGAATGACATGGAGAATTTCGCGGGAGGCAGGCATGGAAATGGCGCGGGCAGCTTCGATGACACGAGCGACGTCTTCGGGGATGATCTCGCCTTCCGGCTCGGAGACGGCGACGACGCCTTTGGAGTTTTGGGAGGAGATTTGGGCGCCGCCGATGGTGACGAAGGCGCGTTGGAGCGAGTAGCCGGCCATGCGTTCGGCGGCTTCGACGGATTCGGTGATGGCGCGGATGGCGTCTTCGATATCGACGATCTGGCTTTTCCTAAGGCCGGCGCTTGGTAGCGAGGAGACGCCGATGACGTTGGTTTTATCGGTATCGGGAGAGATGGAGGCGATAATGGTGCAGATTTTGTCGGTGCCAACGTCGATGCCGGCAATGATTTGTCCTTTAGCCATATCAATCACGTTTGACCGAGGTCAAACTAATAATGTTTGTAGATGGACTTGATGCCTGCCCTCAAGTTTCTGTCTTAATTATGTTTAACATGTATTAACGAGGTTTTCAATCGCCAGAGGGGGAAAGAATGATCGGTTTTTCGAGCCGTAGGTCAATGGTGCCTTGGGGAAGTTCGGCTGACGTGCCGGTGATGATCAACTCTAAGGCGATGACTTGGCGGGTGAGGTCGCCGCTTAAGTCAAAAATGGCCTGGGTACCTGATGTTAAGCTAACGAGAGTATAGTCGGGGCGCTCGAGAGTGATGGTGGTGACATCAAGATAGTAACTGGCAATAAGTTGCAGCAGATCGAGGCATTTAAGAAGGAGCGAGTCGGTTGCTTGTAGGCCCGGTTGGTAGTCGCCGGCGGCTTGGTAGATAATTTTGACCGGCGGATTTGAGGAGGCAACTTCGGGTTGGGAAAGATAGTGGTTGGTGGCGATAATCAGGGAAGCGGAAGAGCTGCTGGCGGCTACTTGGGCCAAGGGTTGGGCCTGGCGAATGGTGGTGGTAACAGTGCCGGGTAGTTGGGGAACAAAAGCAATGTCGGTGATCCAAGGGTTGGCGCCCTTGATCTTGGCAGCGGTGGCGGTGGAGTTGAGATTGAGCAGAGAACGGCCCAAGAAATGGTTTAACTCGGCGATAATGGCCGGCGGACAAGGGGAGGCTGGAGTTTGGGTGCAGAGGACGTAGTTGATCAAAAACAGGCGCCGATAGATGAGGATGGCGCTGGCGATTAGCCCCAGGAGCAGGAAGAGCTTGGTCAAAGTTAACAAGAGTGGCGTTAGTGCAAGTTTTTGGCGGCGGCGCATGAGAGGGTCAGGTCGGCCAAGTTTGAGGCTGCCTGGGTGTGAAGCTTAATAAGGGAGGTGAGGCGGGAGGAGGCTGGTGGTGGGCGGCTACTTAACTGGCGGTCAATCAGCTGGGGAAGTAAGTCGAGGTTGGTTTGGGGCAGATGGACGGCCAAGCCGAGACGCTGGAGGAGGAGGGCGTTACCGAGTTGCTCGGCGCGGCCAGAGAAAGGCAGAGGGATAAGGATGGAACTGGCTTTGGTGATGAGCAGCTCGGTAGCGGTGTTGGCGCCTGAGCGGCCGACGACCAAGTCGGCAGTGTGCATGAGGTAGGAGGTTTCTGCCGCGGTGAACCAGGGGGCAGCGTGGACGTGTCGTTGACGGTGAGGATCGAGTTGGCGGGCGGCTGCCGCGATGGTTTGTTGATTGGCGCCGTGATTGCCGGCGCCGGTTTGGATGACGAGGTAATACTTGGCAGCCAGAGTGTTTAAGTGGGCGGCGACGGCGGCGATGATGTCCCGGGAGCCAAGATTGCCACCGGTGATGTAGATGGTGGGCAGGGAGTCGGGAGACCGATACCAAGCTGGTTTGGTGGGTTTGCCAAGAAAGGCCGAGCGGACGGGGTTGCCGGTGAGAATGGCGTTGGAGCGGTGGACGGGCGTGGGCCAGGAAAGGGCTAGCTTGGTGGCAAAAAGGGTGATGAGTTGATTGCCAAGACCCAGGGTGGTCGTCTGTTCGTGGGTGATGACCGGAATGTCTTGAAAGTAAGCGGCCAGAGCGATGGGCGGAGCGAGGTAGCCGCCGAAACTTAAGACGATGTCGGGGGAGAAGGCGCGGACAATGGTGGCGGCTTTGACCAGGGCGCCGGGATATCTGAGGGCCTCGACAAAGTTGAGGGATAGGGGTTTTCGGTGAAACTTGGGTGGGTTAAAGGTTCTAAAATCAATACCGGCCTGTCTGATCAACTGGTGCTCCCGGGAGGCCGAATGGTCGGAATCGGAGTAAGAGCGGCCGACGAACAGAAGCCGCGACCTGGACTTGAGTTTTTCGATGGTGGCCAGGGCGGGGGTGAGGTGGCCGCCGGTCATTAAAATTTTGGGTCCAGAGAGTTTAGACATGAGAATAACGGGAGATATTTAGTAAGAGGCCGGAAGCCATGAGCATAACCAGTAAAGACGAACCGCCGTAAGAAATAAAGGGTAAGGGAACGCCGGTTAAGGGAACTAAGGCGGACATGGCACCCAAGTTTAAGAGAGCCTGGATGGAAATGAGCAGAGTCAGGCTGGCGGCCAGAAGAGAGCGGAAGTGATCTTGTTGGGAAGCGGCGATTTTGAAGCCGCGATAGGAAAGCCAAATAAAAAGGCCGACGACAAAAAGGGTGCCGGCAAAACCTGTTTCCTCGGCGATGACGGCAAAAATTGAGTCGGTGGTGGCTTCGGGCAAGTACTGGTATTTTTGCAGCGAGCGGCCGATGCCGGTACCCAGGAGTCCTCCTGATCCAAGGGCCAAAAGGACTTGGCGAATGTGATAGGACGCGCCCAAGGGATCGCGGCTCGGGTCTAGAAAAGTGGCCAAGCGGTCGCGGCGGTAAGGAGAGGAGATAATCAGAATTAAGGCAGCGATGGCGCCGGATGAGCTGATTGCCAAGAAGTGGAGTAAAGGAGCTCCCGAGAGGAAGTAGGTGCTCAAGGCGCTACTGGTGATGACGATGGCGGTCCCCAAATCCGGTTGGAGCATGACCAAGATGACGATGAAAACCAAGGAGGCAAGAAAGATGCGGTGGTTTTGTTTTTTTTCGAACATAACGGCCAAATAAACCAAGAAAGTCAGTTTGGCCAGCTCGGAGGGCTGGAGGGTGAAGCCGCCTAGGGTAAGCCAGCGCCTGGCGCCCTGAACTTGGGTCCCCAGGCCGGGAATGATGACTAAGGCAAGCAAAAAAACGGTGGCAAAAAAAGCGTGGGGGGCGTATTTTTTGATGGCAGGCAGAGGGGTGAGGGCAGCGGCGGCAAGCAAAACCAAGCCCAGGGAGGCCCATCTCAGTTGTTGGGCAATAAAATGGGTCTTGTCAAAGAAAACCTGTTGAGCTTCGACGATGGAGGCGTCGTAGACCATGATTAGGCCTAAAGTAAGCAGGGTGAGGATAATGGTTAATAAGACAAAATCAAAACGGGGCTTGGTGAGACGGAGGGTGGGTTTGGAGACTCTGCTAGTGCGTGTCATGGTGGGGTGAGTGTTGATAAGAGGAAACGGCCTGGTTAAACTGTTGCCCCCGGTCGAATTCGTTGTGAAATTGACCAAAGGAAGTAAAACCTGGACTGAAAAGAAGGGTGGAGCCTGGTTTGGCCATCCTGAGGGCCTGGTCAAGAATTTGGGGCAGTGACGAGAATTCGCCGAGAACTTTGGTGGAGTCGAGGCGTGACTTGATCTCGTTGGTGCCGGTGCCTGGTAAAAGAAGGATTTTGCCGGAGAGAGTGTTGACGGTGTTGACCAAATCCTCGATGGGCAAGCGTTTGCTGGCGCCACCCAAGATCAGGATTGAACCCGGATAGGCTTTGAGGGCGGCAATGGTGGCGGCTGGAGTGGTGCTGGTGGTGTCGTTGATGATGGTGACGCGGTTGATAGTGGTGATGGGCTCCAGGCGGTAGGGCAAGGGCGAAAAGGACTCGACGGTGGCTTGGGCGGTGGCGGGGGTCACGCCCATGAGGGCGGCGACTTTGAGGGCGGCGGCAATATTTGCCCGGTTGTGGTCGCCTTTGAGCTGGGGCTGCCAAGAAGCGGGGACCTGGAAGGCGTCAAAAAAGTCGACAATTCCCTTAGCCTGATCCTTAAGTTGGGGAGTAAGCGGGTCGGCGGCGTTGAGGAAGAGGTGGTCGGTGGGTCGTTGATGGGCAAAGATGGCGGTTTTGTCGTGGACATATTGCGCATAAGTGCGATCCAAGAGGTGGTCTGGGTAGAGGTTGGTGACAACGGCAATTGGGGGAGAGATTTTTTCTTGGTGAAAAGCTTGTAATTGCCAGGAGGAGAGCTCGAAAACGTAGAGGTTGGTAGGTTGGTAATTTTCTAAAAATGAAAGGGAAGCGGTAGGGGTGATGTTGCCGCCAAGAATGGGGTTTTGGCCGGCGGCTTGGAGGAGCTCACTGATGAGGGTGGTGGTGGTGGATTTGCCCCGAGTGCCGGTGACGGCGATGGCCAGAGGCCTGGCGTAAGCGAAAAAAAGGGCGGCGTCCATTTTGATGGGAATGTGATGTTGGCGGGCCAGTTCGAGCAGGGGGTGGTTCCAGGGGACGGAAGCGTTTCTGATGATGACCTGGGCGGCCAGAATATCTGCCTGCTGGTGGCCGCTCAGGGCATAAGTAATCTCAAGGCCGGCGAGTTGGTGAAGAGAGGGGGCCAAATCGGCCTCGGTTTTTTGATCGGTGACGGTGACTTTGGCGCCAAGCTTGGCAAAAACTTGGGCGTCCCCGACTCCCCTACCCTGGAGACCAAGGCCAAAAATCAAGACTTTTTTGCCGGAGAAGTCGGCTTTAAATTGCTGAAAGGGTGTCATATATTGACCCATTCTACCTTTGTAGATATTTTAAGTAAATTTTTGAGAGCAGCCGAAAGTGATCTAGTGTTTGGGGAAGTGGTGAAAAACCGATGGGTGGATTGAAGGCTGTTGGTATGCGAAGTTTTTGGCAGGAGCGATTCGACCCGTTTGGCTACTGATTGGCCAATGTCGATGAAGTTGATCTGGCCGTTGGTGACCTCCTTAAGCGTTTGTTTGAGAAAGGAAAAATGGGTACAACCGAGGCCGGCGTAGTCGATACCGAGTTTAAGGTGGTCATCGGTATACTGGCGCAAAATTTGACGAGCGTTGGCGCTAGCCAGATCTGCGCCTTCGACCAGCTGCACCCATTCGGGAGTAGGCGTGACAAAGACTTGCTTACCCTTGGCGTAAGTGCTTATGAGATCTCTTAATCTTTCAGATTGACAAGTAAGAGGAGTGGCATAAATGGCAACCCTGTTGGTTTTGGTAAGGAGGCTTAGCGGCTTAACTGGCGGTTCGACGCCAATAAAAACGGTTTGGGGAAAAGATTGTCTTAAATCATTGACGGTGGCGTTGACGGTGGCGGTGTTACAAGCGATGACGATAGTTTGGGCACCTTGTGAAAGCAGGTAGTTGGTGATGATCTGCCCTCTCTTTCCAATCTCGAGTTTGGTTTTGGTGCCGTAGGGGGCGTAGGCTTGGTCGCCTAGATAAACGGTAGAAACGCCTGGAAGTCGGGAAAGGATTTCTTTATAGACGGACAGACCACCGATGCCAGAGTCAAAGATACCAATCATAGATTTAGCGTTGGATCAGGGCTAACCAAAGGCCAAACAGGGCCAAAACCGAAGCTGCCAGCCAAAAACGCATGACGATCTTGGGCTCGGGCCAACCGGCTTCCTGGAGCAATAGATGAAAAGGGGCGGCGGTAAAAATCTTTTTCTTTCGGTATTTTTTGGAGAGTAATTGTAAGAGGCTGGTGCTAATTTCAAAAATAAAGATGCCGCCGATGAGTATCAGGGCGATGATTTTACCAAGGAGCAGACCGGCTACAGCCAGAGTGGCGCCGAAGGAAAGGGCGCCGACGTCGCCCAAAAAAATGCGGGCGGGAAAAACGTTAAAGAACAGAAAGGCAATCAGGGCGCCAATCCACAGGGCTAAGAAAACCGATAAGGGGGTGTCGAGAATGGAGGCAGAGAGAACCCAAAAAGCCAATAGGGCAATGAAGAGAATGCCCGAGGCCAGACCGTCGAGGCCGTCGGTGATGTTGACGGCGTTGGCAAAAGAGACAATGACAAAAGCGGCAAAGGGTACGTATAACCAACCCAGGTTAATCACGCCCAAAAAAGGCACGTAGAGAATTTGGATGTGGAGGTTGGCGTAAAGAAGCAGAGCGATAATAAAACCCAAGAGCCACTGAATTAAAAATTTGTGGCGGAGGCGGAGGCCAAAAAAGCCAGTCTTTTCGATGCGGAAGAACTTCATGACGTCGTCATAGAGGCCCAAGAGGCCAAAAGAGAGAAAAGTAAAGAAGATGACGTTTAGTTCTTCTTTGATGGGGTAGACGTTGGTGATGTAGACCCCCAAAAATTTGATGAGGGGAAAGAGGATAAAAAAAAGGAGGGTAACCACGCTGATAACCAGAAGGCCGCCGCCCACAGGAGTGCCGACTTTGCCAGCGTGAAATTTGTCAAAGATGGGGGTCCTTTTGCCAAAAGCGTCTTTGGTTTGTTGGTCGCGGCGCTGGAACTTGATGGCAAACAGGGCGTTGATAAACGGAACGATCAAGAGGCTGGTGACGATAAAGGAAAAGATGAGGAGACCAAGGAGAAGAGACATGGTGATAAGTCAAAATGCAAAGCACAAAATGCAAAATGACGAGTTAAAATTTAAAAAACAACGCCCTGATGTGGGGGAGGAAAGTGACCAGGCCGACGACGAGGGCAAAGATGACGGAGAGGAGGACCATGCCTGCGGAGACGTCCTTGGTGATTTTGGCGTAGTCGTGGTGCCTTTCGGTAATTAAGTTGGTGACTGATTCGATGGCGGTGTTGAGCAGTTCGGTGACCATAACCAAGGCGATGGAAAACAGTACCAGGAGGAACTGGGTGTGGCCAATGTGAAAATACCAAGAGGCAAGGGTGACGAGGATGGCAAATAAAGAGGCTAACTGGAAGTTGGGTTGGGTCTTGAGGCAGTAGAGCAGGCCCTCGATGGCGTGGCAGAAGGATTTATAGTAGTACTTCATGGGGTTATTATAGAAGCAGTTGGTGAGAGTAGCAATGTCGCGGGGCTTAACCTTGGCGCTTGATGTCGGCACCCATGCTCTGGAGGCGGGAATCCAACGATTCGTAACCACGGTCGATGAGCTCAACCCTGTCGAGAGTGGTGGCGGCGGAAGCGGCCAAGGCCGCCAGGACCATGGTGGCGCCCGACCTTAAGTCGTAGATCTGGTGGTGGCCACCGGTAAATTTGGTCGGACCCGTGACGAGGATGGCGTGGCCACCGGCCTGATAGCCGTTTTGCAGATCAAAGTTATAGGTTTTTTCAGGATTATCAACGTCGATGTGGGTGGGCTTCACGTCGGCGCCAAAAGCAACCAAGCCTTCGGCGTGCTGAAAGCGAGAGGGGAAGATGGTTTCGTGGATGATGGATTGGCCGATGGCTTGGGTCATCAGGATGGTCCAGAGGGGTTGCCAGTCGGTCATAAAGCCGGGGTGGGGCTTAGTGACAACGTCGGTGGCTTTGAGAGGGCCCTGATAGAAAAAGCGCAGGCCGTAAGTGCCGACTTCAAAACCGCCGCCGATTTCGTCCAGTTTGTCTAGGAAAGCAGTCAGGTGATCAGCCTGGGCATTTTCGACAATGACGTCGCCCTTGGTAACCAGGGCGGCACAAGCGTAAGAAACGGCTTCGTTCCTGTCGGGCATAATGGAGTGGATGGTAGAGGTTAAGCGATCAACGCCTTCGATTTCGATAATGCGGCCGAGGCGACGGCGGATGTGGGCGCCCATTTGATTTAGGAAAGTGATTAAGTCGTCGACCTCGGGCTCGAGGGCGGCGTTTTGGAGAATGGTTTTGCCCTGGGCCAGGACGGCGGCCATGACCAGGGTCTCGGTGCCGGTGTGGGAGTTTTTGGCAAAGCGGTAGGTGATGCCTTTGAGGCGGGGGGAGGAAGCAGTGACGCGGTCTTGGCCGTACTCAAGCCGGGCACCCATAGCCTGCAGGCCGTCAAAGTGGCGGTCTAGAGGGCGACTGCCGATGTTGTCGCCGCCCGGGAGGGGCACTGAAGCGCGTTTGAAGCGATGGAGGAGGGCGGGGATAAACATGGTCGAGGACCTGGAGGCGGGGCCGAACTTGTCGGCGATGGTGAAAGATTTGAGGCCGGTCGGGTCGATAAAGAGAGTGCGCTCACCGGCGCTTTGGGTTTTACCACCGAGTGAGTCAATGATCTCTCGGGTGGCTTGGACGTCCTGGATATGGGAGAAATTTAAAAGTCTGGTTTCGGAAGAACCCAGAAGCGAGGCGATCATCAGCTTGTAGCTGGCGTTCTTGGCGCCACCCAACCTCACCGAGCCGTAAAGAGGTTTTCCGCCTTTGATGATAAATTTGGACATAAGAAACTCCTAAAAATATCCAAATCACAAGCACCAATAACCAAACAATTTCAAAACTTAAAATATTAAAGGGTTAAAACGTTTGGAAATTTAGTATTAGAATTTGTTTGTGATTTGTAATTTGATGCTTGGTTATTGAGCCTTAGTCTTGTTCGCCGACGAAAAACACCTCGGGCTTTAGGGTGATGCCGAATTTTTGTTTGACGCGTCTTCTCACCAGTTTGACCAGGTTCCAGACGTCCATGGCTGAGGCGCCGCCCAAGTTGACCATAAAGTTGGCGTGTTTGTCGGAGACGGCCATTTTGCCGACTTTGGTGCCTTTTAAACCCGTTTGGTCGATCAAGTAGCCTGCTCCCCTGGTGATGTTTTGGATGCCCAATAAATGGGCCTGGGACTGACTAATATTCTGGAACATGCAGCCGGAGCTAGGCAGAGATAGGGGTTGGGTCTTGGAGCGGTTCTTGGCATATGAGGTAGCCTCTGACCAAAGCTTGTCCTGGTCGCCGCCTGCCAGGACAAAAGTGGCGGAGACGGCCAGTTCTTTGGTTTTGTGCAGAATTGAGGTGTCATAGCCAAATTTCATCTGGACCTTGGTATAAATTTTTTCTTGGCCGGCCGAGTCCAGGACCAAGACTTCTTTGATACGGTCGCCGATCAGCTGGCCCTGGTAATGGGAGTTGTTGTAGATCGCCCCGCCCAGAGTGCCAGGGAGGCCGAGGAAGTACTGCAGGCCACCCAGGCCTTCGCCTACGGTGTGACGGACCAGTTGGTTGACGATCACGCCCGAGTCGGCCTCGAGGACGGCGCCGGCGACGGAGAGCTGTTTGTTTTTGATACCACCCAAATACTGCTTGACGCGGATTTTATCGGCCCGGTTTTTGATGACTAGGCCACGAATACCCAGATCACCGACGACAATGTTGCTGCCGCTTCCTAAAACAAAGACAGGGATGTTGAGGGATTTGGCCAAGCGGTAGCTACGGATTAACTCGTCGCGGGTGGTGGCGTCGATCATAACGTCGGCCGGACCCCCTATTTTGATGTAGGTGTGGTTTTTGAGGGGCTCGTCCAAGCGGATCTTTAACCCTTTGAGTTCTTTGGTGAGGGTGCTGATGTGTCCTTCGGTGAGTTTGTTCATAACTGTTGGTGGAGTTTGTAGATATCACCAGCGCCGATAGTAATGACCGCGTCGCCATATTTGGCCCTGTGTGACAAGTATTGTACTACTTTGTCTAGGCCGGCCATAAAAACGGCGTTACCCGAGATTTGCTGGATACGACTGGCGAGAATTTCTGAAGAAATGGTGGGGTCAGACTCCTCGCGGGCCGAGGCAAAAATGGGGGTGATAATCACTTCGCCCGCGTCTTTAAAACTTTCGGCAAAATCGGCAAGCAGGGCTTTGGTGCGCGAATAAGTATGGGGTTGAAAAACGGCGATAATGGTTTTGTCGGGAAGCCAGTGTTTGGCGGCGTGAAGCACGGCCTTGAGTTCGCTCGGGTGATGGGCGTAGTCGTCGTAGTAGGGGACGCCTTTTTTGGTGCCGATAAATTCAAAGCGGCGCTTGGTGCCCCCAAAAAGGAGCAGACCTTGTTTGGCCTGACCGGGAGTAAGGCCACAAGTGAGGGAAGCAATGTAGGCGGCCAAGGCATTCTCAGCGTTGTAGTCGCCGGGGATTTGCAAAGTAATGGTAAAGTCGCTGTCGCGGTGGTGGGTGGTAAAAATTTGCTGGTGGTCCTGAATCGTTGAATCGACAATTTGATAGTCGGCTGAACTGTCGCGAGAGTAAGTAATAACGTGGCATGAAAGATCAGTGGTAAGTTGTGGGGTGTACTGGTTGTCGGCGTTGATGATGAGAGTGTTATTGGCGCTGGCTCGAGCAAAAAAGTCGCGGTAAACTTTAAGAGTGTCGTTGATGGAAGGGTAAATGTCGGGGTGGTCGTGGACGATATTGGTGGCGACGATTATCTCCGGGTGCTGGAGCATAAACTTGGGGGTGTTATCGAAACCCGGGGCGACGGCGTACTCGTCGGCTTCGGCGATAAAGTGCGGGCCGCCTGTGTCATAATGGCCGGGAACTTCCAGGGGGTTGATGCTGCCCACACCGACGGCAAAGCTCGGGTTGACGCCGGCCGAGTCAAAGATGGTGGCAATCATGGCGGAAGTGGTGGATTTGCCGCCGACGCCGCAGACACTTAGGCCCTTTTTTCCGGCCATCAATTGAGCTAAGGCTTCGGCTTGGCTGATAGCAACAAGGCCTTTTTGCTTGGCGGCTTGGACTTGGGGGTTATTCACGCCCTGATGGGCGCCGGTGTAAACCAAGAGGTCGGTTGAGTCGGGAATGTCGGCGGGGTCAAAGTCGGCAGAGATGTGAATATGGCGCTTTCTTAAAACCGGATCGGTGACAAACTCCTCAGTGAGATCGGAGCCGGTGACGGTGATGCCCAAGTCTTGGGCGCACAGGGCGACGGCGGTCATGCCGACGCCTTTGATGCCGGTGAAGTGGACGTGGGAGGAATCTTTAAGGTTCATGGGTGCAATGGTTAGATGGCTTAATGGCTCTATGGTCACTACAGTGGCGACCATTTAACCAGGTAAACATCTAGCCATTTTGTGGATTTAATTTGGCAAGCGCTGCGAAGCGGCCGTCGGGTTCATTGTTAAGCTGGCTTCTAATGTAGGAGAAATAAGCGGGTGAAGTTTGAGTGTTGATGCCGCTGTTTTCGATGTTGGCCGCGGAGACGCCGGCTGCTTGGAAAGTATGGGTAACAAAGTCGAGGAGGTTGACGGTGTATGAATTATTTTTGCGGGTGATAAAGGCATGCCATTCGGGCAGATCCTGTTGGAGGGGTGAGTGATCAAGGGTCAGAGTGGAGAGGCAGGGGCCGATGGCGACGAGCAAATTGCCAGGATTAGTGTGGAAATGGAGCATCATTTGCTCTAAAGCGGTGAGGCCAATTTTGCCGATGATGCCGCGCCAACCCGAATGGACTAGGCCGAGGGCGTGGTTGGTTGGGTCATAGAGAATGACGGGTGGGCAGTCGGCAATTCTAAGCATCAGGACGACTGAGGGGTCTTTGGTAACAAGAGCGTCTGCGCCTTGGATGACCTGACCACGGTGGGAAGAATCGACGAGAGCAACGTTGGTGGCGTGGATTTGCTCTGCCTGGACAATAGCGCGGGGGTCGAGGTTTAAGGCGGAAGAGATGTTGTTTAAGCTCAAGGCAACTTGATCGGCGCTGGAAAACCTAAGGTCGATGTTGCCCTCGGCAGCAGCGCTGACGCCGTGGCGTAGGGGCTGATTTTGAAGTAAGGGAAAAGTGAACATGTTGCGTTTCTCAAAAAGGTCTGACCTTTGCAAAAGGTCAGACCTTAATAATA